>NZ_JASNRB020000002.1:0-512839 GCF_030411975.2 Massilia orientalis | reverse complement strand
ACCCACAGGCCGTAGCCGGCGACGACGACGAAGTAGAACAGGAAGACAATGGTGTCGAGGCGGGAAATCAGATTCATGAGCGTTGTCTCGAATGACGGACAGTGCTCGAACGAAGCGCCATCCGCTGGTTGTTATATCGTCCGCCGGAGTCGGCGACGCCGACTCCGAGCTTCCAATCTACAAGAGATTATCGGAAACGCCCAGGAATTGCTATTCCAAAATATGCTTTTCGCACACTTTTATAACATAGTTTGTTTGCGCAAACATCGCGTCCCGCGGCGTCGAGTGGCGCCGTGGGGTGGACAAGATCAGGCGACGACGAGCGCCCGGCCGCCGGACGAACGGCGCGCGGCCTCTTCCAGCTTGAACACGCTGACGAGATGGTCGAGCGCCTCGGCCTGTTCGTGCAGGCTCTGGGCCGCCGTCGCCGCTTCTTCGACGAGGCCGGCGTTCTGCTGGGTGACGGTGTCCATCTGCGAGACGGCCTTGTTCACCTGCTCGATGCCGGTACGCTGTTCGCGGCCGGCGTGGCTGATCTCGACCATCAGCTCGTGCATCTGCTGCACGGTCCGCAGCACTTCGCGCATCGTGGCGCCGGCTTCGGAGACGAGACCCGCTCCCGCTTCGACCTGCTGGACGGAGGCGCCGATCAGCTCCTTGATTTCCTTGGCGGCGGCGGCCGAACGCTGGGCCAGCGTGCGCACTTCGCCCGCCACGACGGCGAAGCCGCGGCCCTGTTCGCCGGCGCGTGCCGCTTCCACGGCCGCGTTCAGCGCGAGGATATTGGTCTGGAAGGCGATGCCGTCGATGACCGCGATGATGTCGACGATCTTCTGCGATGACGCGTGGATCGATCCCATCGTGTCGACGACGCGCGCGACGGCCGTGCTGCCCTGCTGGGCGACGCCGGCCGCCGTGTCGGCGAGGGCGTTGGCCTGGTTCGCGTGTTCCGCGTTGTTGCGCACGGTCGCGGTCAGCTCTTCCATCGAGGCGGCCGTCTGCTGCAGGGCGCTGGCCTGCTGCTCGGTGCGCGAGGACAGGTCCAGGTTGCCGGCCGCGATCTGCGTGGAGGCGCTGGAGATCGTGCCGGTGGCGGCGCGCACGTTGCCGACGATGTGGGCCAGGTTGCCCTGCATCGCCTTCATCGCGGCGAGCAGGCTCGATTGGTCGCCCGGGCGGGTCTGTACGTCCATCGACAGGTCGCCGGCCGCGATGTGCTTGACGATGTCGGTCGCGTAGTCCGGCTCGCCGCCCAGGCGGCGCATCAGCCAGCGCGTGAGCAGCGTGGCGCCGGCGGCGCCCAGCAGCACGCAGCCGCAGACGAGCGACATGATCAGCACGCGCGATGCCGCATAGCGGCGCGAACCATCGAGCGCGGCGGCGCGGCCGCCTGCCGTGTAGTTGTCGACGGCCTTGTCGACGTTGGCGCGGATGGCGACGATCAGCTTGTTCGATTCGCCGCGGATCAGCGACTTGGCCAGGTCGTCGTCGTTCTGGCGCGCGGCAGCGCGGACCTTGGTGTCTTCCGCCATGTAGCGCTGCCACAGGTCGAGGAATTCCGTGTAGCTCTGTCGTTCATCCGGCGATTCGAGCAGCTTGACGTAGTCGTCCTGCATGCCCTGCAGGTCTTGCAGGTCTTGCGCGATCACCTTGTCGTACTTGTCCATCTCGGCCGGGTCGCTGGAGATGATGTATTGCAGCTCGCGCGTGCGGATGCGCGCGACTTGCGACTTGATGTCTTCGATGACGCGGATGCCCGGCATCCAGTGCCCGGACAGGCGCAGCGAGGTGTCGTTGACCTTCGCCAGTTGATGGATCGAGATCGCGCCGACCAGCACGGTGAGGGCGAGGACGGCGGCGAATGTAATGCCTAGCTTGCTCGCCAGGCGTAAGCGGTTGAACCAGTTCATCATCTGATACGCAAAATGTTTCTGTAAGCCAACTATGATAACCGACATTCAATGTTGATGTCATGCAATCTGGTTATACGTATATTCCACAACCAAATTAGTTTGTACAAATGCTTGCTGCCCAGCGGTAACGTGTGCGGTGTTGCATGATCGACAGCCTATACTGCGTTCGTGTGTTCCGGATCCACTACCGTTCTCATGCACGATGACGCCACCGTTCTCCCGTTCCGCAGTCCTGCTCGTCAAGCTGATCCTGCTGGGTCTGCTGGTCGGGGTCGCAACGTGGATCGCGCTGGCCCGCTGGACCATGTCGCCGCGTAACATGACCTTTGCCCCCGTCGCCCAGCCTATCCCGTTCAGCCACAAGCACCACGTGGCCGACGACGGCATCGATTGCCGCTACTGCCACACGTCCGTGGAGAACTCGGCCACGGCCGGGATGCCGTCGACGTCGGTCTGCCTCAGCTGCCATTCGCAGCTGTTCCTCGATTCGCCGCTGCTGGCAAAGCTGCACGACAGCGCCCGCACGGGCAAGCCGCTCCACTGGGCGCGCGTGCACGACCTGCCGGACTTCGTCTATTTCGAACACGACATCCATGTGGCCAAGGGCGTCGCCTGCATCGAGTGCCACGGGCGCGTGGACCAGATGCCCATCACGTGGCGCACGGCGTCGCTGGAGATGCAGTGGTGCCTGCGCTGCCACCGCGACGCGCCCAACCACGTGCGGCCGCTGAACCAGGTGCTGTCGATGGCGCCGCAAAAGCCGCTCAGCGCGGACGAGATCCGCCAGCTGAACCGCCTGTACCACCTGCGCGATGCCCAGGCGCTGACCAATTGCTCCACCTGCCACCGATGAAGACGCATCCTGTTTTCCCGATCGCCCAGGACGAATCGGCACGGCGCCGCTTCCTGAAGCTGATGGCCGCATCGGCCGCGCTGGCGGGCGCCGGGTGCGGCGGGCCGCCGGGCGAAACCATCGTCCCGTACGTGACGATGCCGGAGCAGGGCGTGCCGGGCCTCCCCATGTTCTATGCCACCGCGTTCGTGCGCAACGGGCTCGCGCACGGCGTGCTCGTGGAATCGAACATGGGGCGGCCGACGAAGGTCGAGGGCAATCCGGACCATCCGGTGAGCGCGGGCGCCACCGACGTGTTCGCGCAGGCGTCCATCCTGCAGTTGTGGGACCCGGACCGGTCCCAGGCCGTGTTCCGCGGCGAGGAGATGGCGACGTGGGGCGCGTTCGAGGCCGCGCTGCAGGCACGCCGTCCCCGCTTCGAACGGGACGGCGGCGCGGGATTGCGCATCCTGACGGGCACCGTCACGTCGCCCACGCTGGCGGCGCAGATCGCGGCGCTGCGGCAACGGCTGCCGAACCTGCGCTGGCATGCGTGGGATCCGCTGCACGACGACGGTGCCGCGCACGCGGCGCAACTGGCGTTCGGCCGGCCGCTCGATCCGGTGTACCCGCTGGACGAGGCGCGGGTCGTGCTCGCGCTGGATGCGGATTTGTTCGGCACGCTGCCCGGCAGCCTGGCGCACGCGCGCGCGTTCACGGCGCCGCGCCGGCTGGGAGACGCGCCGGACGCGAACCGCCTGTACGTGCTGGAGGCGACGCCCACGTTGACCGGCGCCTATGCCGACGCGCGCCTCGCGCGCGCGCCGCACGAGATCGAGGCCGCGCTGATGCGCATCGCGGCCAGGCTGGGCGTGGGCGCCGACCCGGGCCGCGGCGCCGATGCGACGCTGGACCGGTGGGAGGCGGCGGTCGTGAAGGCGCTGGACGGCGCGCGCGGCGCGGCACTCGTCGTCGCCGGCCCGAACGTGAGCCCGGCCGGCCGCGCGCTGGCGTATGCGCTGACCCAGCGCCTGAACGGTCCGCTCGCCTTCATCGAGCCGGTCGAGCGCAGCCCGCTGGACCACGGCGCGTCGATCGCCGCGCTGGCCGACGACCTGCGCGCCGGCCGCGTCGACACCTTGCTGATGCTGGACGCGAACCCGGCCTACGATGCGCCCGCGGACCTCGATTTCGCCGCGCTGCTGCAGCGGGTGCCGCTCGCCGCCCACCTGGGCCCGTACCGCGACGAGACCGCGCGCGCGGCCGGCTGGCACCTGCCGATGGCGCACTGCTACGAAGCGTGGAGCGATGCGCGGGCGCACGACGGCACGGCGAGCATCGTGCAACCGCTGATCGCGCCGCTGTACGGCGGCCGTTCCGCGCACGAGATCCTCGCGCTGCTGGACGGCGCCGGGACGCGCAATGGCCACGCGCTCGTGCGCGCGACGTGGGGCGGCGAGGACGCGGCGTGGCGCGACAGCCTGCGCCGGGGCAGCGTCGCAGGGAGCGCCGCGCGTCCCGTGGCCGTGCCCGGCGCGCGTCCGCCCGGACCCATGCCCCTGCCGGCCGCGCCGCCGCTCGTCGCCCTGTTCGCGCCCGACCCGGCCGTCGACGGCGGCGCCTTCGCCAACAACGCGTGGCTGCAGGAGTTGCCTCGGCCCCTCACGTCGCTCACGTGGGACAACGCGGCGCTCATCGGTCCGGCGACGGCGCAGCGCCTCGGCCTCGCCGACGGCGCCGTCGCGCGGCTGCGCGTGGAGGGGCGGACGGTGGATGCGCCGGTGCTCGTCGTGGCGGGGCAGGCCGAGGGTGTCGTTACGCTGCCGCTGGGCTATGGCCGGCGCGCGGCGGGCGGCGTCGGGGAGGGCGTCGGCTTCGACGCGTACCGCCTGCGCACCCGCGTTGCCCTGCCCGCGCTGACGGTCGAGCGCACGGGCCGCACGCACGATCTCGTGGTCCGCCAGAAGGAAGTCGACATGCAGGGCCGCGACCCCGTGCACATACGCGAACTGGCACGCGAGCGGCCGGGGCAGGCGTCGATGTATCCCGAACGCGAATACAAGGACTACAAATGGGGCATGGCGATCGACCTGAATGCGTGCATCGGCTGCGCGGCATGCACGATCGCGTGCCAGGCCGAGAACAACATCCCCGTCGTCGGCAAGGAGGAAGTGGCGCGTGGCCGCAGCATGCACTGGATCCGCGTCGACCGCTACGTGGCCGGCCCGCGCACCCTGTTCCAGCCCGTGCCGTGCATGCATTGCGAGCACGCGCCGTGCGAGGAAGTGTGCCCGGTCGGCGCCACGATGCACGACAGCGAAGGCCTCAACGTGCAGGTCTACAACCGCTGCATCGGCACGCGCTTCTGCTCCAATAACTGCCCGTATAAAGTCCGGCGCTTCAACTTCCTGCAGTACGCGAACCAACAAGTGGAAAGCCTGAAGGCGCTGCAGAACCCGGAAGTGACCGTGCGCCGGCGCGGCGTGATGGAGAAATGCAGCTACTGCCTGCAACGGATCACCCGCGCCCGGATCGAGGCCGAGAAGGCGGGACGGCGCATCCGCGACGGCGAGATGGTGACCGCGTGCCAGGCCGTGTGCCCCACGCGCGCGATCCGCTTCGGCGACTTGAACGACCCCGCCAGCGACGTCGTCGCGGCGAAGGCGTCGCCGCTCGATTACCACCTGCTGGAAGAACTCAACACGCGCCCGCGCACGAGTTACCTCAGGCGCGTGCTGAACCCCGATCCGGAGCTGGAATGAGTACCCCGGAGAATGCCGACGTGCTGCGCCCCGGCTGGGGCTATGCCAGCGTCACGGACAAGATCGCGGGCATCGTCCTCACCGGCCATTTCGGCTGGCGCTGGTGGACGGCGTTCCTCGTCGCGTCCGCGGGCGTGTGCGCGCTGCTGGCCGCCGTTTCCTGGCTGCTCGTGAAGGGCATCGGCATCTGGGGCGTCGACATGCCGGTCGCGTGGGGTTTCGCCATTGGTAACTTCGTGTGGTGGATCGGGATCGGCCATGCCGGCACCTTCATCTCCGCCGTGCTCCTGCTGCTGCGCCAGAAATGGCGGACGTCGATCAACCGCTTCGCCGAGGCGATGACGCTGTTCGCGGCGGGCATCGCGGGCCTGTTCCCGATCCTGCACCTGGGCCGGCCGTGGTTCTTCTACTGGCTCGTGCCTTACCCGAATGTGATGAACGTGTGGCCGCAGTGGCGCAGCCCCCTGGTCTGGGACTTCTTCGCCATCGCGACCTACCTGACCGTGTCGCTGCTGTTCTGGTACGTCGGCCTGATCCCGGACCTCGCCACCCTGCGCGACCGCGCCGGCCAGCGCGGCCAAAGGAAAAGCCAGGTCGCGTACGGCCTGCTGGCGCTGGGCTGGCGCGGCGAGGCGCGGCACTGGGCGCGCTACGAATGGGCGTATCTGCTGCTGGCGGGCCTGGCGACGCCGCTCGTCGTGTCGGTGCACACGATCGTGTCGCTCGACTTCGCCGTCGGGAACACGCCCGGCTACCACTCGACGATCTTCCCGCCATACTTCGTCGCCGGCGCGCTGTTCTCCGGCTTCGCGATGGTACTGACGCTCGCGATCCCGCTGCGCGCCGCGTTCGGCCTGCAGGATTTCATCACGGGCCGCCACCTCGCCAACGCGGCCAAGGTGCTGCTGGCCACGTGCTGGCTCGTGAGCTACGGCTACCTCGCGGAGATCTTCACGTCGTTCTACAGCGGCGACATCTACGAGCGCTACATGACGATCAACCGTTTCACGGGGCCGTACGGTCCCGTGTATCTGGCCATGCTGGCCTGTAACGTGCTGGTGCCGCAGCTGTTCTGGTTCCGGCGCGTACGTCACAGCGCGGCGCTGCTGTTCGTGCTGAGCCTCGTCATCAACTGCGGCATGTGGATGGAGCGCTTCCTCATCGTCGTCACGTCGTTGCACCGCGACTACCTGCCGTCCGCGTGGGGCATGTTCTATCCGACGCGCTGGGACTGGATCACCCTGTTCGGTTCCATCGCGCTGTTCGTCTGGCTGTTCCTGCTGTTCGTGCGCTTCCTGCCGCTGATCTCGATCGCGGAGATGCGCGAGCTCGTACGCGAATCGGCGAAGGGGGAGGCATGAGCGGACCGGCCATGTACGGCCTGCTGGCCGAATTCCCCAGCGCGGACGCCCTGTGCGCGGCCGCGCGCCATGCGCGCGACAACGGCTACACGCGCGTGGAGGCCTACTCGCCGTTCGCGATCGAGGGGCTGGACGACATCGTCGGCGCCGACAAGGGCTGGATCGCGCCGCTCACGCTGCTGGGCGGGATCCTCGGCGGGGCAGGGACTTACTTCCTGCAATGGTATGCGGCCGTCGTCGACTACCCGATCAACATCGGCGGCCGGCCGCTGCACAGCTGGCCCGCGTTCATCCCGGCCACGTTCGAGATCACGATCCTCGGCGCGGCCGCGGCGGCCGTGCTCGCGATGCTCGTGCTGAACGGCTTGCCGCGGCTGTACCATCCGCTGTTCGAGGTCGAGGAATTCGAACTGGCGAGCCGCAACCGCTTCTTCCTGTGCCTGCCCGCGCGCGACCCCGTGTTCGCGCCCGGCCCGGCGCGCGACCTGCTGGAAGGGCTGCACCCGCTGCTGCTGCGCGAGGTGCCGGCATGAAGCGCATTCCGCTTCTTCTGCTGTTTGCGCTGTCGTTGTGCGCCATGGCCGGCTGCGAAGGCGCGAAACAGGACATGTACGACCAGCCGCGCTATAAAACATACGCGCCCAGCCCGCTGTTCGAGGACGGCGCGTCCGTACGGCCGCCCGTCGCCGGCACGGAACCGCGTGCGCGGGGCGCCTTCGCCGACAGTTCCGGCGGCCGCGCGGGCACGGACCTCGTGCGGCGCGACGCGCTGGCGGAAGACGCGCAGGCGAACCCGTATCCGGTCGACATGGCCCTGCTGAAGCGCGGCCAGGACCGCTACATGATCTATTGCATGCCGTGCCACAGCCCGGCCGGCGACGGCGACGGCCTCGTCGTGCGGCGCGGCTTCCCGGCGCCGCCGACGTATCACCAGGACCGCCTGCGCAACGCGCCCGACCGCCACATCTACGACGTCATCAGGAATGGCTACGGCGTGATGGCGCCGTACGGCGACCGCGTGGAGCCTGCCGACCGCTGGGCCATCGTCGCCTTCATCCGCGCGCTGCAGCTGAGCCAGCATGCGGACGCGGCGAGCCTGCCGCCGGACGTGCGTGCGCGCCTGGGAGGCCAGCCATGAAGGCGCGCACGCTCCTGGTTCTCGCACTCGTCGCCGCGGTCGCCGGCTGGCGCCTCGACCCGCGCGCGCTGCTGGCCAGCTATCTCGCCGCGTGGTGGTTCATCACGGGCGCGCTGCTGGGCGGTCTCGCCAACGTGTGGCTGCACCAGCTGACGGGGGGCGCGTGGGGCGAGACGATCCGCGGCCCGCTGCTGCGCGCGGCGCGCTGGCTGCCGCTCGCGTGCATCCTGTTCCTGCCGGTGCTGCTGGGCGCACCGCTGCTGTATCCGTGGCAGCACGCCGTGCAGGAAGGCGCGTTCCGCCAGATGTGGCTGAGTCCCGTCTTCTTCACGATCCGCAGCGTCGGCTATCTGCTGCTGTGGACCTTGCTCGCCATCGTCGAGACGCGGGCCCGCACGCGGTCGCCATTGCGCGCGGCCCTGTGCCTGGTCGCCTACGGCTTTTCCGTGAGTCTCGCGGCCGTGGACTGGATCATGTCGCTGCAGCCCGAGTGGTACTCCAGCGTGTTCGGCTGGCTGGCGGGCACGGGCCAGATGCTGACCGGGCTCGCGCTGGCCGTACTGCTGATCGACCGCGGCGCCGCGCGCAAGCGCCTGCCCGACCTCGGCAACCTGCTGATGATGTACGTGCTGACGTGGGCGTATCTGGCCTACGTCCAGTTCCTGATCATCTGGGCCGCGGACCTGCCTCACGAGATCGCGTGGTACCTGCGCCGCGGCGCGCCCGGCTGGCAGGCCGTCGCGTGGGTGCTCGTCGTCGGTCACTTCGCCGTGCCGCTGTGCATCCTGCTGTCGCGCCACGCGAAGACCGCGCCCGCGCTGATGGGCGTGCTGGCCGGCGCGCTGCTGGCGGCCCACCTGCTGGATTGCTGGTGGCTCGTGCTGCCGTCCGTCGAGCACCTGACGCGGCACTGGCTGTGGCTGGCGCCGCTCGTTGCGGCCGGGTTCGGACTGGCGGCGTGGGTCGCGTTGGAACGAACGGGAAAGGAGGGCGCTCATGCCTGACTACACGGGCGGCGAACTCGATCTGCGCGGCCTGCGCGTGGGTGCGTGCATCATCGTGGGCGGCATCGCCTGTGCGCTCGGCGCGGCCGCGCTGATGCTGCGCGAGCAGCCGCCGGCCGCGAACACGCCGCCGCACGCATTCGCCGGCAAGACGCCGCTGCTGCAGCCGGCTCCGCAGCCCGACCGCGCCGCCTACTTCGAGGAAAAGCGCCGCGCGACGCAGGCCTATGGCTGGGTCGACCGCGAGGCCGGCATCGCCCGGATTCCGCTGGACGAGGCCATGAAGCTGGTGGCGGCGAAGGGGGCACGATGATCGCCGCACTCGCATTCCTGCTCATGCTTGCCTGCGGCCCGGCCGCCGCGCAGGCCCTGCAACTGCCGCCGCCCCCGGCCGCGCGCTTCGACCCAGTGCCCGGCACCCGGCTGCCGCTCGACGCCGTGCTGCGCGACGATGCCGGGCAACCGGTCCGGCTGGCCGCGTTGTTCGACCGTCCGGTGGTGCTGGTGCCCGGCTATTACACCTGTCCGAACCTGTGCAGCACCGTGTTCGAAGGCGTGCTGCAGGGGCTCGCGCTGTCCGGGCTCGCGGCCGGGGAGTACCGGCTGGTCGGCCTGTCCATCGATCCGCGCGATGGCGCCGCCGCGGCCACGGAGCGGAAGCGGGCGTATGCGGTGCTGCTGCCCGGCGGCGCGCGCGATCTCACGCTGCTGACGGGCGACGCGCAAACGCTGGCGCGGCTGGAGAGCGCCCTGGGCTACCGCACCGTGGCGGACACGGATACGGGCGAGCTGGCCCACGCGGCCGGCTTCGTCGTGCTGGACACCGACGGCCGCATCTTGCGCGCCTTCTCCGGCGTGCGCTTCGATCCGGCCGCGCTGCGCGCCGCGATCAGGACGCCGACGCCATCGTTCGGCGAGCAGGTGCTGATGCTGTGCGCGCACTTCGCCCCCACGTCCGGCCGCCACACGACGGGTGCGCTGGCGTTCGTGCGCGCGGGCGTGCTGCTGTTGCCATTGCTGTTCCTGGGCTGGCTGTGGCGGCGGGGAGGGCGGCGTGCGTCCTGAATTCCACCTGCTGCCGGCGGACGCCGCCGCATCCGCGACGCGCCTGGACAGCCTCGCCCTGTGCCTGCTGCTGCTGTGCGGTGCCGTCGCGCTGGTGCTGTTCGTGCTGATGGTCGGCTTCTCGATCCGCTACCGGGCCGGCTCGAAAGCCGACCGCACGCACGTGCCGAAGAAGGGGCTGCCCGTCGAAATCGCGTGGACCGTGATCCCGCTGCTGCTGTTCCTCGGGATCTATGCGTGGGGCGCGATCGACTACGTGAAGCTGTACCAGGCGCCCGGCGATGCGATGCCGGTGTTCGTCGTCGCGAAGCAGTGGATGTGGGAGGCGGAGCACCGCAACGGCCGCAGGGAAAAGGGCCAGCTGCACCTGCCGCTGGGCCGGCCGATCCGCATGGTGATGACGTCGCAGGACGTGATCCACAGCTTCTTCGTGCCGGACTTCCGGGTGAAGCAGGACGTGGTGCCGGGCCGCTACACGTCCATCGTGTTCACGCCCAGCCGCACGGGCGAATACCGGCTGTACTGCGCGGAATACTGCGGCACGGAGCACGCGATGATGCTGGGCCGGATCGTCGTCATGCAGCCGGCGGCGTTCGCGCAGTGGCTGGACGCGGGGCCGCGCCAGCCGGGCATGGCGGCGCGCGGCTACGAACTGTATCGCCGCTACGGCTGCAGCGGCTGCCACGACCCGGGTTCGAACGTGCACGCGCCCGACCTCACGGGCCTGCTGGGCCGGCGCGTGCATCTCGCGGATGGCCGCGAGCTGACGGCCGACGAGCCGTACGTCCGCGATTCCATCCTCGTGCCCACGAAGGACGTCGTCGCGGGCTACGCGCCGCTCATGCCGTCGTTCGCGGGGCAGATCGGCGAGGAAGACATCCTGGCCATCATCGAATATATCAGGGAGAGCGCGCATGACGAGCTACCTCGCGGGCGGTGACAGGCTGACCGACTGGCTGACGACGCGCGACCACAAGCGCATCGCCGTGCTGTACGCGATTTCCATCACCCTGTTCTTTTTCCTCGGCGGCGTGGCGGCGGCATTGATCCGCCTGGAGCTGGCGACGCCGCAGGGTGACCTCGTCAGCGACGACACGTACAACAAGCTGTTCACGGCGCACGGCATCATTATGGTGTGGCTGTTCCTGATTCCGTCCATCCCCGCGGTGCTGGGGAATTTCCTGATGCCGCTGATGATCGGCGCGCGCGACCTCGCATTCCCGCGGCTGAACCTCGCGAGCTGGTACCTGTACATGGCGGGCGGCGCGATCGTGCTGTGGGCGCTGCTGGCGGGCGGCGTCGACACGGGGTGGACGTTCTACACGCCGTTCTCGTCGATGTTCTCGAACTCGCACGTCGTGGCGGCGCTGTGCGGGGTGCTGGTGCTCGGGTTCTCGTCGATCCTGACGGGGCTGAACTTCATCGTCAGCGTGCACACGCTGCGCGCGCCGGGCCTCGGCTGGTTCCGCCTGCCGCTGTTCGTGTGGGCGAACTACGCGACGTCGCTGATCCTCGTGCTGGCCACGCCCGTGCTGGCGATGACCCTGGTGCTGGTCGCGATCGAGCGGCTGTTCCAGGTCGGGATCTTCGACCCCGCGCTGGGCGGTGATCCGCTGCTGTTCCAGCACCTGTTCTGGTTTTATTCGCACCCGGCCGTGTACATCATGGTGCTGCCGGCGATGGGCGTCGCCAGCGAGATCATCCCGTGCTTCGCGCGCCGGCCCGTGTTCGGCTACCGCTTCATGGCGTACGCGATCCTCGCGATCGCCGTCATCGGCTTCCTCGTGTGGGGCCACCACATGTTCGTCAGCGGCCAGTCGATGTACGCGGGGATGGTGTTTTCGCTGCTGTCGTTCCTCGTCGCGATCCCGTCCGCGATCAAGGTGTTCAACTGGACGGCCACGCTGTACAAGGGCAGCATCCGCTTTTCCGCGCCGATGCTGTACGCGCTGGGTTTCGTCGGCCTGTTCACGATCGGCGGGCTGACCGGGCTGTTCCTCGCGGCGCTCGCACTGGACGTGCACCTGTCCGACACCTATTTCGTCGTCGCGCACTTCCACTACATCATGGTGGGCGGCTCCGTGATGGCCTACCTGGGCGGCATCCACTTCTGGTGGCCCAAGGTCACGGGCCGGATGTATTCGGAGACGTGGGGGAGAATCGCGGCCCTCGTCATCTTCGCCGGCTTCAACCTGACGTTCTTCCCGCAATACCTGCTGGGCTATGCGGGCATGCCGCGCCGCTACCACAGCTATCCGGAAGAATTCCAGCTGCTGCACGTGCTGTCGTCCGCGGGCGCCGTCACGCTGGCCATCGGCTACCTGATGCCGCTCGGTTACCTCGCATGGTCGTTGCGTCATGGCGCGCGGGCGCCGGCGAATCCGTGGCTGGCCACGGGGCTCGAATGGCAGACGGCATCGCCGCCGCCCGAACACAATTTCGCGACGCCGCCCATCGTCGTGAGCGAGCCGTATGCCTACACGCCGGAGGGGCCATGAACGCGCCGGTCCTGGAACCGCAATTCCGCGACCACGCGCAGCAGGACTTCGCGCGCTCGTTCGGTATGTGGGTATTCCTGTCCAGCGAACTGCTGTTCTTCGGGCCGCTGCTGTTCGGCTACCTGTACCTGCGCATGCACCATCCGGAAGCGAGCGGGATGGCCAGCCGCCACACGGACATGCTGCTGGGGACCGTCAACACGGCCGTCCTGCTGACCAGCAGTTTTTGCATGGCGCTGGCCGGCCACGCGGCGCAAAAAGGGAACGAAATGCGCGATCGCCGTCGCGCCGCGCGGCTGCTCGCGCTGACGGCGGCGCTGGGCATTGTCTTCCTCGTCATCAAGGGCATCGAATGGCACCAGGAATTCGACGAGCACCTGTTCCCCGGCGTGGGGTTTCATCCGTCCGACGGCGGGGACGCGGGCACCGTCTACGGCATGGAGCTGTTCTTCCTGCTGTACTTCGCCGCGACCGGGCTGCACGCGCTGCACCTGTTCATCGGCGTGTCGGCCTGCCTGTGGCTGATGCGCGGCCCGCGCGCGGAAGCCGTGGAACTGGTCGGCCTGTACTGGCACTTCGTCGACGTGGTGTGGATCGTCCTGTACCCGTTGCTGTACCTGACCCTGCGCTCGGGAGGCTGACGTGGACCGGACCGTACGCCCCCTCGTGCTCACGTGGCTGGCGCTGATGGCGCTGCTGGCCACGACGGCCGCGTGCGCGCTGCTGCGCCTGGGCTGGCTGAACACGGCGATCAGCCTCGCGGTGGCGCTGGCGAAGGCGTTGCTGGTGGCGTTCGTGTTCATGCGCCTGAAGCGCGCGCCCGCGCTGCTGCGGCTCGCGGCCGTCGCGGGCGCCGTCACGCTCGCGCTGCTGTTCGGGCTCGCGCTGACGGATTACGCGACGCGTACGGAGCTCAAGGCGCCGTGGCAACAGCCGGCGACGGTGGCGCCGCGGTTGGGGAGCCGGTAGGCGTTGTAAGTAAATTTCCGTATGGAAAATTTAGTTACCTTGAATTAAAATGACGGGTTGCCGCCATTCGCCCCGCTTCCACCGAATCCCGTCGTGTTGCCCCAAGATCCCCACCGTCCCAACCTGGCCATCGACTGCCGCCGCGCCGAATTCGCGGATCCGGCCAGCGAGTCACGCTTCACGCGCCAGTTCCTGCCCGAGCGGAACCGCCAGCTGAAGGCCAGCCTGCTGTTCGCGGCCGCGTTCTACGTCGCGTTCGCGGCCACCGATTTCGCCACCCTGGGCGACACGGCGATCGCGTGGATGCTCATGGGCCTGCGCAGCGTCGTGGCGCTCGTGGGCCTGGGCTGCTTCGCGGCCATCGTCCGCCGCCCGCGGTCGGTGCGCGTGTCGATCCGGGCCGCGTGTACCCTGCTCGTCGCCGCGCTGGCCGTGTTCATGGTCGTGTGCTGGTTCCAGCCGCAGGTGCTGGCGTGGAATGCGATGTCGCAGGCGCTGATCCTGATGGCGGTCTACGTCAATTTCCCCAATCGTTTCATCTACGCGGTGGCGATCGGCGTCGGGTCGAGCATCGTGTTCGCCGCGATGCTGGCCATCCAGGGCAATCTGCGGGCGGACGACCTGCTGACGCTCGTGCTGCTGCTCGTGATGGGCAATGCGCTCGGCTACATCGCGGCGCGCCGGTTCCACGTCGCCCAGCGCGAACAGTTCCGCGCCTCGCTCCAGCTGCAGCAGCTGGCCGACCGCGATCCGCTGACGGGCTGCCACAACCGCCGCTTCCTGCAAAAAGGCCTGTTGAACGCGGAGCTGGAGCGCACGCGCCGCTACGGCGCGCCGCTGTCGGTGGTCTTGTGCGACCTCGACCATTTCAAGCGCATCAACGACACCTACGGCCACGCGGCCGGCGACCAGGTACTGGCGGATTTCGCCGGCCTGCTGCTGTCGCTGACGCGCGACACGGTCGACAGCGTGATCCGCTACGGCGGCGAGGAGTTCCTGCTCGTGCTGCCGCAGACGGACCTCGCGGGCGCGCAGGCGCTGGCGGAACGCATCCGCGCGGCCTTTGCCGACGCGCCCGGCGCAATCATCAAGGCGACGGCGAGCTTCGGCATCGCGTCCGTGCCCGCGCAGGCGCCGGTGCTGCCCGCATCGTCGGAAGCGCTGATCGGCGCCGCGGATGCGCAGCTCTATGCCGCCAAGCGGGGCGGGCGCAACATGGTGTGCGCGACGCTCGCCGGACCCTGAATCAGCGGCCGCCGGCCGCGCGCACGCGGTACCAGGCGAGGCCGATCCATTCGTACGTCGCATACCACGACCGGCGCATGCCCTCCGCGCTGGGCACCCAGGCGTGGATCGACAGCGGCTGGCGGCCGAAGAACATCGTGGGCGCGCTGACGACGTCCAGCCCGGCGCGCGCGAACACGGCGCTGGCGCGCGGCATGTGCATCGCGTCGGTGACCAGCAGGATCCGGTGGATGCCGTCCGCGCGCAGGATGGCGGCGCTGAAGGCCGCGTTCTCCGCCGTGTCGCCGGAGCGGTCCTCGAGCCACTTCACCGGCACGCCGAAATCTTCGCGCAGGGCGGCGGCCATGCTGTCGGCTTCCGAGGCGGTCCGGTTACCCTTGTCGACGCCGCCGTTGCCGCCGCTGACGAGGATGGGCAGCCCCGTCTTGCGCTGCAGGTGCGCCGCATAGCGCAGGCGCGCGAGGGCGATGTAGTCGGGGATGTCGCGGTCGCCGTATTCGGGAGCATGCCGCACGCGGCCCGCCGCCAGCACGACGATGGCCTGGGCGCCGGCGCGCTCGGGTTCCTGCAGCGGGGCCGTCAGCCGTTCCAGCGGTGCGACCAGGAGCGCCGCGCCGCCCGTGGTCGACAGGAATGCCAGCAGCGCGAACCCGGTGCCGGCGACGATGCGGCCGGCGCGCGGCCGGCGGCGCCACAGCACGAGGCCGATGACGATGACGAGGAACAGGCTGGCGGGCGGCAGGATCAGGCCGCGCGGGATCAGGTTGACGATGTCGAGCAGCGGTGCAAAAGTCATGGATCGTGGGCGTGATGGTGGCGCCCGGAGTAGACCGCAGCCGGGCCGCCGCGTCAAGCGGCCCGTGACCGGCAGCTAGGTCTTGCGCCGGCGCGCGGCGGTCGCACCCGCGAGGCCGAGGCCCAGCAGCGCCAGCGTGCCGGGTTCCGGCACCGGGTTGCCGGTGCCGTCGTCGACGAAGCTTGCGGTCCAGTAGCCGGCCGTGGGAAAGCCGGCCCACGGGCTGCCGTTGTTCAGTGCGTTGAACTGGTCCTTCACGGCATTGCCCACCGGGTTGCCGACGGTGATGCTGAGGAACGTGGTCGCATCGTTGATCGACGCTCCAGCGTACGCGATGACGGCGAGGCCCTGGCCCGGATCCTGGTACTGCAGCGCGCCCGAGACGGGATCGACGGGGACGGAAAACGTCCAGCCGATGATGCTGGCGGTGGTGTTGTCGAACGCGAGACCGGGGTACGCCATCTGGATATTCGTGATGTCGTTGTAGCCGATGGCGCCCGCCTGGACGACGCTCGCGGCGACGTCGAACGTGGCGTACGTCGGCTGGCCGACGTGCGGGCCGAACCCCTGGCTCGTCGTCGTCCAGCTGTACGTGTAGACCGGCGCGGCCCACGCCGTGCCGGCGCACAGGCAGAGTAGTGCCGTGAATCTCTTGATTGTCGCGATCGACATGTCGATACCCCTTCAAAGAGTGGATGCACATTGCGGGGTATTGACAAGCATCAATCGTGCCGTGACTTTTTGTCGTTGATAGTCAATGACTTGTGATAAGCGTCGGCGCCGCCTGTCAAGTTTGTCGACAGTCGTCCATTCCATGCCGCGATCAGGTCGCGGTACGCCGTCCCGACGGGCCGGATGCGGCGGTCCAGGTCGTACAGCCCGCGCGGATTGACGATGCCGCGCGCCTCGCGCAGTTCGATGTGCCAGTCGACCTGGTCGGTCAGCGAATACCACGTGAAGCCGGCGACGGGCACGCCGCTCCGCATCAGGCTGCGCACGTGGGCCCACTGGCAGCGCAGCCACTCGCGGGCTTCGTCGCCGTGCGGCCCCTGGTCGAGGTTCGTTTCCGTGTGCATCAGCGGCAGGCCGTAGCGCTGTGCGTACTCCTGCGCAATCATCGCGTACCCAAGTGTTTCGCCCGCATCGCGCGCCGTGCCGTCGGGGGCGACGTCGTGTTCGTTCGTCATGTAGTAATCGGTGCCGAGGATGCAGTGGTGGCGCAGCGCGTGTTGTTCGAAGAATTCGCATTCGTCCGGCGTCATGCCGTGCGCCAGCACGAACTCGCGCTGTACCGGCTCGAGCGGGCGGCCGTAGTTGAAGTCGAGCGACAGGAAGCGCAGCCGGTTGCGCCGTTCGGCTTCCGCGACGGCGTCGGGATGCGGCGCGTGGAAGTATTCGCTCGATTCGCTCTGGATGAACACCGCGTCGGGACGCAAGGTCACGATCTCGTGCATCGCCAGCACGTTGGCACGGGCCAGGTGCTTCAGCGCCGTGACGTACGACCGGAAATCGCGTGCCTGCTCGTTCCACCACCCGAACAGCGCGGAGAATTTCGCGCACACGTACATCTCGTTGACGGGCGTGTACAGCCGGATCCACGGATAGCGCGTCGCGAAGGCGCGGGCATAGCCCTGGAACAGCGCGGGAAAATCGGGATTCTGGAAGTTGCCGATCCAGTCCGGCACGCAGAAGTGGCACAGGTCCGCGACGGGTTCGATGCCGCTCCGGCGCAGCGCGCCGAACGCCTGGTCGGCGAATTCCCAGTCGTAGCGGTCCGGCCCCAGCCATGTGCGGTACAGCGGCACGCCGTAGCGCAGGGTGCGGATGCCCAGGTGCGCCACGAGCGCGAAGTCCGTCCGCCATTGCCCGTAGTGGCCGCATTCTTCCATCTGGTCGCGGCGGATGCGGCCATCGGCGATCGTCGGCGCGCTGTTCTCGATTCCGGTGGCGAACATGAACGGCAGCATTCAGCGCCTCCCCAGCGGCGGCTGCGCGGTGACGACGCCGGGCTCGATGCGCTGCAGGTTGTCGAGGCCCGTGAGCAGCATGCAGTCCTGCAGTTCCTGTTCCAGCAGGGTGAGGGCGCACGTGACGCCTTCGCGCCCGCGCGCGGCCAGGCCGTACAGCCACGCGCGTCCGGAGAGGCAGGCGTGGGCGCCGAGGCCGATCGCCTTGACGATGTCGCCGCCCGTGCGGATGCCGCCGTCGAACAGCACTTCGATGCGGTCGCCCACGGCATCCACGATTTCCGGCAGCACGGAGATCGACGACGGCGCGCCGTCCAGCTGGCGCCCGCCGTGGTTCGACACGATGATGGCGTCCGCGCCGATGTCGATGGCGGTGCGCGCGTCGTCCGGATTCATCACGCCTTTCAGGATCAGCTTTCTCTGCCATGTCGCGCGCACCCGGCGCGCCGTGTTCACGTCGAACGAAGGATCGAACTGCTCCTCGATCCACTTCGACAGCGAGCCGATGGAGCCGGCCTCCTTGATCTCGTGCTCGAAATTGCCGAACGTATAGCGCTTGCTGCCCGCCATGTTCGCGAGCCAGCGCGGGTGGCCCACCATCTGCATGATGTTCGCCGGCGTCAGGCGCGGCGGCACCGCGAGGCCGTGCTTTTCGTCGGCCCAGCGCTTGCCCTGCGTGTGCAGGTCGATGGTCAGCACGAGCGCCGAGCAGTTCGCGTCGTGGGCGCGGCGCATCAGGCTTGCGTTGACCTTGTGGTCCTTCATCAGGTACAGCTGGAACCAGAACGGTTGATTGATCGCCTCCGCCACGTCCTCGATGGAATTGATGGAGCACGTCGACAGGCAGAACGGCACGCCGAAGTCCACCGCCGCGCGCGCCGCCTCGCATTCGCCGTTGGCCCACGTGAGGCCCGCGAGGCCAGTCGGGCCGAGGGCCAGGGGGATGCGCGCCGGGTCGCCCGCCATCGTGACGCGGGTGTCGCGGTGCGACACGTCGCGCAGGCTGTGCTGGCGCAGGGCCAGCGCACGCATGTCGTCCAGGTTGCGCTGCACGGTCAACTGCTGTTCGCTGCCGCCGTGGATGTAGTCGAACACGACGCCGGGCAGGCGTTCGCGCGCGAGGCATTCGAGGTCGAAGATGCTGGCTACCTTGCTCATGTCGTTGTCCTTACAATTCCCCGCGCGCCGCGAGCGCCTGGATGCGCGCGCCCATGCGGCAGGCGAGGGCCTGGATCGTCAGCGACGGATTCACGCCGCCCGCCGTCGGGAACAGCGAGCCGTCGCAGATCCACAGGTTGGCCACGTCCCAGCTGCGGCCATCCGCGTCCACGACGCTCGTCTCCCGGTCGTTGCCCATGCGGCACGTGCCGAGGATGTGGCTCGTGTCGTCGCTCGTCCAGGCGTCCTTGCCGCCGGCCGCCGCCAGCATCTCGCCCATGAAGCGGCGCGCGTGGTCCTGCATGCGGCGGTCGTTGGCGGCATATTCGAACGTCACGTGCGCGACGGGCAGGCCGTGGCGGTCGCGCACGTCCGCCAGTTCCACGCGGTTGCACGCGCGCGGCTCCGTCTCGGCGACGGCGACCAGGCCCGCCATGTGGTTGTAGTCCGCCATCTCGCGGCGCAGCGCCATGCCCCACAGATGCCGTTCCGTCACGAGCAGCTGGGCCCACGCGCGCGGCAGCGGGCCCTGGCTCATGAAGGCGTAGCCGCCGTGGAAGTCCTTGCCCGCGTCCGTGTAATTCCAGTGCTCGCACACGGCCATGTTGGGCGGGCCCTTGTACCAGCGGATGGCTTCGTCGAAGCGGGCCCACACGCCGGGGCCGGCGTGCGTCGTCAGGTGCGTGCCGACGAGGCCCGAGCTGTTCGCGAGGCCCTGCGGGAAGCGGCTGCACGTGGAATTCAGCAGCAGGCGCGGCGTCTCGATCGCATAGCCGGCCACCACGACGTTGCGCGCGCGCTGGAAGCGCCATGCGTCGTTGCGGCGATAGTGCACGCCCGCCGCGCGGCCGTCGGCGCCGAGCTCGATGCGGCCGGCCATCGCGAGGTCGCGCACTTCCGCGCCCGCCGTCAGCGCGCGGGGAATCCACACGATCAGCGCGCTCTGCTTGGCGTTCGTCGCGCAGCCGAAGTTGCAGAAACCCCGGTAGACGCAGGGCGGCGACTTGCCGCGCGGTGCGGACACGGTCGCCAGCGGCACGGCTGACCACTCGATGCCCATCTTTTCCGCGCCGCGCGCGAGCACGAGGCCGGCCGCGTTCATCTCGTGTTCGCGATAGGGGTAGCGGCGGCGCGGCGGTCCCCACGGATAGCGCACGGGTCCGGACACGGCCAGCGCCCGCTCCGCCTCGTCGTAATAGGGCGCCAGTTCGTCGTAGGTGATCGGCCAGTCGAAGCCGTAGCCCAGTTGGCTGCGCGACCGGAACCACTCGGGCCGGAAGCGCAGCGAGATCATGCTGAAGTGGACGGTCGACCCGCCCACGCCCCAGCCGGAATTGTTCCCGCCGAGGGCCAGCGCGTCGGTGCCGCCGGACAGCCGTTCTTCCAGCCAGTACAGCTGTTGCTGCGCTTCCTCGTCCGACGCGAAATCCTCCAGCGGGCGCCAGAACGGGCCGGCTTCCAGCACGACGACGGAAAAGCCGGCCTCCGCGAGCTTGCACGCGAGCGTGGCGCCGCCGGCGCCGGCGCCGACGATGACGAAATCGACGGCGTCATCGTCGTCGTATTCGCGCATCGTCACCCAGCCCCCACGCTCGTACACGTCGGGTGCGCGGCCGCCGCCTGTCCGTGGCGCGATCACCGCGCCTCCTTCGCTTCCCACGGGTCGCGGCTGTCGAACCCGAGGCGCACGTACCCGCGCGGGTTCGCCGGCCCGCCGAAGCCGATCTCGTTCCAGGCGAGGGGATGCGCGTAATAGAAGCCGGCCGCCGTCTTGAGCAGGTGGTGGATGAAGAAGCGCTTCGCATCGAGGCCCTGCCAGCCGGGAGACACGGCGCGGCCGCCTTCGAGGGCATGCAGGACCGCGTCCTGCGCGTCCGCATCGAGCCGGACGAACGGCCGGTCGTGCAGCCGCCGCGCCTCGTCGTCGACGGCGGCCAGGCCCTGGCGCCAGGCAGCGCGCAGCGGGGGCATGTCCGGATGGCGGTAGCCTTCGCCGCGGTCGTCGTGCAGCATGGCGTCGATCCACGGCGTGATCGGGATCGGTTGCGCGCGGTCGGGCTGGGGCAGCAGGCGCGCGTTGATCGCGTCCAGCAGGTCCCACTCGTCCTGCGTCAGCCAGCGCCGGGGCGGCACGTCGTCCAGCCGGGCCGCGAGCGTGTTACGGGTGATGCCGTCGAACGACGGGCTGTCCCACTTGGCCAGCACGTCGTAGCCGGGAAAGCGCGCTGAGGGAGCGTCCTCGTTCATGGCCGCTCCTGCACCGTGCGCAGCGCCAGCGCGGCGCGGCCAGCGAGTGCGAGCGCGGAAAAGCTGGGCGGCGCCGGCAGCGGCGGGCCGGCAAGCAGGTTCTGGCTCCAGTTGCGCCAGCCGCCCATCTGCCTGGCGATGCCGCGGGCGTGGAACACCATCCCCAGCGCGCCCAGCCACGTGCACGCCTTCAGCAGCGCGTCCGTCAGGCGGCGCGGTCCCGGCCGGCCGGGCAGCGCCGCGCTGGCCAGCAGCACGGCCGCCGCGGGCGGCACGCTGACCGGCAGCCACATCGCGGGATGCTGGAACGCGCCCCGGAAGTGCAGCAGCGCCGCTTCCGCGCTCGTGCCGGTGAGGCCGAACGCGGCCAGGCCGCACAGGGCGCGGCCGGACGGCAGGCCGGCGAGCGAGGGTGCGCCGGCGGCGACGGGACGGGCGGCGAGGCCCAGCACGCCGGCCAGCGTGAGCGCGGCGGGCGCGCCGAGCGGCGCCGCATAGAACAGGTTCGCCCACGACAGGCCGCCGGGCCGGCGCAGCACGTTGTACGCGTGGAAGCCGAGACCCGCCGTGCCGACGGCGCAGGCGGTCGCATACGGTGCGGAAGCGGGCTTCGCGCGCAACGCACAGCCCAGCACGACGGCCGCGCTGGCGAGCGGCGCGAACATGCCGGGATTCTCGAAGCCGCCGCGGTAGTGTTCCAGCGCGCTGTCGCTCAGCACGGACGCGGCCAGCAGCGCGGCGGCCTGGTACAACCGGTGCGCGGTACGGTCGGGTGCAAGCGGTGGCGGCGCGGGCCGGCGCCGTTGCAGCAGCAATGCGCCCAGCGCCAGGCCGAGGGCGGCGGCGCCGAGCGCACGCGCCGCGGGGCGCGCGTGGGCGGGCGCCGCCGCGTTCACTTCTTGTCTCCGGGGAGGAGGGTGCTGAGCACCTGCTTCGCCACGCCGGCCAGCATCGATCCTTCGCTCGGGTCGCCCTTGGCGATCGTCGTCATGAAGTGCCTGGCCTGCTCCAGCGTGATGTGCGAGGGCAGCGGCGGCACTTCCGGGTCCGTCTTGAATTCGAGGACGACGGGCCGGTCGGCCGCCAGCGCCTCGCGCCACGCTTCGCCCACCCGGTCGGGATCGTTGCAGAAGATGCCCTTCAAACCGATCAACTCGCCGAAGCGGTGGTAAGGGACGTCGGGGATCTGCTGCGTCGCCTCGAACTTCGGATTGCCTTCCATGACGCGCTGTTCCCACGTCACCTGGTTCAGATCCTGGTTGTTGAAGACGCACACGATCCAGCGCGGGTCCTTCCACCGCTTCCAGTACTTGGCCACGGTGATCAGCTCCGCCATGTTATTCATCTGCATGGCGCCGTCGCCGACGAGCGCGATCACGGGGCGGTCCGGATGCGCGAACTTGGCGGCGATCGCATATGGCACGGCCGCCCCCATCGACGCGAGCCCGCCGGACAGCGAATACATCTGGCCCCGCTGCACCTTGAGGTCGCGCGCATACCAGTTCGCGCAGGAGCCGGAATCGCTCGTGACGATCGCGTCGCGCGCCAGCAGCGGCGACAGTTCGTAGCACACGCGCTGCGGATTGACCGGGTTCGCGGCGGCGAGCGCCCGTTCTTCCAGCATCTTGTACGATTCGCGCACTTCCTGTTCGACCTTCGCGCGCCAGTCGGTGTCGGTCTTGTCCTTCAGCAGCGGCAGCAGCAGGCGCAGGGTCTCGGCGCTGTCGCCGTGCAGGTTGACCTCGGCCGGGAAGCGTATGCTCAGCATCGTCGGGTCGATGTCGATCTGCACCGCGCGCGCCTTGCCTTCCTTCGGCAGGAATTCCGCGTACGGGAAGCCCGTGCCGATCATCAGCAGGGTGTCGCAGTCGTTCATCATCTCCCAGCTGGCTTTCGTGCCGAGGATGCCGATGGAGCCCGTCACCCACGGCAGGTGGTCGGGCAGGGCGGCCTTGCCCAGCAGGGCCTTGGCACAGCCGGCCTTCAGGCGCTCGGCCACGGCGATGACTTCGTCCGTCGCCTGCAGCGCGCCCGCGCCGACGAGGATCGCCACCTTGCTGCCGGCGTTCAGCACGTCGGCCGCGCGTACGAGATCGGCCTCGTACGGAACGACGCGCGGCTTCGTGTAGCCGATGCCGGAAAACACGGAGCCGTGCTTGCGCGGCGGGTCTTCGTACGGCTTGTCCTGCAGGTCGTTCGGCAGCACGACGACGCTGACGCCGTTGCGGCCCAGCGCCGTGCGCATGGCGCGGTCGAGCAGGTGGCGCACCTGCGACGGCTGGCTCGCCTCGTACACGTAATCCGCCACGTCCTGGAACAGGCGCTCCAGGTTCAGCTCCTGCTGGTAGTGCGCGCCGCGCGCCGTCGTCGGCGCCTGGCCGCAGATGGCGAGTACCGGCACGTGGTCGCACTTGGCGTCGTACAGGCCGGTCACGAGGTGGGCCGCGCCGGGGCCGCCCGTCGACAGGCACACGCCCGGCTCGCCCGTGAACTTGGCGTGCGCGGCGGCCATGAACGCGGCCATTTCCTCGTGCCGCACCTGGATGAACTGGATCTTGCCTTCCGCGCGGTCCAGCGCGCCCAGCACGCCGTTGATGCCGTCGCCGGGATAGCCGAAGATGGTCCGGACGCCCCATTCATACAGGCGTTCCACGAAGAAGTCGCCTACGGATTTGCTCATGTCGTGTCCTCGCTGGTTTAGTGTTTGCGCAGCTGCCTCAGGCCCAGCGCCACGCCCGCCGCGCCGATGCCGGCCAGCAGCCACGCGCGGTGCGTCGTCGCCCACAGCTGCAGGCTGCGGGTACTCGCGCCGTCGTCGAAGGTGCCGTGCGCGGCGTACGGTCCGGGCACGGGCCGCCACAGGTTGTCGGGCCGGTCGGCCGGGATGGCACGCGGACCCTGCTGGCCGGCCACGCCCTTGCGGGCCAGGTACCGGTCGAGCAGGCGCGGGACGAACTTCTCCGCCATCACGGTGGACAAGGTCGGCGCGCCCACGCAGAGCTCGGCCCGGCGCGCATGGGCCGCCCAATAGATGGCGCGTGCGGCGACTTCGGGCTGGTAATACGTGCCGATCGGCTTGGGATGGTGCGTCAACGTGGTCTTGCACCACTCGAATTGCGGCGTGTTCACGCCCGGCATGTCGACGACGGCGATGTGGATATCGCTCCGTTCATGCTCGAGTTCCGTGCGGATCGATTGGGTAAAACCCTTGATCGCGTGCTTGGCCCCGCAATAGGGCGATTGCAGGGGAATCGAGCGGTACGCGAGGGCCGAGCTGACCTGCACGATGGTGCCCCGGTTGCGGGGCCGCATGCGTTTCAGCGCGGCCATCGTGCCCCACACGAAGCCGTGATAAGTGACGTCGGTGACGCGCCGAAAGTCTTCTGGGGAAATATCGGCGAACGGCGCGAACACGGTCGCCATCGCATTGTTGATCCAGATGTCGATGGGGCCCAGTTCGGTCTCGGCCCGCCCGGCGGCGGCCTCGACCTGGCCATGGTCGGCCATGTCGGCCGGGATGGCGATGGCTTGCGGCGAGCCGAGCCGTTCAGCTTCCGCGCGCGCCGCTTCCAGGCGTTCCGGGTCGCGCGCGATCAGCGCGATGCGGGCGCCGGCGCGGGCGAACTGCTGTACCGCGGCACGGCCGATCCCCGCGCTGGCGCCCGTGACGACGACGACTTCATGGCGTGCTTCCGGCATAACCGAGGCCCTCCGGTGGTGCGATGAATGGCCAGCTTAGCACCAAGCGTCGATGAGCCTCGTCACGTTATGTTTGTGAAAATGTTCTTGAACAGATGCACATACTATCGGGTTGCCGGACGGCTGAGCAACGTCACGGCAACACCTTTCAGGCCGGCACCATCGGCGCGCACCGTGATCGTGCCGCCGGCACCGGCCCGGGGCCGCACGATGCCCAGCACGAGGCCGTTGAACGCGGCCCTGTCCCTGGCCTGGAACGATTCGAAGCTCGTCGCGTCGCCGTTGTCGGTGGCGACGAGGTCCGCCGGCCCCTCGACGGTGAAGCGCACGCGGTCGTGCGCGCGCGGCGCGGGCAGGCCATCCTTGTCGACGATGCGCACGGTGACGAAGGCGAGATCGCGCCCGTCGCTGGCGAGCGCCGTGCGGTCCGCCTGCGCCTGCAGCGCGGCCGGGGCGCTGGCGGTTTTCACGGTGTCCCGTGCCCACTCCTTGCCGTTCTTGTACGCGACGACCGTGATCTCGCCCGGCTCGTACTTCACGGCATCCCAGCGCAGGCGGTAGGCGGTCGGCCCCTTCTTCTGGCGGCCCTGGGACTTGCCGTTGACGAACAGCTCGGCCTCGTCGCCCGACGTGAACACGTGCACGGGCGTAACCTGGCCCACGCGCTCCGGCCACGTCCAGTGCGGAAGCACGTGGACCATCGGCAGGTCCGGGCGCCAGCGCGACTGGTACAGGTAATAGCGGTCCTTGGGGAAGCCGGCCAGGTCGACGATGCCCGAGTACGAGCTGCGCGCGCCGTAATAAGGCGTCGGTTCGCCCAGGTAGTCGAAACCGGTCCAGACGAATTCGCCGGCCACGTACGGGTTGCGGTCGAGCGAGGCGAACACCTTGTCGGCGGACGCGCCGAAATCGACGGCGTACAGCTCGTAGCCGCTGACCTGCTGGCTGTGGGAGTCGCCGCCCCGGCCGTCGCGGACGATGGAGCTGTTCGACGGATGCACGGGGAACAGATACACGCCGCGGCTGCTGAACGCCGACGCGGATTCCGTGCTGAGGATCATCTTGTCCGGGAATTTCGCATGGAACAGCGGGTACTGCGGGGGCGTGCGGATCCGGTCGGTGCCTTCGAATTCCGGATCCTGGCGGATGCCTTCGCCCTGGTAGTTCAGGCCGATGACGTCGACCTCCGCGGGCAGCGGCATGTCCGACTTGGCGTAGTTCATCGCGGTCGTCGTCGGCCGGGTCGGATCTTCCTCGTGGGCGATCCGGTGCAACTCGTGCGCCACGGCGGCGCCGGCCTTGTCGGTGTACTGCTCGCCGACCTCGTTGCCGATGCTCCAGATGATGATGGACGGGTGGTTGCGGTCGCGCCGGATCATCGCGCGCAGGTCCTGCTCGTGCCAGTCGGGGAAGATCAGGTGGAAGTCCAGCGGCGTCTTCTTGCGTTCCCACGAATCGAATACTTCGTCCATCACGAGGAAGCCCATGCGGTCCGCCAGGTCCAGCAGCTGCGGGTCGGGCGGGTTGTGGCTCAGGCGGACGGCGTTGGCGCCCATCGCGCGCATGATCTCCAGCTGGCGCTCGGCCGCGCGCACGTTGAACGCGGCGCCCAGCGCGCCCAGGTCGTGGTGGTTGTTCACGCCGCGCAGGGGGATGTGCTCGCCGTTGACGAGGAGTCCTCGATCGGGATCGAAACGCACGGTGCGGATGCCGAACGGCGTCTCGGTGCGGTCGACGACACGGCCGTCCTGGCGTACGGTCGCCACCAGCGCGTAGCGGTGCGGCGTCTGCGTCGGTGGCGGGCCCCACAGGCGCGGCTTGCTCACGGTCGTCGCGCCGCTGACCGTGCCGCTCGTGCCGGCGGCGACCGTCGCCGGCGCCGAGACGGCCGTGGCGACGGGCTTGCCCGCGATGCGTCCGCGGTCGTCCAATATATACAGTTCCGTCGTCACCGTCGCGCTGGCCGGCGTGCCGCCCTCGTTGTCGACGGCGACCTGCCACGCCACGCGCGCCGATTCGGCCGACACTTCCGGCGTCGTCACGGTCACGCCCCACTGGCCCACGTGCACGGGCGCCGTCTTCGTCAGCCACACGTTGCGGTACAGGCCCGCGCCCGGGTACCAGCGCGCGGATTCCGGCGGGTTGTCGAGGCGGATCGCGAGCTGGTTCGCACCGCCCGGCTGCAGCCACGGCGTCAGGTCGATGCGGAACGAGTTGTAGCCATAGGGCCAGCCGCCCGCGAGGTGGCCGTTGACCCACACGCTCGCGTACGACATGGCGCCGTCGACGTCGAGGAAGATCTTCCTGCCGCGGTCGGCGGCGGGAATGTCCAGCTTGCGCCGGTACCAGGCCGGGCCCCACGTCTTGAGGCGGCCCATGCCGCCGTACGGGCCCGTCGTCAGGAACGGGCCCTCGATGGCCCAGTCGTGCGGCAGGGTGACGGGGCGCCAGCTGCCGTCGTCGAACGCGAGCTTCGCGAACGGTGCGTCGACGGCCGGTTCCGTCGCGGGACGCTGGTAGCGGCGGGCCGGATCGCGGATGAACGCATTGCCGCTCGGGAGGATCCAGGGCTTCAGCACGGGCGTGTCCGCGCGCGCGACCCGGGCCGCTTCCTCGGGCCGGGCGTCGGCCACCTTGCCGTCCGCCGACGCGGTCACTTCCGGCCGGACGTCGTACAGGTACGGGGCGGAGCCGCCGTCCGGGTCGCCGGCGTGGAAACGCCAGCCATCGTCCAGCAGGATGTGCTGGCGCGGCGCGGCGCTGTCGGCCGCCCGGGCCTGGACGGCGAGCGGTGAAAGGGCGGGCAGCAGGCTCGCCGCGACGGCGATGCCGAGCGTGGATACGAGCCGGCGTGCGGCCTGGCGATGCGTGTCTTGCACAGTCTCCTCCTGGTAGGCAGCTGCGCATTTGTTATAACATCTGAAATGATAGCGCAACCATTCGCAGTGTATGCGTGAAGGACTGAATGGTCAAATGCAAATGATCAATTTCTTGATTGTTTCGCCGGCGGCGCCGCACTACCATGTCGGCCCATGCGCCGCCTCGCCCTCATCCTGACCCTCACCGCCAGCCTCGTTCACGCCCAGCCGTTCGAGCTGCACGACACCACCATCGTCCACGCCGGCCAGCCCACGATGCGGCTCGCGGCCGGCATGCTCGCGCGCGACCTCGAACGCGTGAGCGGCACCGCGCCCGCGCTGGCGACGCGACTGGCGGATTGCCCGCGCCGCTGCGTCGTCGTGGGCACGGCGGATTCGGCGCTCGTGCAGGAGGCCGCGCGGGCGCTGGGCGCGGACCTCGCGCCGCTGGCCGGCCAGTCCGAGCGCTACCTGCGCGTGGCGGGCGAGGCGGACGGCCGTGCTCTGCTGCTCGTGGCGGGATCGGACCGGCGCGGCGCGGTGTACGGCGTCGTCGACCTGTCGCGCGAGCTGGGCGTCTCGGCCTGGGAATGGTGGGCCGACGTCGCGCCGGCGCACGTGGACCGCCCGGCCGTCGACGGCACGCTGCGGCTGTCGCATGCGCCGGCGGTGGCCTACCGCGGCATCTTCATCAACGACGAGGACTGGGGGCTGCAGCCATGGGCGGCCAGGACGTTCGACCCGGCCCACGACATCGGTCCCAAGACCTATGCGCGTGTGTTCGAGCTGCTGTGGCGCCTGAAGGCGAACCTCGTGTGGCCCGCGATGCACGAATCGACGCGGCCGTTCTACACCGTCCCCGGCAATGCGCAGACGGCCGACGATTACGCGATCATCGTCGGCACGTCGCACGCGGAGCCGATGATGCGCAATAACGTGCGCGAATGGAAGAGCGGTCCGTTCGACTGGTTCCGCAACCGCGACCGCCTCGTCGACTACTGGCGCACGCGCATCGACGAAGTCAAGGACATGGAGACGATGACGTCGCTGGGCCTGCGCGGCGTGCACGATTCCGCGATGGAGGGCGCGGCCAGTCCCGAACAGGCGCGCGACACGTTGCAGGACGTGTTCAAGGTCCAGCGCGCGATGCTGGGCGAGGCGCAGGGCAAGCCGCCCGCGGGCATCCCGCAAGCCTTCACGATGTACAAGGAAGTGCTGGATTACTGGAACCTCGGCCTGGCCGTGCCCGACGACGTGACGCTCGTGTGGCCGGACGATAACTACGGCTATCTCGCGCAACTGGGGACGGACAAAGAGGGCCGGCGCGCGGGCGGGCAGGGCATCTATTACCACGTGTCGTACTGGGGCCGGCCGCACGACTACCTGTGGCTCGGCACGACGCATCCATCCCTGATCCGCGACCAGCTGGAGCGCGCGTGGGCGACCGGTGCGCGCCGCCTGTGGGTGCTGAACGTGGGCGACATCAAGCCGGCCGAATACCTCACGCAGTACTTCCTCGACGCGGCGTTCGACGCCGACGTGTTGCGGCAGGACCCCGCGCGCCACCTGGAGGCGTGGGCCGCCACGCAGTTCGGACGCGTTCACGCTGCGGAAACGGCGGCCATCCTGCGCGAGTACTACCGCCTCGCGTGGGAGCGCCGTCCCGAATTCATGGGCTGGAGCCAGACCGAACCCACGCGTCCCGTGCGCACCACGGCCTATGTGCGCACGGGCGGCGACGAAGCGGAGCGGCGGCTCGCGGACTACCGCGCGCTGACGGCGCGGGCCGAAGCGCTGGCCGCGCGCATCCCGGCGCGGCTGCGCGACGCCTTTTTCGAACTGGTGCTGTACCCGGTGCGGTCGAGCGCGAACCTGAACACGCGCATATTGAAACTGGACCTCGCGGCGGAATACGCGCGCCAGCAGCGGCCGTCCAGCAACCTGTACGTGCGCCAGGCGCGGGCGGCGCATGCGGAGCTCGTCGCCGACGCGGCCGCGTACAACGGCCTCGCGGACGGCAAGTGGCGCGGCATCATGGACATCGCGCCGCGCCGCCTGCCCGTGTTCGCGGAGCCCGTGTATCCGACGTGGAGCGTGTCAAGCCGGCGCGGCTGCGGCATCGTCTACCCGGCACCGTTTGCCGTCGACGGCGACCGGCTCGTGCTGCGCCGGGGCCGGCCCGCCACGCGCACGGTGACGTTGGTGAGCTACGGCGGACAGGATGCGCGCTGGTCCGTGCGTGCGGGAACACGCGCCGTGCAGGCGGACCTGGACGGCGGCATGCTGGATGCCGCGCATGGCCACGAACAGCGCATCGTGCTGCGCTACGACGGCGGCGCGGACCCGGCCCTGTCCCTGCAATGCGGAGAGCAGGCCGTGAAGGTGCGCTTCGGGGAAGGCGGCATCGTCGTGCTGCGCGCCGGCAGCGCCGCGGCCACGCGCGACTGGACGCCGCAGCCGGGCCTCGGCACGTCCGGCGGCGCGATGCGCGCGCGGCTCGACCTGCCGTCGCGCGCGCTCGCCGACCTGGCGGCCAGTGCGCCGCTGCAGTATCGTTTCGCGACGGCGGGCGCCGGCGACATGCGGATCAGGCTCGTCGCCGTGCCCGAGCATCCGCTGACGGCGGCGAACCGCGTGCGCTTTGCCGTGAGCCTCGACGGCAAAGCGCCGGAAGTCGTCGACATCACGACCGTGGGCCGCAGCGAGCAATGGAAGGAAGACGTGCTGTCCAACATGGCGGTGCGCACGTGGGGCGTGGGGCGACTGGCGCCGGGCATGCATACGCTGGCGGTGCACGCGCTCGACCCCGGCGTCGTGCTGGACCGGATCGACGTCGTGCCGGACGGCGCGCCGGATGACTATGGCATGCCGCCGGCGGATTGAATGATGCCTGGAATTTTAGGCAAGACTTTCGGAAAATCGCCCATGGAACCGTACCCGTCCAGCATCTAGAATCATCTTCCTGGAGTACCTAAAGTCTGGCACTCCGCACGCAGCAAGGAGGAACGATGTCGCAATCCACGCAACCCGTCTGGTTCATCGCCGACGCCACCACCGGCCTCGCCGCCGCGCTGGCGGAGGCCGTGCTGGCGTCCGGCCAGCATGCCGTCCTCGCGGCGCGCGCGCCGGGGCAGCTGCAGGCCCTCGTCGAGCGCCATCCGGACCGCGCGCTGGCGCTCGCGCTGGACGTGACGGATGCCGCCAGCGTCGACACGGCCGTCGTCGCCGCCGAGCGGCGGTTCGGGCGCATCGACGTGCTGGCGACGAGCGCCGCCCAGCGTTATCCGGGCGCGATCGAGGAAGGCGAGGAGGGCGCCATGCGCGCCCTGTTCGAGGAAAACGTGTTCGGCCCGATCAACCTGGCCCGCCGCGTGCTGCCCGGCATGCGCGCGCGCCGCGCCGGGCATATCGTGATGCTGGCCCGCGCGTCCGTGCAGGCGCCCGCGTTCGAAGGCTTCAGCCATGCCGCGCGCTCCGCGCTGGAAGCATTGGCGGAGGCGCTGTTCTATGAAGTGGAACCGCTCGGCATCGGCGTCACCCTGGTCGATCCGGGCAGCGGCGACGACGCCGACGCGACGGTGCCGCGCGCGGCCGGCATCGCCGACTACGATGGCATGGTGAGCCGCACGGCACTCGGCCGGGGCGCCGCCCAGGTCGACGCCGCGCGCGGTGCGCAGGCCATCATGCAGGCCGTCGCCGCCGGCCGCGGTCCGCTGCGCCTCGTGCTGGGACGGGCGGCGCTGCAGCGTGCGTACGACCGCCTGCGCGTGCTGAAAGTGGGGTTCGATGCGTGGGCGGACCTGGCCGCATCGGCCGACGTCCCGGCACCGGCGCGTCCCGCGCACCCATTGCCGCCGGCCGGCGGCCGGCCGCGCCGGGCCGTGCGTTCACGCGCCTGACGCGACGGGGCGGCCGAGCAGGGCCGGCACGGCGGCGGCGTCCATGGGCCGCGCGAACAGATAGCCCTGGTATTCGTCGCAGCCGAGCGCGCGCAGCAGCGCCAGCTGCTCCTCGGTCTCCACGCCTTCGGCCACGATGCGCATCGAGAGGCCGTGGCCCAGCGCGACGACGGAGCGGACGATGGCCGCGCTGTCGGCGTCGCGCCCGAGGTCGCGCACGAACGCCCGGTCGATTTTCAGGCGCTGCACGGGGAAGCGCTTCAGGTAGGCCAGGCTCGAATAGCCGGTGCCGAAATCGTCGATCGAGAGTTCCACGCCGAGGTCGCGGATGCCGCCCAGCAGGCGCTCGACGACGTCCACGCGGCTCATCGCGATGCTTTCCGTGATCTCCAGTTCGAGCGCGTGCGGCGGCAGGCCCGCGTCGTCCAGCGCGCCGGCGATCACTCTCAACAGGTCTTTCTGGTAGAACTGGCGGATCGACAGGTTCACGGCGACGCGGGTCGCGATGCCGTGCTCGCGCGCCCAGTGGCTCGCCTGCGCGCACGCGGTGCGCAGCACCCACGTCCCGATCGGTACGATCAGGCCCGTCTGCTCGGCGATCGGGATGAAGCGCGCCGGCGACACGGGGCCGAGCACGGGGCTGTTCCAGCGCAGCAGCACCTCGAAGCCGGTGACCTGCCCCGTCGCGATGTCGACCTTCGGCTGGTAGTGCGGCGTCAGTTCGCCGCGCGCCAGCGCATGCCGCAGCTGTTCCTCGATGGTGAGCCGCTCGTCCAGCTGGAGGTGCGTGGACTCGGAATGGAAATGCACCGGTTCGCCGGCGTCGCTGCGGGCGCGGTGCTTGGCGATGTCGGCCAGGCGCATCAACTCGTTGGCGGACGCGGCATCCTGCGGATACGTCGCGATGCCGATCACGGGCGCCAGGTGGAACTCGCGCCCGCCCACGCGCACGGGTTCGGCCAGCAGCGCGTGCAGTTCGAGCGCGACGGCGTCGACGGGGCGGCGGCCCGGCCCCGCCGGCAGCAGCACCGCGAATTCGTTGGCTTTTACGCGTGCGACGCAGAGCGCCGCGGGCGCGAGCCCGTCGAGCCGCGCGGCGACCTGGCGCACGGCGTCGTCGCCCGCTTCGATGCCGAGCAGGTCCGCCACTTCCTGCTGGCGTTCCAGCGCGATCAGCAGCAGGACGATCTGTTCACCCCGCAGCGCGTCCGCCAGCACGCGGCGCAGGTAATTCAGGTTCGGCAAGCCGGTCAGCGGGTCGTGGTCGGCCAGGTAGGCGAGGCGCAATTCGACCTGCTTGCGTTCCGTGATGTCGGTGAGGCTGTTGACGATCTGGACGGCGTCGTCTTCGGCCCTGAGCTGCGCGGCGAGCTGGATCGCGGTGCGGGTGGCGCCGCTGCCGTCGCGGATCTCCGCCTCCAGCGCATGCACGCCGTCGGCCGTGCTGTCCGCATACAGCCTGGCGCGCGCATCGGCGCCGGCCGGGTCGAGCACTTCCGTTTCGAGCCGTCCCGTCACCGCGTCCTCGTTCCGGCCCGTGAACTGCAGGAACGCGCGGTTGAACAGGACGATACGCCGCTTCGCATCGAGCACCCAGAGCGGCGTGGCGAGCGAATCGAGGATGGTATTCAGGTAGCGCGCACCGTCCGCGAGCCGGCGCTCGCTGGCCTGCAGGCGGGCGATCAGCGCGGCCTGGCGCGCCGCCTCGCGGCTCATGCGCCGGGCCAGCATGGCCAGCGTGACCGACAGCAGCGCCCAGGCCAGCACGGCGATCCACAGCCAGCCGCGCCACACGGCCAGCGTGTCGGACAGGTCGCGCCCCGTGACGATCAGCAGGGGGTAGCCGGCGACCGCGCTGTAGCCGTACAGGCGGCTCACGCCGTCGATGGGGCTCGTCGCCTCGAACGCGCCGACGGCCGCGCGCGGCAAATGCGTCTGGAACAGCGGCGTGTGGATGAAGGAGTGGCCGATGGCCTTGGGCAGCGTCGGGCTGCGCACGAGCATCGTGCCGTCGCGCTGGTGCAGCGTGACGGAGCCGCCGTGCCCGAGGTCGGCGGAATCGAAGATGCGCTGGAAGTAGGCGGCGTCCGCCTCGATGACGGCCGGGCCGATGGGCAGCACCCGCGCCAGGGTGATCGTGGCGGGACCGCCGTCCGGCGGCAGCGCGATCCCGATCTTCGGGGCGCCGGACGGGAGCGGGCGGCGCGGCGCGTCCGGCCCGAGCCTGCGCACGCGTGCGGGAATCGCTTCGGGCGCGCCGCCGGGCAAGGCGGCCGCCGTGTCCGTGCCGTCCTGCGGCGCGTGCTCCGCGGCGCGCGCGAGGGCCAGGTCCAGCGCGAGCGTGGCGTAATGGGTCTGGGCGGCGAAGGCCTCCGCCAGGTTGCGCAGGTTCGTCTGCTCGCGTTCGATCGTGTCGTGGTAGCTCGACACCAGCAGGCCGGCGAGCGTCACCGTGAGAGCGACGATCAGCATGGCTGCAGCCGCGAGCGGCCGCGTGTCGCGCGGGGGAGGGGTCGGAGTGGGCACGTTCGTCAATACATTGATGTCGAGCCTGAGTATAAACCGGCGGACGCCCGCCGGGGGGCGCCGATCACCGCCTGGGCAGGCGGATTGCCACGCGCAGGCCGTGCGGCCGTGCATCCTGCAGGTCGACGGTGCCGCCGTGCTGCGCGACGATGTCGCGCACGATCGCCAACCCGAGCCCGCACCCTTCGCCGTGGTCGGTGGCGCGCACGAACCGTTCGAACACGCGGGCGCGGTCCGCTTCCGGGATGCCCGGGCCGTTGTCGGTGACGGTCACGAGGACGTCGCCGCCGTCCGGCGCGACGCGGACCGTGATCTCGCCGCCGCGGCCCGTGTACTTGATCGCGTTGTCGATCACGTTGGTGAGCGCTTCGCGCAGCAGCAGCGCGTTGGCCTCGATGCGCAGCGGCGCGGCGGCGGGCGGCTCGGCGTCGTCCATGCCGAGGTCGACCTGCGCCCGCAGCGCGCGCGGCACGTATTCGGCGACGATCTCCTGGACGAATGCGGGCATGTCCAGCGGCGCCTTGTCGGATGCCGCCGCGGCCTCGGGATCCGCGCGCGCCAGCATCAGCAACTGGTTGATCAGGTGGGCGCCCCGGGTCGCGCTCTGGTCGACCAGTTTCAGCCGCGCGATCAGGGCCGGGTCGTCGGTCGCCGCCATCGCCAGCGCCGTCTGGCTCTTCAGGCCCGCCAGCGGCGTGCGCAGCTGGTGCGCCGCGTCCGCGATGAAGCGTTTTTGCGCGTTCACGTTCTGGCGCACGGACGCGAGCAGGGCGTTCAGCGCGCGGACGAGGGAGTGGACTTCCTGCGGCGCCGATTCGATCCGCAGCGGCGCCAGGTCGAGCGGCGAGCGGCCCTCGACCTCCTTGCGCAGGCGCAGCAGCGGCGCCAGGCCGGCGCCGGTGCCGATCCAGACGATGAGCGTCAGCAGCGGAATCAGCGCGGACAGCGGGAGCAGGGTGTCCATCAGGATCAGCTTGAAGATGTCCTCGCGGTGCGCCATGTTGCGCGCCACCTGCACGAGCATCCATTGCTCCTTGCCTTCCGGCGCGGCGTAAGGGAGATAGAGCGCCGCGATCCTGACCTTGATCGATTCCCGGAGGCCGCGCCCGCCGGCCGGACCGGCGGACCGGATCTCGCCGTCGTAGAAATACGGATCGTTCAGGCGCGGCCGCATGGACGCAGGCGGCATCGGGATGCTGTTGTTGCCGAGGATGAATTCGCCGGGCGGCGTGCTCACCATGTAGAACAGGCGGTCGTTGGGATCCGTCTCGAGCACTTCCTGCGCGGCGCGGGGGAAATCGATCAGCAGGCCGCTGCCGATGGGCTTGACGCGCCGCGCCAGCGCCCGGGTGGCCTGGGACAGGGTCGCGTCGGCCGCCTGGTTGACGTAGCGGACGGCCAGCCGGTACGTGGCGAAGCCGCCCGCGACCCACAATACGAGCTGGGGCAGCAGCACCCAGAGGACCAGCTGGCGGCGCAGGGAGAGCGTGCGGGTTCCCCGTTCAGGCCGGTCGTCCATCGGCGCGCTCGACGGCCAGCAGGTAGCCGAGTCCGCGGACGGTGCGGATCTCGAGGCCCGAACCTTCCAGCTTGCGGCGCAGCCGGTGGATGTGGACTTCCGCCGTGTTGCCCGCGCCGACTTCGGTGCCGTCGCCCGCCCACGCGGTGGCGATCTGCTCCTTCGTGACGACCTTGTCGGCATGGACCAGCAGCAGTTCGAGCAGGGTCGCTTCGCGCGGGCTCAGCTCGACCGGTTCGCCGTGGATGACGGCGCGCCGCGCGGCCCGGTCGAAGTGGAGGCCGGACAGCGCGACGTCGGCGGGCGCCGCCGCCGACGACGACGTGCGTGCGCGCCGCAGGATCGCCCGCAGGCGCGCTTCCAGTTCCGGGAACTCGAACGGCTTCGTCATGTAGTCGTCGGCACCGGCGTTCAGGCCCGCCACGCGGCTGTCGAGCCGGTCGAGGGCCGTCAGGACGAGCACCGGCAGGTCGGGCCGGGTCGCGCGCAGGTTCTTCAATACCGTCAGGCCGTCGACCATGGGCAGGCCGAGGTCGATGATGGCGATATCGAAGTTCTGCCGGGAGAGCAGGTATTCCGCCACCGGGCCGTTCGGCGCGTGTTCGACGGTGAAGCCCGCGGCGTTCAGTTGCGCGGTCAATCCGTTTGCGAGGATGGGGTCGTCTTCGGCGAGTAAAAGTTGCATTTCTTAATATTAACGGATTTGTGGCGGCGTTACCATCGGCGACCGTTTCGAGCTAAGATGCACGCCATGAAAGTCTTCGCCACGGCAATCGCGCTCGTTACCGCCTGGTGCGCCACTGCCGTACACGCGGGCGAACTCGAGGTGCTCCACTTCTGGGATGTGGGCGACGACGCACGCGCCGTGAACGTGCTGAAATCGACCTTGCGGCGCCAGGGACATACCTGGAAGGACTTCGCCGTGACGGCCGACGCGAACGGCTTTCCGCTCTTCCTGCTGCGCTCGCGCGTCCAGTCGGGCAATCCGCCGGCCGCGGCCCAGGTGAAGGCGCCGGTCATCCAGCAATGGGCGCGCGAAGGCGCCCTCGCCAACCTGGATGCCACGGCGCGCGCCGGCCAGTGGGACGCGGTGCTGCCGCGCGTCGTCAGCGACGCCATGAAGTACAAGGGCAGCTACGTCGCCGTGCCGGCCAATATCCACCGCGTCAACTGGCTGTGGATTAACACGCGCATCCTGAAGCGCGCCAATGCCCAGGTGCCGGTCACGTGGGACGACTTCTTCGCCGCGGCCGGCGCCATGAAGCGGGCCGGGTTTATCGCCGTCACGCACGGCGGCCAGCCCTGGCAGGACTTCCTCCTGTTCGAAAACGTCGTGCTGGGCGTCGGCGGTCCCGAGTTATACCGCAAGGCGTTCGTGGCGCTGGATCCCGGCGCACTGGCCGGCCCGGTCATGGAACAGGCGTTGCAGACGTTCCGCCGCATCAAGCCGTACACCGACGTCGCCGCGATGGGACGCAACTGGAACGTGGCGGCGTCGCGGCTGGCGAACGGGGAGGCGGGCATGCAGTTCATGGGCGACTGGGCCAAGCCCATCTTCCAGACGGCGCAGCGCAGGGGCGGCCTGGAGTTCGCTTGCGTGCCCGCGCCCGGGACGGCCAAGTCCTATGCCTATACGGTCGACTCGTTCGCCCTGTTCAAGGTGAACAGCCCCGCCAAGACCCGCGCCCAGCAGGACTTCGCCGCCGACCTGCTGGCGCCCGGCGTGCAGGAGGAATTCAACCTCGTCAAAGGGTCGATTCCGGTGCGCCAGGGCGTCGACCTCACGAAATACGACCGCTGCGCGAAGCAGTCGGCCGCCGCCTTCGAGGCCGCCTCCCGTGGCGGCACACTCGTCCCCAGCATCTCCATGGCCCTGCCGCCCGCGGTCGAGGATGCCATGCGCGAAGCCGTCAGCGCCTACTGGCACGACGACCGCATCACCGCCCGCGCGACGATGCAGCGCCTCGTCGCGGCCGCCCGCCGTCCTTGATTCCTCCTGTTGTTCCTTGCGCCGTCGCGCCTCGGCCCGGTGTGTGAGTTTTCGCGTGTATCTGTCCGTTCACATCGATGAACATTGTCACTATTTAATTTGACTAGTAAAAACATTGCGGCGTAGACTTAATTAATGCCACATTAATTTAATACGCATATTCGTTAACAATGTTTCACGCCGCGTCGACGGCGCATTACCAACCAAGGAGATGATGTGAACCAGTTCAGGAAAACGGCTATCGCCGTCGGCGTGTCTCAAGTCGTGCTGCTCGCCAGCGGCATGGCATACGCACAAACCACCCCTGCCACCGACAACGGGACCACGTCGGTCATCGTGGTCGGCCAGCGCGCCTCGCTGGAAAATGCCCAGAAAATCAAGCAGAACGCCGACGAAGTCGTCGACTCGATCGTCGCCGACGACATCGGCAAACTGCCGGACCGTTCGGTCACGGAGGTGCTGCAGCGCGTGGTCGGCGTGACCATCGACCGCACCATGGCCAAGGGCGACCCGGAACACTATTCGGTCGAAGGTTCGGGCGTGATGGTCCGCGGCCTGAGCTACGTCCGTTCCGAGCTGAACGGCCGCGACTCGTTCTCGGCCAACGGCGGCCGCTCGCTGAATTTCGAAGACGTGCCGCCCGAGCTGATGGCCGGCATCGACGTCTACAAGAACCCGTCGGCCGAACAGATCGAAGGCGGCATTTCCGGCCTGATCAACCTCCGCACCGCGATGCCGTTCGACTTCAAGGGCCGCAAGATGTCGGTCTCGGCGCAGGATACGTATTCCACGCTGAAGAAGGGCAAGCCCCAGCCGTCGTACTCGATGATGTTCTCCGACCGCTGGAAGACGCGCTTCGGCGAATTCGGCGCCCTGTTCGACCTGGCCACGTCGCAGAGCGGCACCCGCACCGACGCCTTCCAGGTCTCGCCTTATTACCCGCGCACCGACGTCGTGCCCGGCCAGACGGTCTGGGTGCCGAACGCCGCGAGCTTCCGTTCGCTGGAATTCGACCGCAAGCGCGACGGCGCCTATGCCGCGTTCCAGTGGAAGCCGAACAGCAACGTCCAGTCGTCGCTCACCTACTTCAAGTCGCGCTACAAGATGAAGTGGGACGAGCAGGCGATCTTTGGCCAGTCCAGCCCGTACAACCTGCAGGTCGCGAACGGCAAGTTCGATCCGAAGGGCGCCATGATCAGCGGCGTGCTCACCGATCCGACCGACGGCGGCGTCAACTTCAACGACGACACCCGCACCTCGACGCGCAAGTCGGCCACGACCGACATTTCGTGGAACCTGCGCTGGCGCCTGAACAGCCAGTGGACCGTGACGACCGACCTGCAGAAGGTGCGCGCCACCACCGGCAGTTTCGACTCGACGGTCGCCACCGGCCTGCAGATCCCGCAGATGGGCATGGACATGAGCACGACGCCGGCCCGCCTGACGTTCGACGACGCCACCAAGGCGTACATGGCCAATGCGAACAATTACTACTGGGGTTTCACGATGGAGCACCAGGATGCGAGCGTCGCCAACGAGAAGGCCTGGAAAACCGACGTCAAGTACGAATTCGACCACCCCGTGCTGCGCGACCTGCGCGTGGGCGTGCGCCTGACCGACCGCGATGCGACGACGATCAACTCCGTGCCGGGCTATAACTGGGCGGCGATCACCCAGCCGTGGCAGGTGGGCCCGGTCGGTTCGTGGCAGCCGCTGACCCAGCTGGCCTACCTGGGCGATCCGCGCTTCTCCGCCGGCACGCACCTGAACACGTTCCCGAACTTCTTCAACGGCAAGGCGTCGGTGCCGGCCGTCGTGTTCCCGAACACGTCGCTGGCCGACGGCTATCCGGGCACGTATTCGCAGCTGCACCAGTATTACAACGTGCTGTGCGCCGAACGCAGCGGCGGCACGCTGGACAGCTGCGGCGCCTGGAAACCGGCGACGTTCGGCACCGATCCGTCGGGCACCAACGACCAGCAGGAGCGCAGCAAGGCCGTGTACACGCAGCTGCGTTTCGGCTTCGACGACCTGAAATATCCGATCGACGGCAACATCGGCGTGCGCTACGTGAAAACGAACATGGTCGCCCACGGCTACACGGTGTTCAGCTTCACGGCCCCGAGCATCCCGGCCGGCGCCACGGTGACCGGCGTGCCGATCCCGAACATCCCGAACTTCCAGCAGAAGCAGGACTTCGACAATTCGTACAGCAACGTGCTGCCGACGCTGAACCTGCGCATGAAGGCGTCGGACAAGCTGCAATTCCGCTTCGCGTACGGCAAGGCGATGTCGCGTCCGGACTTCTCGCAACTGCAGGCCTACACGAACCTGTCGGAAGCGACCACCACGAGTACCAACACCGCGACCAACATCGTCAACGTCAGCAACGTCAGCCTCACCGGCACCGGCAGCGGCAACCCGATGCTGCGTCCGACGATGGCCAAGCAGGCCGACATCACGGCCGAGTGGTATTTCGCGCCGACCGGTTCGTTCACGGCCGCGTTGTTCCACAAGAAGCTCAGCGACGTCATCATCAACCAGAGCTACAACTTCGCGCTGCCGGACGTGAACGGCACGATGCATGACTTCGTGACGACGGGGCCGGTGAACGGCGCGAACGGCACGGCCAAGGGCATCGAACTGGCTTACCAGCAGTACTTCGACATGCTGCCGGGCTGGCTCGCGGGCTTCGGCGTGCAGGCGAACTACACGTACGTGAAGAGCAGCCAGGACCTGTTCCACCCGGTGTACCAGGCGTACTGCTCGGGCGGCAGCGGCGCGGACAACCTGAACCTGAACCTGAACGGTTGCGACGTGGACGGCAAGACCTTCGGCAACCTGCCGCTCAACGGCCTGTCGAAGAACTCGTACAACCTGGCGCTGCTGTTCGACCGTGGTCCGATCTCGGCCCGCGTGGCGTACAGCTGGCGTTCGAAGTCGCTGCAGGCGATCAACGCCAACGGCACGAACGGCGGCGACGGCACCGACACCAACCCGGCCAGCCCGACGTTCGGCCAGCACAACGTGCAGTACGCGCTGCCGACGTGGTCGGATGCCTACGGCCAGGTGGATGCGTCGATCTTCTACAAGATCACCGAGAACCTGTCGTTCGGCCTCGAGGCGCAGAACCTGAACAACGCCATGTACAAGCAGTTGATGCAGCAGGGCGTCGGCTTCAAGGTCCGCGGCGCGTACGTGACGGGTCCGCGCTACACGGCCCAGATGCGTTATTCGTTCTGACGCGGACCAGGTCTCTCTCCTCTGCTGACGGCAGATGTTTCAGGCGGCTTCGGCCGCCTTTTTTTATGCGTATTTCTGTTGACAGTGGAAAAGTGTGAGTAATAGACTTCGTTAAGGTTTATTAACTGCGTATGCGCTATATGTTAATGTTCCTCTCGATAACAACGGAGACATCATGAAACGGAAAACGAACATCATCATCCCGGCCGTGCTCGCGGCACTCCTCGCCGGCTGCAGCGGCGGCGGCACGACCCCCGGGGCGACGGGCACGTCCGGCCCGGTCCTCGCCGCGACCGTCGGCGCGGCCACGAGCTGGACGAGCGTGAAGTGGGGCGGCGGCGGCTACGTCACCGGCCTGGTCTACCACCCGCGCAATGCGAGCCTGCTGTACGCCCGCACCGACGTGGGCGGCGCCTACCGCTGGGATGCGGCCACGGCGAAGTGGATCCCCATCACCGACGGCATCGGCTGGGGCGGCGGCGAAGGCCGGTTCCATGGCGTGGAAAGCCTGGCGCTCGACCCGAACAACGACCAGCTCGTCTACATGATGACCGGCGACAGCGTGAACAACGACACGCCCGGCCGCATCTACATCTCCAGCAACCGCGGTACCACCTGGACGCACTACGACCTGCCGTTCTCGATCGGCGGTAACGACGACGCCCGGGCCTATGGCGAACGCCTGGCGGTCGACCCGCAGAATCCGACGACGCTGATGTACGGTTCGCGCAAGTCCGGCATCTGGAAGAGCACGGACTCGGGCCATACCTGGAACCAGGTCACGGGGTTTGCGACCAAAATGGTGCTCCAGGGGCCGAACCTGTACGGCGTCGAGCAGATCATCTTCGATACCCCGTTCGTGCAGAGCCAGAACGCGTCGCCGACCCAGATCGTCTGGGCCACCGTCGCCTCCGACTACGCGCAGGCCGCGGGCCTGGGCTCGACCCTGTACAAGTCCACCAACGGCGGCGCCACATGGGCGCCCGTCGCGGTCCCGTCCAACGTGGCCGGCTACGATATTCCCCACGTCGTGCGTTCGGCCGACGGCAACTTCTACATGGCGTTCCGCGCGCACCCGAATACGGCCGCGGGCGCCCAGGCCCAGGGTGCCGGCGGCCCCAGCTATCTCTACAAGTTCGGCGCCAGCAACAATGGCACCTGGAACCAGCTCAAGTTCGACGCCAACGTCGGCTTCGCCGGCCTGTCCGTGTCCGGCACCGGCCCGACGACCCGCATCGCCCTGGGCGTGACCGGCTGGGCCGACTCGAACCAGCTCATCCAGTTGTCCGATAACGACGGCCTCGCCTGGCACGAAGCCGAAGCCAACATGCCGCATACCGGCATCGCCGCGGGCGACTGCGCCGGCTGGGTCGAGGGCGTCGCGATCGACCCCGCCAACCGCGACCACATCATGCACATCCACGGCGGCGGCATCTGCGAAACCGCGAATGCCTCGTCCAGCACGCCCACCTGGAGTCCCAAGGTCGCCAACCTCGAGGAGACCGTCACGCTGTCCCTCGTCACGGCGCCGGCCGGCGCGCCTTACAAGTTCATCAACAGTGCGGGCGACATCGGCACCTGGGCGCAGACCGACCTCGCGACGCGGCCGACGCGCGGCCCCATGAACTGGTGGAGCAGCGGTAACGCGGCCGACCTGGCGTGGTCCGACCCGACCTACATCGCCGCCTCCGGCGTCGACAACAAGAACGGCCACACCGTCAAGGCGTTCTGGTCGGGCGACGCCGGCGGCAGCTGGAACCCGTTCGCGTCCCTGCCCACCGGCGCCGCGGCAAGCGACAGCCACGTGCAGAGCATCGCGGTCACGTCCCGCAACAACCTGGTCTGGGCACCGCCCGACTCCGTGCCGTCGTACAGCACGAACAGCGGCGCAAGCTGGACCGCGACCAACCTGCCGGCGTTCAGCGCCGTCTGGAACGGCTTCCAGCGAGCCTATCGCGTGGCCGCGGACCGCGTGAATCCGAGCAAGGTCTATGCGTTCGATTCCGGCGGCGCGCCGTGGAGCAACGAGCCGGGCAAGGTCTACATCTCGTACGACGGCGGCCATAACTTCGGGCTGAGCGGGATGTGGGGTGCGCAGGCCATGGCGCCCAACGCCTGGGGGGACACGGCCATGGTCGTCAACCCGAACGCCGAGGGCGACATCTGGGTGACCGACGGCAATGCCCTGTACCACTCGGTGAACTCGGGCTGGAACTGGGTGCAGGTCGGCTCGTTCGCGTCCGCCAACGGTACGAAGGGCGCCACCAAGGTCGCCCTGGGCAAGGCCCCGGCCGGCGCGTCGTACTCGGCCTCGATCTACGTGGAAGGCACGCTGAACGGCCAGTGGGGCATCTTCCAATCGGACAACGGCGGCGCCACCTGGGTGCGCTTCAACGACGACAACCACCAGTTCGGCGACTCCGGCGTGATGGCGGGCGACTGGAACACGTACGGCCGGCTCTACGTCAACGGTGCCGCCCGCGGCATCATCTACAGCAACTGAGCAATACGACCTTGAGGCAAACCAAGACCGCTGCAAAACGGGAACGATCTGTAGCGGTTTTGTCGTTCATTTCCTGTTACGTCTCTTGTAACCGTGAGTTGTGTTGACAGTCGAAAAATACGGGCATTAAACTCTTTAATGTTTGTTAATAAAAACGATACATTACATTAATGCGTTCCGATCGGGGATGTCCAAGAGAACGACACAGTAGTCACCATAACGAGTGCCGGCACACGCATGCGGGCGCAGCCAGGACGGCGGAGCTACGTTCTCAGCCAATCCAATAGAGGAGATCTCATGCATCGGAAGCACCTGTTCATCATCTCGGCCGCGGTTGCGGCGTTCGTCGCGGGCTGCAGCGGCGGCGACCGCGCCGCCGGCCCATCGGCCACGGCGCAAAGCCCCGTCCTCGCCGCCACCGTCGGCTCGGCCACGAGCTACACGAGCGTGAAGTGGGGGGGCGGCGGCTACGTCACCGGCCTCATCTACCATCCGACCAGCTACAACGTCATGTACGCCCGTACCGACGTCGGCGGCGCCTACCGCTGGAACGGGGGCGGCTCGTGGACGCCCATCACCGACGGCATCGGGTTCGGCGGGGGCGACGGCGCCTACCACGGCGTCGAAAGCATTGCCGTCGATCCGACCAACGACAACAAGGTCTACCTGGTCACGGGCATCACGTCGCACGACTGGCAGGGCACCCCGATCAACGGCCGCATCTATGTCTCGGGCGACCGCGGTGCCAGCTGGACGCATTACGACCTGCCGTTCCCGGTGGGCGGCAACGAGAATGCGCGCGCCATCGGCGAACGCCTGAAGGCCGACCCCACCAACCCGTCGACGCTGTTCTACGCCTCGCGCACGGCCGGCCTGTGGAAGAGCACGAACTCGGGCCAGACCTGGACCCAGACCGGGTTGTCGAGCAAGGTGCTGTCGGCCAGCGAGATCCAGGGGCTGGGTAGTTCTCCGGTGGGCGTCGAGCAGATCATGTTCGACAACTCGAACGTGGGCGGCGGGGCGACGACGTGGATCATGTACGCCGCCATCGCGCCGGACTACGTGCAGAAGGCGGGCCTGGCCTCGACCCTGTACAAATCCGTCAACGGCGGCGCCTCGTGGACGCCGGTGGCGGTGCCGTCCAGCGTGTCCGGCTACTACGTCCCGCACATGGTGCGCACCAGCGACGGCAACTACTACGTGGTGTTCAACCAGAACGCCGGGCAGGGCGCCGGCGGTCCCGGCTACCTCTACCGCTTCGGCGGCGTGAGCTTCAACGAGTCGTGGACCCAGCTCGCCACCACCACGCAGGGCGGCTACGGCGGCGTGTCCGTCTTCGGCACCGGCTCGACGGCCCGCATCGCGCTGGCCGTGACCGGTACCTGGAGCGCCGGCCAGCCGGTCGTCCAGCTGTCCGACAACGGCGGCGCCCCCGGGACCTGGCGCGAAATCGCGGACGGCATGACGCATTGGGGCGGCGGGTACAGGGGCTGGGTGGACGACATCGAGATCGATCCGACCAACAAGGATCACATCCTGCACATCCACGGCGGCGGCGTCTGGGAAACCTGGAACGCGTCGGCCACCAACCCGAGCTGGGACGCTCCGGTCAACAACCTCGAGGAAACCGCGACCCTGGCGCTCGTCACGCCGCCGGCAGGTGCGTCGTACAAGTTCGTCAACAGCGCGGGCGATATCGGCAACTGGGTCCAGACGGACCTCGCGACGACGCCGACCCGGACGCCCAACAGCGCCTGGGGCAACGGCGACGCCGCCGACGTGTTGTGGTCCGATCCGAACTACATCGTCGCTGCCGGCATCGTCTCCGGCTCGCCGACGGTCCCCTACGGCGCCTGGTCCGGCGACAGCGGCAATACGTGGTCGAACTTCGCATCGCTGCCCGCCGGCGCCTCCACCAACTTCGCCGACACGGTGAGCATGGTGACGACCTCGCGCAACAACATCGTCTGGGCGCCCGCCAGCTCGATCCCGTCCTACACGACGAACAATGGTGCGAGCTGGACCCAGGTCAGCGGCCTGCCCACGCCCAACGGCGGCCTGAACAACGCCTATCGCCTGGTCGTCGACCGCCAGAGCCCGAACAAGGTGTATGCCTTCGACGGGGGCGGCGCGTGGTGGAACGGCACGACGGGCAAGGTCTACCAGTCGACCGACGGCGGCCATTCGTTCGCGCTGGTCCAGGGTTCGGTCGCGGCGAACTTCGCCCCGAACGACTTCGGGCTCACGACGATGGTGGGCAATCCCAACGCTGCGGGCGACCTGTGGGTGGCGGACGGCAACGCCGTGTACCACTCGACCAATTCGGGCGCGAGCTGGACCAAGCTCTCCGGCTTCGCGACGGTCGCCGCCAGCGGCTCGACGGGGGCGCTGCAAGGCGCCACCAGGATCGCGCTGGGCAAGGCGCAGGCAGGCTCGTCGTACTCGGCCGCGGTCTACGTCGTGGGCACGCGGGGCGGCGTGTGGGGCATCTGGCACTCCGACGATGGTGGCGCAACCTGGGCGCGCTTCAACGATGACGCCCACCAGTACGCGGGCATCGGCGTGATCGCGGGGGACTGGAACACGTACGGACGCGTCTACTTCAGCGGCAACGGCCGTGGCGTGATCTATACTAACTGAGCAGTATCGACCGCCGCGGCACCGGCCGCGGCGGTTTTTTTTCATCGAAACGACACATCATGAAGCAGACCTTCCTCTTACTCGCACTCGCCGCCTGCGTGCCGGCGCACGCGGCCGACCTCGGCCTCGCCCGTATCTTTTCCGACCACGCCGTGCTGCAGCGCGACCAGCCCATTGCCGTGTGGGGCACGGCGGGCGCGGGCGGCAAGGTCACCGTGACCCTGGGCGGCCGGACGGCGAGCGCCAGCGCCGACGCGCAGGGCAAGTGGAAGGTGCAGCTGCCGCCGCAACCGGCGGGCGGGCCGTACGCGCTGACCGTGGCCTCGGACGGGCGGGAAGTCAGCCGCGCCGACATCCTGCTCGGCGACGTCTACCTGTGCTCGGGCCAGTCGAACATGGAATTCCTCCAGCGCGCGTCGACGAACGCCATCGGCGCCACCTATACCGCGCAGAACGACCGCATCCGCTACCTGAACGTCCCGCGCAACAGCGCGCTGGCGCCGCAGGACGACCTCCTCGCGCCGGCCGCATGGACGCCGATGAACGCGGACACCATCGGCGACGCCTCCGCCGTCTGCTACTACATGGCCCGTTCGCTGCAGGCGGACTACAAGGTGCCGGTCGGCTTCATCCAGGCCAGCTGGGGCGGCACGACGATCCAGGGCTGGATCGGGGCGGAGTCGCTGCGCACCTTCGGCGACTACAAGGCCGGCATCGACCTCGTGGCGCAATACGGCACGGATCCCGCGGCCGCGCAGCGCGCCCAGGATGCGCGCACGGAAGCCTGGTGGCGCGCGCACGACCCGGCGACGGCCGCGCAGCGCGCCTTTGTCGCGCCGGACTTCGACGACAGCGCCTGGGAGAGCGTGACGCCGGCGGGCTCCGGTGTCGACGGCGTGACGTGGTACCGCACGACCGTCACGCTGACGGATGCGCAGGCGCGGGCGGCGAACGCGCTGCACCTGGGCCCCGTCGACACGTACGACACCACCTGGGTCAACGGCCAGCGCGTGGGCGGCGCCGGGCTGGCCTGGCTGGGGCGCGACTATACGGTGCCCGCGGGCGTGTTCAAGCCGGGCCGCAACGTGATCGTCATGCGCGTCCTGGGCAGCGGCGGCATGACGGGCGCGCCGGCCAACCGCACCATCGGTTTGAGCGACGGCCAGGTGATCCCGCTGCCGGCCGCGTGGAAGGTCCGGCGCGGCAGCGCGCTGAAGGGGCTCGCCGTGCCGCCGGCGCCGTGGGACATGCTGACGAGCTACACGACGCTGTACAACGGCATGATCGCGCCGCTGGTCGGCTACAAATTCAAGCTGGCGGCGTGGTACCAGGGCGAGGCGAATGCCGACGCGGCGGACGAATACCGCAGCCTGCTGCCCATGCTGATGCGCGACTGGCGCCAGCGCTTCGGCCAGCCCGCGCTGCCTTTCCTCGTCGTGCAACTGACGTCGTACGGCGCGACGGCGACGGCGCCGGGCGATTCCAACTGGGCCGAGCTGCGCGCCGCGCAGGCCGACACCGTCGCGCACGACCCGCACGCGGGGCTGGCCGTCACGCTCGACGTGGGCGACCGCTTCGACATCCACCCGACCCAGAAGACGGTCGTCGGCGAGCGTCTCGCGCGCGCGGCGCGCGCCGTCGCGTACGGCGCGAAGACGGCGCCCGGCAGCCCCACTGCCGTCGCGGCGGCGCGCGAGGGCAAGGACATCGTCGTGACGTTCCGGGACACGGGCGGCGGCCTCAAGACGTATTCGGCCGACCGCGCGATCGGTTTCGAGGTGTGCGCGGGCAAGGCGTGCCGCTATGCCGACGCGCGCGTGGCCGGCGACCGGATCGTGCTGCCCGGTGCGGCCAGGGCCGGCACGCGGGGCATCATGCGCGTGCGCTACGCGTGGGCCGACGCGCCGTTCGTGAACCTGTTCGGCGGCGACGGCCTGCCGGCCGCGCCGTTCCAACTGGACGTGCGCTGATCACATCTGCTTGAACAGGTGCGCGAACAACGGGCTGACGCGCAGCTTGTCGGTCCGGTTGCACAGGTGCAGCGTCAGCTTGCCGGCGTCGTCGCGGCTGGCGCTCGTCACGTGCCGCATGTTGACGATGGCGCCGCGGCTGATCTGGCGGAACTGGTCCGGATCGAGCTGGGGCAGCAGGTCCTTCAGGCTCAGGCGGATCAGCGCGTCGCCGTCGCTGCTGGCCACGTTCACGTACTTGTCGAGCGCCTGGAAGTACAGCACCTCCTGCACGGGAATCATGCGGATGATGTTGCCGACGGCCGCGCGGATCACCGTCAGGCGCTCGGCCGGCGCCGCGGCGGCCGGGAGCAGCGCGCGCATCTGCTCGACGAGTTGCGCGAGGCCGTCATCGGCCGGCGCGTCCCGCAGCGTGAGCGCCTGCAAACGCTCGACGGTGCGCGCCAGGCGCGTGTCGCTCACCGGCTTCATCACGTAATCGACGGCGGCCTGCTCGAACGCCTGCACCGCGTAATCGTCGTACGCCGTCACGAACACGATGTGCGGGAACGGACGCGCACCCTCCCAGCGCTCGGCCAGTTCCTGCGCCGCTTCCAGGCCTGTCTGGCCCGGCATCTTGATGTCCAAAAACAGGACGTCCGGCTGCAGTTCCAGCGTCTGCTGCACGGCGGCGACGCCGTTCGGCGCGGTACCGGCGATCTCGAGTTCGGGCCACAAGCGCCGCAGCGTCGCGGCAAGCGTGGCGGCGAGGATCGGCTCGTCCTCGGCGATCAGGGCGCGGACGGTCGCGGGTGTGGTCATGCTCATGCGGTCTCCAGGGGAAGCGTCAAGCGGGCCAGCACGCCGTGCGGCTGGGCGGGAATGAGGGTCAGGGCGGCGCGCGCGCCGTACAGCACCTGCAGGCGTTCGCGGGTCGTCGTCACGCCGACGCCGGTGCCCTTGGCCGCGGTCTGCGTGTCGTCCAGGCCGAGGCCCGTGTCGCAGACGCAGATCTCGAGCAGGCCGGCGCGCGCGCTCGCCTCCACGGTCACGGTGCCGCCTTCGATCTTCGGCTCGAGGCCGTGGATGATGGCGTTTTCCACGAGCGGCTGCAGCAGCATCGCCGGCAGCCGCGCGCTGCGCAGTTCGGCCGGCAGGATGCAGCGGTACGCGAGGCGCGCACCCATGCGCACGGCCATCAGGCCGAGATAGGCTTCGGCCGCCTCGAATTCCTGGGCCAGCGTCGTCGTTTCGGCGCGGGTGGCGGACAAGGTGGCGCGCAGGTACTGGATCAGGTGGTCCAGCATCTGGCTCGCCTGTTGCGGATCGATGGCGATCAGGCCCTGCAGGTTCGCCAGCGTATTGAACAGCATGTGCGGCTCGATCTGGGCGTGCAGCAGCCGCAGTTGCGCCTGCAGGGCCTGGCGTTCGATGGTCTCGGCGCGCGCCTTGGCCTCGGTGCGTTCCAGCTTGATGCGCTCGACCCGTTCGCGGTTCAGGATCAACAGGGCCATCGCGCAGATGGCGAGGAACGTGAGCCCGACCATGCCTTTCTCGCCGTGGTCGTTGGGGTAGTCGGCGAAGTTCGGCAGCGGCCGGCCCAGCATCAGGCTCCCCAGCGAGATGCCGGAAAGATGCGCGACGGGCGCCATCATGACGAGCGCCACGACGCACGGCACCAGCCAGCGCCGGCGCCGCGCGGGATCGTCGAGCAGGGTGAAGCGCAGGCCGTCGAGGACGACCAGCCCCACCAGGCCGACGCAGAGCGAGTACACCATCTGGTCGTACAGCTCGAACGTCCTGCCGTTGACGAGCGTGATCAGGACGGCGATCAGCACGCAGACGATGACGGTCAGGCCGACGTCGTCGGCGATACGGCGCAGGAGCGGCCGGTGCGTGCCCGGCGCCGGCGGGAAGAAGCGGGTGAAAGTATTCATGCCGGAATTGTGCCGCCGGGGGCGGGCGGCGGCAACCCGGCTGCGACGAAACCGCCTTGGGGCCGACCGAAACGGGGCATAATCGGACCGAAACCACTGATTGGCCCATCCAGCATGGAATTCCAGTTCCTCGGCACCTCGTCCGGCACCCCGAGCAAGACCCGCAACGTGAGCGGCCTGGCCCTCCGGGGGCCGGGCGGGGGCTGGTCGCTCGTCGACTGCGGCGAAGGCACGCAGCACCGCATCCTGGATACGCCCCTGTCGCTGCACGACCTGCGCGCCATCTTCATCACCCACCTGCACGGCGACCACTGCTATGGCTTGCCCGGCCTGCTGGCCAGCGCCGGCATGCTGAACCGCACGGCCCCGCTGGCCCTCGTCGGCCCGCCGGCGCTGCGCACCTTCATCGACGGCGTGATGGCGACGAGCGAACTGGGTCTGCCGTATCCGCTCGACTACATCGCCGTCGACGGCCTGGCCGGCACGCCCGTCCTGCCCGACCTGGCCGTGGACGCCATCGCGCTGTCGCACCGGATACCGTCCTGGGCGTACCGCTTCACGGAGCGCACGGTAGAGCGCAAGCTGGATGCGACCCGCCTGCGCGCGGCCGGCATCGCGCCGGGCCCCGTCTGGGGCGAACTGCAGCAGGGCCTCGATGCCGTGCTGGACGACGGCCGCGTGCTGCATGCGGCCGACTGGCTGCTGGCGCCGCGCAAGGCGCGCACGGTCATCGTGGGCGGCGACAACGACGACCCGTCGCTGCTGCTGGAGGCGGCGCGCACGGCCGAGGTGCTGATCCACGAGGCGACCTACACGGAAGAGGTGCTCTTGAAAGTGGGGCCGGCACCGATGCACAGCTCCGCACTGCGGGTGGCACGGATGGCGCAGGCGGCCCGGTTGCCGAACCTCGTGCTGACCCATTTCAGTCCCCGCTACCAGGACGGCGCAGGGCCGTTGTCGATGGGCGCGCTGGAGGCGGAGGCGCGCGGCGTGTACACGGGCAGCCTGTTCCTCGCGCGCGACTTCGACCGGTACGTGCTGGGCCGCGACGGCACGCTGGCCGCAAAATATTTTTTGTAACACGCAAAAAAAACTGCGATATCTTTTTTGGTTTTCGAATCGATTCCATTCCAAAAAAAGTTATCGCGGATTCCCTCATCGATAATCATATTTTTTATTTGCGACCTTAAATCCGTTTTTTTGGAATCGCAGTTGTTTCTCTGCTGAAATCTGTAAATTATCCGGTCGAATCAGTAACTTAGATGCGCTGCCGACCCTGTTGCAAAGCATTTGAAAATGCCGCATTCTCCGTCCGCAACCATAATTATTAGACGGAGACTACAGTGAACAAACCCTTGTCCCTGGCGGGATTGGGCGCGCTATTCGCGTCCTGCTTCATCGCCGCCAATGCATTTGCCCAGGCGGGCGCCACGCTCCCCACGTTCCAGAACGCGTCCGTGCACGACCCGTCGGTGCTCAAGGCCGGCGACACGTTCTACGTGTTCGGCTCGCACCTCGCGTCGGCCAAGTCGAAGGACCTCATGAAGTGGACGCAGATGACGGACGGCGTCAGCGCCACCAATCCGCTGTTCCTGAACGGCTCGAAGAATGTCTACACGGAGCTGGCCGAGACTTTCGCATGGGCGAACACGACGACCCTGTGGGCGCCGGACGTGCGCCAGCTCGCGGACGGCAAGTATTACATGTACTACGACGCCTGCCAGGGCGACGCGCCCCGGTCCGCGCTGGGCATCGCCGTCGCGAACAGTCCGGAAGGCCCGTACGTCAACAAGGGCGTGATCCTGAAGTCGGGCATGTGGGGCCAGGCGAGCTACGACGGCACGGTCTACGACGCGCTGAAGCACCCGAATACCGTCGACCCGAACGTCTTCTTCGACAACGCGGGCAAGCTGTGGATGGTCTACGGCTCGTACTCGGGCGGCATCTTCATCATGCAGATGAACCCCGCCACCGGCTTCCCGTATCCGAACCAGGGCTACGGCAAGCGCCTCACGGGCGGCAACCACTCCCGCATCGAAGGCGCGTACATCATGTACAGCCCGGCCACGTCGTACTACTACCTGTTCACGTCGTTCGGCGGCCTCGATGCCAACGGCGGCTACAACATGCGCGTCGCGCGCTCGACCAATCCGGACGGTCCGTACTACGACGCCCAGGGCAATGCGATGGCGAACGTGAAGTCGGATCCGGGCAAGCCGCTGTTCGACGACGCGTCGATCGCGCCCTACGGCGTCAAGATGATGGGTAACTTCCTGTTCGAGCGCAAGCTGGGCGAGGCGGGTACCGGCATCGGCACGGGCTATGTCTCGGCGGGCCACAACTCGGCCTGGTACGACCCGGCGACCGGCAAGCACTTCCTGATCTTCCACACGCGCTTCCCGGAGCGCGGCGAGCAGCACGAGGTGCGCGTGCACCAGATGTTCATGAACGCGGACGGCTGGCCCGTCGTGGCGCCGTACCGCTACGCGAACGAGACGGCGGCGACCGTGCGTCCGGAGTTCGTGTTCGGCGACTACCTGTACGTCAACCACGGCAAGGACATCACGGCGACCATCAAGAAGTCGCAGCTGATCACGCTGAACGCCAACGGCAGCATCACCGGCGCAGTGACCGGCACGTGGCGCAGGATGGGCACCAACCAGGTCGAGATCAACCTGCCGGGCGCGTCGACGTACAAGGGCGTGCTGCTGACGCAGTGGGACGAGACGTCGAAGTCGTATGTGACGACGTTCACCGCGTCGTCGCGCGAAGGCGTCGCCATCTTCGGCAGCCGCCTGATCCCGCGCACCGACATGCAGGTCGCGACCGCCATCTACAATGAGCTGAGCCTCGGCGCCACGACGGCCGTCACGGGTAACCTCGCGTTGCCGACGAGCGCGGCCCGCAATGCCGTCATCAGCTGGACGTCGTCGAACCCGGCGGTGGTCAGCAACACGGGCGTCGTGACGACGCCGGCCAGCGGCGCCGTGAACGTCACGCTGACCGCGCGCATCACGAAGGGCACGGCCACCCTGACGAAGACGTTCACCGTCACCGTGCGCAAGCTGGGCGGCCTGGTCGCGTACTACGCCTTCGACGGCAACCTCGCGGATTCGAACGGCGCCTTCGCGGCCGGCTCGGTCAGCGGCGGCAAGATCGACACGGCGGGCGGCAGCCTGACGTACGGCGCCGGCATGCGCGGCAACGCGGCCGTGTTCGACGGCGCGACCGGCGTGCGCCTGCCGAACGGCCTGATCTCGTCGAACACGTACACCGTCGCGATGTGGCTGAAACCCGCGCAACTGACGGCGTTCACGACGACGTTCTTCGGCGCGCGCACGACGGATTCGTGGGTCAGCTTCCTGCCGATGGGGCATGGCGGCGTGGGCGGCGCGTCGATGCTGTGGTCGGGCGCCGCCTGGTACGACGCGGGACTGGGCATGAACATCCCCGTGAACCAGTGGTCGCACGTGGCGTTCACCGTCAACAACGGCGCTGTCAACGTGTACGTGAACGGCGTCAAGCGCTTCTCCGGCACGAACTTCCCGAACGTGTTCACGACGACGACCGGCACCTTCGCGCTGGGCGTGAATTACTGGGACACGCCGTACAAGGGCGCGATCGACGAACTGCGCATCTATAACGCGGCCCTGAGCGATGCCGAAGTCGCCGGCATCGCACACTGAAAGGGATGGACATGAAGAAGACGATCATCGGCCTGCTGGCCATGGCGACCTGCGCGCTGGCGCATGCGACGGTCATCCATTTCGACGACCTGTCGGGCGACGAGTCGCTGCCCATCGACGCCGGCTACGCGGGCTTCAACTGGGACAACATGGGGACCGTCAGCGCCGCCGCGTATCCGGGCAGCGGCTTCGAGGCGGGCGCCGTGTCGCAGTCGAACGTCGCCTATAACTGGTACGGCAACCCTGCGACGATCACGAAGGCGGACGGCAACGCGTGGGAGTACACGGGCGCGTGGTTCACGTCGGCGTGGGTCGACCAGGAGATCTCGTTCGAAGGCTGGCGCAACGGCCAGCTGCTGTTCGCGTCAAGCGCATTCACGCTGGACACGACGGCGCCGCGCTGGATCCAGCTCGACTGGGCCGGCATCGATACGCTCGTCGTCTACAACAGCAGCCCGACGGCGTGGGCGATGGACGAGTTCACGGTGCCGGAGCCGGGGTCGCTGGCCTTGATGGGCGTGTCGCTGGCCGGGTTGATGACGGCGCGGCGCCGGCGCAAAGCCTGACGTCGTTATTCGAGGTTCTCGTGGTGCTCGGCGACGCCCTGTTTCCAGTACGCCGACACCCGCGTCGCCTCGCGCGGCACGCCCTGTTGGTTCAGCACCTGGCGCACCCGCGCCATCATTGACGCTTCGCCGCCGCCCCACGCGAATCCGCGGCCGGGCGGCAGCGCGAGCGCCTGCAGATCGGCGACGAGCGCCTCCGGCGTATCGAACCAGCGCAGGTCCACGTCGGCCGCACCGGCGAACACGCGCCGGTCGGCCGGCGCCGCGTGCACGAGCACGATCGCCCGGCTCCCACCCGGCAGTTCTTCCAGCCGCCGCGCGATGGCGGGGAGGGCGGTCGCGTCGCCCGTCAACAGGTGCCAGTCGAGTTCCAACGGCACGATCATCGAACCTTTCGGCCCGCCGAGGAGGGCGCGCTGCCCCACCACCGCGTTGCGTGCCCAGTCGGACGCCTTGCCGTCGCCGTGCAGCGCGAACTCGATCGTGAGTTCCAGGGCTTCGCGGCTGAAGCGCCGTGGGGTATAGTCGCGCCTCACCTGCTCTCCCTCCGCGTCCGGGAACATGAACTTGACGTGGTCGTCGAACGACAAGGACGTGAAATCGGCCAGCGCGTCGCCCGTGAAGGTGATGGCGGCGAAGCCGCCGCCCAGGCGTTCGATGCGCGCCACGGTAAGGTCGCGCAGCTTGAGTTCGTGGCGTACGCGGCGTACGAAGTGATCCGCAGTCTGCATCGTTGCTCCAATTAGTTGATAATGTCACCTACCTGCCCATTATGCGAAATATAGTTGATGAAGTCAACCAAAATCCCCCATCGCCCGCGCTCGAGGTGCTGGAACGTGTCCACGCGATCATGCACCTGTACCGTTCGGCCCAGCAGCGCAGCCTGCGTGCCGGGCCGCACGACCTGGCGCACATGGAGATCAAGGTACTGGGTTTCTTCGCGCGCCGGCCCGGTGCGTCGCAGAGCGACCTCGCCGCGCATTCGGGACGCGACAAGGCCCAGCTGGCGCGCCTGATCCGCGGCCTGCGCGACCGCGGGCTGCTCGACGCGATCGCGGACGAGACGGACAAGCGCAGCACGCGGCTGTCGCTGTCGGAGGCGGGCAAGGCGATGTTCGCGGCGCTGCACCGCCATGACGGCGCGCTGGCCGAGACGGCGCTGGAGGGGATTGCGGAGGCGGACCGCGCGACCCTGCTCGACTTGCTGGAGCGGGTGCGCGCGAACCTGGAGGCGGGGCAGGCTTAAGCCGGGATGTCGGACAGCAGCACTTCGCGCCGTTCCGCCGCGCTGAGGCGGCCGGCATCCAGCAGGCGCATGACGGTCAGCGCCTGGCGCGCCGGCACGGGATTCGGCGCCTTGCCGAGCAGCGCGTCGCGGATGCCGGCGTAGTACGACGGGTAGGCGCCGTTTTCGGTCGGCAGCGGCGCCGGCGTCACCTTGCCGTCGCGCTGGACGGCCAGCACGCCGGTTTCCCCGTCGACGCCCCACGCGGCCGCATCGCCGCTGGGCATGCGGCCCGCGATCAGGTCCGCTTCCTGCGGGTCGAGGCTCTGCTTGACCCAGCTCCCGTTCAATCCATGCAGCGCCACGCGCGGGCGCGCCACGGCGGCCAGCATGCTGGCGCCGAGGTCCACGCGCAGGCCGTCCGCATAGCGCAGGCGCGCCTGGAACTGGTCTTCGCAGCGGCCGCCGGGACGCAGGACCGGCAGGTCGGCCTCGATGGCGAGCGGCTCGCCGAAATACAGCAGGGCTTCGTCGATCAGGTGCGGGCCCAGGTCCATCCAGATGCCGCCGCCGGCCTCCACCTCTTCCTTCCAGCGCGCCTGCGGTTGCGGGCGGAAGCGGTCGAAGTGCATCGCGGCGTGGCGGACCTGTCCCAGGATGCCGTCGGCCAGCAGGCGCAGCGCGGTGCGCGTCGTGCTGTCCCAGCGGCGGTTGTGATAGACGCTCAGCAGCAAACCCTTGTCCTCGGCCAGGCGCACGAGTTCCGCGGCCTGCGCGGCGGTATCCGTGAAGGGCTTGTCGACGACGACGTGCTTGCCGGCTTCCAGCGCGGCCTTCGCCAGCGGATAGTGCGTCACGTTCGGGCTGGCCAGCACGACGAGGGCGACGTCCGGATCGGCGAGGAGGGCGGCCGGCTCGGCATGGACGGCGACGTCGCCGAGGTCGGCGCGTACCTTGTCCGGATTGCGGCTGGAGACGGCGCCGATGGCGAGGCCCGGGGTCGTGCGCAGCAGCGGCGCGTGGAAGACCTGGCCGGCGAAGCCATAGCCGATGAGTCCAACATTGATCGTGTCAGCGGTCATTCTATTCCTTGTGATGGTGCGGTCAGTGCGACAGCGCGAGTCCGGCCGGACGGGTGGCCGTAGCGCGGCCGGTCCCGCGCTCGATGCGCAGCACGTCGAGCGGACGCGTGACGCGGTAGCGCGCGAGCGCGGCGGCGCCCACGGCGACGGCCTGGGCGCCGAAGTGCGAGGTGCGGATGTCGGGCGGCGACAGCATGGCGGCGTGCGCGTACGCGGCCAGCACGTGCCGCGCGGGTTCGATGAAGGTGTCGCCCAGTTGCAGCGCGGGGCCGCCGATGACGATCGCCATCGGGTCGAAGCCGGCCCACAGGTTGTTCAGCAGGATACCGAGCTGGCGGCCGGCCGCGTCCACGGCGGCGCAGGTCGCCGGGTCGCCGTCGGCCACGCGCCGGAACAGGTTTTCCAGCGCCGGATGGCTGGGACGTTCGCGGCCCAGCAGCGAGCCGAGGCCGATCAGCGCGTCGGCGCAGCCGCGCCGGCCGCACTGGCACAGCGGGCCGCCGGCCTGCAGGATCGCGTGGCCCACTTCGCCGGCATAGCCGTGCAGGCCCGTCAGCAGGCGGTCGTTGACGATCACGCCGGCGCCCACGCCATACCCGATCGACAGGTAGATCAGCGGATCGGTGCCCGACTGGTCGGCGAATTCGAATTCGCCCAGCGCCGCCACGTTCGCCTCGTTCTGCATGTACAGCGGCAGCCCGTCCAGCGGCGAGCCGGCGACGTGCGTCTGCACGATGCCGGCCACGTCGATGTCGCGCCAGCCCAGGTGCGGCGCGTGGCGCAGCAGGCCCAGGGCCTCGTCGACGGCGCCGTGCAGGCCGATGCCCACACCGAGCACGCGCCGCGGCTTGCCGTGGCCGGCAGGGCGGGCGAGCCGCTTCGCCAGTTTCACGAGCGCGAGCGCAACGAGACGGATGCAGGAGGCGGGATCGGCCGGGTCTTCGTACGTGAGGATGCGCGTGTCGAGCACTTCACCCAGCAGGTTCGTCGCGACGACGCGGGCCTCGTCCACGCCCAGGTCGGCGCCCAGCAGGGCGAGCCGCGACGGGTCCAGGTGCAGGGGCGTGGCGCGCCGGCCCACTTCGCCCGTCACGAGCAGTTCGCTTTCCGTGAGCCAGCCTTCGTCGACCAGTTCACGCACGAGGAGGCTGATCGTGGATTTCGTCAAACCCAGCACGTCGGCCAGCGCCGCGCGCGACAGTCCCGGCTGGATGCTGACCTGGCGAACCAGTGCCATGCGGTTCAGTTGCTTGAGGAGTTGCTGGTCACCGGTAACGGGCATGGGTGGGAAAAATCAAGTGGGTTGTGATGATTATGCAACAGATTGGAAAATTTTGTTGGTCATGCATTATGCATAATCATAACCCCCGCGCTGTCGGCTGGTGAAAAGTATAACGGGATGGGCTTTGTAGCGGTTCCGAACGAAGTGATTGATTTATTTATGAAATCGATTTCTTGGATAAAAACGGGACACGGTCATACGTACGTTACGTAATACATCATTCTCACGAATAACCACGGTCCAAACCGGTGCGCGGACGCCTCCGAAGCGTGCAAACTTTGGTTCGACCGATTGACCAATGGAAGTAATGTTCTTAATCTTAAACAAATGATGTCCGCTATCAGTGACCAAAGAGTCAATCCATGAAGCGGATACGCCAGGAGTAGTACCACCACCACGGACGTCGCCGCCCGGCGGGCGCGGCGTTTTTTTCGAGAGACGAGAGGAGACACAGTGCTGCACACCAAGAGGGTCTTTACCCACCACCTGAACACCAGGCACCGCCTGATCAGCCTCGCCGTTGCGAGCGCCTGCGCCGCCCTGGTCGCACCGGCATTCGCACAGGACGCGAGCAATGGTGCTTCCAATGGCATCGCATCGCCCAACGACCCGGCCGTCACCGCGCCGGTGCAGGGCGTCGCGACGAACACAGTCGTCGTGAAGGGTATCCGCGCCAGCATGCAGTCCACGCTGAACCTGAAGCGTAACTCCGATGGTATCGTCGACGGCATCGTCGCCGACGACATCGGCAAATTCCCCGACACCAACCTCGCCGAATCGCTGCAGCGCATTTCCGGCGTGTCCATCGACCGTTCGCGCGGCGAGGGCGCCAACGTCACCGTGCGCGGCGTCGGCCCCGACCTGAACGTCGTGCTGCTGAACGGCCGCCAGATGCCGACCGCCAGCCTGGCCGACCAGGCCGGCCGCGCATTCGACTTTTCGAACCTCGCTTCGGAAGCCGTGTCGCAGATCCAGGTGTACAAGAGCGCACGCGCCGACACGCCCCCGGGCGGCATCGGCGCCACGCTGAACATCATGACCGGCCGTCCGCTCGACCTGGGCAACCAGGCCAGCATCGGCGTCAAGGCCGTGTACGACAAGTCGAACAACAACCTGCCGTCCATCGACGCCGGCAAGAAGGTCACGCCGGAAGTCTCGGGCCTGTACAGCACCACGTGGAACGACGGCATGTTCGGCCTCGCCGTCACCGGCAGCTACCAGTCGCGCAACCTGGGCGTGAACCAGGCGGCCATCACCAACGGCTGGCTCGGCCCGTACAAGGGCAACACCGTCAGCGACGACCCGGGTCCGATCCCCGCGAACGGCGCCGGCGTGACGAATCCGCCGAAGGCGTCCGACATCTACCTGACGCCGCAGAACCTGTCGTACTTCGTGCGCGGCTCGCAGCGCCAGCGTACCAACGGCCAGCTGACGTTCCAGTTCCGCCCGGTCAAGGAACTGACGACCACGCTGGACTACACGTACGCGCAGAACAAGATCCAGACCAAGTACCACGAACTGTCGGTCTGGTTCAATCACCCGCTGAACGCCCAGACCAGCAGCTGGACCAACGGTCCGCTCGCGTCGCCGATCTATTATGAAGAGCAGGTGAAGAACCAGGATCTGGCGATGAACGGCGGTAACTTCGCCACCAAGTCGACCCTGGACTCGATCGGCTTCAACACGCAGTGGCGCGCCTCGCCGGCCCTGCGCCTGTCGCTGGACATGCACCACTCGCAGGCCAAGGCCGAGAAGGACAGCCCGTTCGGTTCGAACAACGACCTCGCGACCGTCACCTTCAGCCGCAACACGACCGGCGTCGACTTCTCGCAGGAGATGCCGATCCTCGTCATCCCGGGCGGCGCCAACTACCAGGCTTCGCCGAACCAGGTGTCCGGTTCGTGGTTCCAGGATGGCCTGAACAAGATGAAGATCGACCAGATCCAGGCCGGCGGCAGCCTGAAGCTGTTCCAATCGTCGAACCTGAACTTCGGCCTGTCGCACACGAAGGTCAACAACCACTCCGTGTTCCAGCAGGTGCAGCGCGACACGTGGGCGGGCGGTACGTCGAACAACGCGGGCGTCGACTATGACCAGAGCCTGTGGCATGCCGACTCCATCAGCCAGTACTTCAGCAAGCTGGGTGGTTCGGGCGATCCGCGCATGTACAACCAGTTCATGCTGTTCGACTTCGCCAAGGTGCGTGACAACGCGATCAAGGTCACGGGCGACCAGGCCGGCTACACCCCGAGCCTCGCGAACCCGAGTTTCGACCGCACCACGATCGAGAAGACCAAGGCGTTGTACATGCAGTTCAACACCGACTGGGATACCGCGCTGCCGATGCACACCGGTATCGGCTTCCGCTACGAGAAGACCGACGTCGCCTCGACCGGCCTCGCCAAGCTGCCGGTCGGCGTGCGCTGGATCTCGCAGAACGAACTGCCGGTGGACTTCGGCAGCCAGGTCTTCCAGACCCAGCACGGCAACTACAGCAACTTCCTGCCGACCGTGGACTGGGACATGGACCTGCGTTCCGACCTGAAGGTGCGCGCGAGCTACGGCGTGTCGATCGGCCGTCCGCGCTACGACCAGATCCAGGGCGGTACCACGTACAGCTCGACGGCGGGCGTGACGGGCGTGACGGGCAGCAGCGGCAACCCGGCGCTGACGCCGGTGAAGTCGAAGAACCTGGACCTGTCGGCCGAGTGGTACTACACGAAGCAGAGCATGGTGTCGCTGGGCCTGTTCCACAAGGACCTGTCCGACTACGCAGGCCAGACCGTCGTCACGTCGCCGTCGCCGACGGCGCTGACGCCGGTGGGCGGCGCCTACTGGAAGTCCGCGATCGCGTCGGGCTGCGTGGCGACCGACACGACGTGCATGCGCGACTATATCCTGAAGAACTTCAACGGCCAGCCGGGCGTGACGTCGACGGGCATCAACGGGGAAGGGCACTACACCGGCACGATCACCGGCGTGCAGGGCGACCCGGCGCTGCCGTACCAGATCACGACGTACATCAACCAGAAGAAGGCTTCGCTGAAGGGTGCGGAAGTCAACTGGCAGCACATGTTCAGCAACGGCCTCGGCTTCCAGGCGAACTACACGTACGTGAAGTCGGACCTCAAGTACGACAACCTGGGCACGGGGAACCAGTTCGCGCTGGTCGGCCTGTCGAACTCCGCCAACCTGGTCGGTATCTACGAGGACGACAAGTGGTCGGTGCGCCTGGCCTACAACTGGCGCGGCGAGTTCCTGGCGAACGTGGCCGACAACGGCAAGCCGAACCCGCAATACGTCGAGCCGTACGGCCAGACCGACCTGTCGATCGGCTACAACGTCAACAAGAACCTGTCCGTGTCGCTCGAGGCGATCAACCTGACCGACTCGACCCAGCGCACGCACGGCCGCAGCGACCAGCAGGTGCTGCAGGTCACGACCGGCGGCCCGCGCTACATGCTGGGCGCGCGCTACAAGTTCTGATGAAGTGCTGACGGCGCGGCACTGCCGCGTCGCCTGATCGAAGGGCCGTCCCAAGGGGCGGCCCTTTTTTGTCGCTCGAAATCGGGGTCAGCGAAATCGGGGTCAGAGCACATTTCGGATCAATATCTCGGCATGTAATAACGGAACCACGAGATGTGCCCTCTTGCCGGCATGTGGTGCCGTCGCCCCCCGTCGGCGCCGCGGATATGTTCGTGCAAGACCTTGCTCCAAAAAGGGCTCTGACCCTGAATTTGCGCCGAAATGTGCTCTGACCCCGAATTGTTGGATGGTAGCGTATAGCAACGTATTATTTTCCTTCCTTCGGCGTTTTTAGCGATTGCGTATGTGACCGCTAACAGCGACAATAACAGTTCAACTATAACGCGCACGCCGCCGCTCCCGGCAGGTAATGTGCCGAGGAGACGTCCGAAACCGTCCGCCGCGCGCGGGCCACGGGTCATACGGCCCGTAATGACAGCCTCTCCGGCCCATCGCCGCCACTTGCGAACGCGTCGCCCGATTCACCCCCTGCGATAGAGGACTGGATGAGACTTACCCTGCACCGCACGCTGATTGCGCTAACATCGGCGCTCGCCATCGTACCCGCGGCCTTCGCCGCTCCGCTGACCACCCTGGACCGCAACGGTGCCTGGGTGTCGGTGGAAGCGTATGGCCCGAACATCGTCCACGTGACGATCGCCGTCGACAAGGACGAAGTCCTCAAGGGTCCGGGCTACGGCATCCTGAAGAAGAACGCGGACAACGGCGCGTTCCGCCACGCCGCGGGCCAGGACGGCGACACGTTCACCTCCAATGGCATGACCGTGCACGTGAACGCGGCGCCGCCGGCGCGCACGCCGAGCCAGCCGGAGAAATACTTCGCGCCGTCGCTGGCGCCGGTGGGCCTGCAGGTCAAGAACGCCAAGGGCGAGCAGATCCTCGAGATGCAGGGCTGGGAGATGTCGCCGCAGACCGTCAACGGCGAGAAGACCTACCAGGTCGGCGCGTCGTTTGCCGCCGCCCGCGACGAGCATTACTACGGCATGGGCCAGAACCAGGAATCGACGGGTCCCCTGGACCTGCGCGGCCGCACGCTCGAGTGCAAGCACTGGTACGACGCGCCGACCGGCGAATCCGTCTGCGTGCCGTTCATGGTGTCGTCGAAGGGCTACGGCATCGTGTGGGACAACCCGTCGGTCACGCGCTTCAACGCGGGCATCCACGGGCGCACGAGCTTCCAGTCGAACGTGGGCGAGCGCGTGTCGTTCTTCGTCATCACCGGCAAGACCAGCGACGAGATCTACTCGGGCTACGCGCGCCTGACCGGCAAGACGCCGATCCCGCCGAAGGCCGCGTTCGGCCTGATCCAGTCGAAGGCGCGCTACGACAGCCAGCAGGAAGTGCTGCGCGTCGCGAACACCTATCGCCAGAAAAAATATCCGCTCGACGTGATGGTCGTCGACTGGTTCTACTGGACCCGCATGGGCCAGATGGACATCAACCCGGCCGAGTTCCCGGACCCGGACGGCATGAACAAGCAGCTGCACGACATGGGCATGCAGTCGATCGTCTCGATCTGGCCGCGCTATGAAACGGCGGGCCGCTACTTCAACGAGCTGGATGCGAAGGGCTATCTGCTGAAGGACAAGGACGGCAAGACCGTCGACGGCCTGCCGTTCCGTTCGGACCGCACCGGTGGCCTGATCGACGCGACCAATCCGAAAGCGCGCCAGTGGTTCTGGGAGAAATCGCGCGACAACATCCTGTCGCACGGCTTCGACTACCCGTGGCTGGACGAGACCGAACCGGACCTCGTCCCGGACGGCTACTTCTACTCGATCGGCTCGGGCGACCGTTACCACAACCTGTTCCCGCTGCTGCACGTGGAAGGCTTCGCCGACAATATGCGCACGTGGAAGCCGAACAAGCGCGTGCTGATCCTGTCGCGCGCCGCCTACCACGGCTCGCAGCGCACGGGCGCGCTGTTCTGGTCCTCGGACGTGAACGCGACGTGGGAAGCGCTGCAGCGCCAGATCCCGACGGGCCTGAACATGACGGCGTCCGGCATCGCGCTGTGGGGTAACGACATCGGCGGCTGGCAGGCGATTCCGGGCAAGAGCGACGGCACCAAGCCGCCGCTGCTCGATCCGTCGGATGCGCGCGACGTCGTCGGCCAGAACGACGACTATCCGGAGCTGCTGACCCGCTGGTTCCAGTACGGTACGTTCCTGCCCACGCTGCGCCTGCACGGCCAGCACAAGCACACGGACATCTGGTCCTTCGGCAAGCAGGCGGAAACCATCCTGGCCCGCTACGATACGCTGCGCTACCAGCTGATCCCGTACATCTACAGCCAGGCCAAATTCACGCACGACACGGGCGCACCGTTCATGCGCGCCCTGTGGATGGACTTCCCGAACGACCCGAACGTCGCCAACATCGGCACGCAATACATGTTCGGCCCGGCGTTCCTGGTGGCGCCGGTGACGGAGCAGGGCCAGACGGAGAAGAACGTCTACCTGCCGGCCGGCACCGACTGGTACAACTTCTGGACCGACGAGAAGCTCGCCGGCGGCCAGTGGGTCAAGGTCGCCGCACCGATCTCGCAGATCCCGGTGTTCGTGAAGGCCGGTTCGATCGTCCCGTTCGGCACCGAGATCCAGTCGACCGCGACGAAGCAAGGCATCGCTTCGGTCAAGGTCTACCCGGGCCGCGACGCGTCCTTCGACCTGTATGACGACGACGGCGTGTCGTACGACTACGAGAAGGGCAAGGGCACGACGACCCGTCTGCAGTGGAACGACGGTGCCGGCAAGCTCGAGGCCCGTGGCGGCGATGCGAACCTGGCGAAGAACCTGCCGTCGCTCATGAAAGTCGTCGGCAAGTAATCGCCATACCCATGGTGGGCACGTTTCATTCGAGGCCCTTGGCCTCGAATGCCCACCCTACGGCCGCGTCGGATGCGTAGGGTGGGCTCCCCGAGCCCGCCAATTCCCTGTTACCCGGTCCAGCGACCAATTCCCACCTCCCTTCGCCACCAGCGGCGACAGCAGCGCCGCCCAGCTCAAATGCGTCGGCCACGCATCCGGATACACGAAGATCTCGATCACGGCCGTCATCCCCAGCAACCCCAGCGCCGCGCCCCGCGTGCACAGTCCCAGCACGAGCAGCAGCGGGAACACGTGTTCGGCCGCCGCCGCCATCTGCGCCGCCAGTTCGGGCGGAACCAGCGGCAGCGCATACTCGGACCGGAACAGTTCGTAGGTCGAGTCCTTGATCGTGAAGAGGCCCTGCACCTTCGTGCGGCCGGACAGGAAGAAGATTGCGGCGACGGCGACGCGGTCGAGCAGCAGCAGGGCGGCGTCGGGCAGCAGGCGGGCAGTATTCAGCATGGTGGTTCCTTTCATGATTGACGGATGCCGCTCGCGCGCGTGAGCAGCTCGTTGCCGATCCAGTCGGCGAGCAGCGCGCCGGCCCTGGCGATGCCGTCGTCCGCGCCGAGGCGGTCGACGAGCCGCGTGCACAGCGCGCCGAAGCTCCCTTCGGCGCGGGCGAACTGCAGCGCTTCGAAATCCGCAGCCGCGAGCACGCGCAGGCGCGCGACGTGGCCGCGGCGCCAGACGATCGCGCCTGCGGGCGCGGGCAGCATCGCCGCCTCGGGCGCCTCGATGCCGTCCTGCAGCGCGGACCAGATGTCGGCCGCGTTGGTCGTCAGCCGCGCCATGTGCAGCGATGGCGCGAAGCCCAGGCGCGCGCGGTCCCAGTCGGCGTGCGCGAGGCGGGCCGGATCCAGCGGCGCGGCGTCGCGCGCGACGAAAGCCGTCGCCAGAGACCACTCGATCCACGCCAGTTCGTGCAGGTCCGGATTGTCCGGGAAGACGGTGCGCAGCGTCGCCTCGACACCGGCGCCGTAGGCATCCAGCGTCCACGCGCGCGGCGGGTTGCGCTGGATGTGCACGGCCGCCGCGTGGCGGAACGCGGCGTCGCCGATGAACGAGCGGAGAATCGGATAGGTCGCTTCCAGGCAGCCCATCAGCTGGACGCGGTAGTTGTTCTGGTAGACGTCGAGGCCGCGCCGATCGGCGGCCAGGCGGTGTGCGCTGGCCATGTCGGCCGTCGTCAGCCAGCGGCGGAAGTCGCGCTGCATCATGTTCAAATTCATGCCGCCTCCCTGAGCCCGAGGCGCCGCGCGAGCGCCAGTTCGGCCAGCAGCTCGGACAGCGGCGGGATGTCGGCATCGCGCTCGATCATCGTCGCGACGGGGCCGCAGCGCGCGACGGCGTGCGCGTAGAGGGCCCACACGCCATCGGGCACAGGCTGGTCGTGCGTGTCGATCAGCAGCCCGTCGCCCTGGCTGTGGCCCGCGAGGTGGACCTGGCGCACGTGCTGCGCGGGGATGCCGTCGAGATAAGCGAACGGATCGAAACCGTGATTCGCGGCGCTGACGTACACATTGTTCACGTCCAGCAGCAGGCCGCAACCCGTGCGCTCGCACATGCGCGCGAGGAACTCCCATTCCGTCATGGGCGTGCCGGCAAAGGCGAGATAACTGGACGGATTCTCGAACAGCAGCGCGCGGCCCAGCGCGTCCTGGGCGCGGGCGATGTTCGTGCAGACGACGTCGAGGGCTTCGTCCGTGTACGGCAGCGGCAGCAGGTCGTGCGAGTTGAAGCGGCCGATGCGCGACCACGCGAGGTGATCCGACACATACAGGGGATCGACCGCGGCGACGAGCGCCTTCAGGCGCACGAGGTAGTCGCGGCGCAGGCCGTCGGCGGAACCGATCGACATCGACACGCCGTGCAGCGCCACCGGATGCCGTTCGCGCACGCGGCGCAGGATGTCGAGCGGCTGGCCGCCGGCCACCATGAAGTTTTCGGAGATGACTTCGACGAAGTCGACGGGGACGTGCGTCTCGAGGAAGTCGCGGTAGTGTTCGCGCCGCAGGCCGAGGCCGTAGCCGGCGAACGTCGGTGGGGAGGGATGGGCTGGCATGGCTCGCTCATTGTCGAAAGTGATACGTCGCCCCCGCCTGCGCGGGGGCGACGTCGTGCTGTCATTCCTTCTCGGTCAGCGTGCCGCCGAGCGCCTTGCATTCCGTCGGCGTCTTGACGATCACGCCCTGGCCCTTGCACTGGTTCAGGCCCTTGCAATCGTTCTTCGCCGTGGCGCACAGGCTTTCGCCCTTGCAGCCGTTGACGCCGTAGCAGCGGCCCGGCTGTTCCTTGCCGTTGTCCGCTGCGTGCGACGGATTGGCGATGCCGAGAGTGGCGATGGCGAGGAGGGCCGCGGCGCCGGCCAGGCCGACGCGGTTCGTACGTTGTGCTTTCATGGTGTTCTCCTTGTGGTGTGGGTAAATCAAAGGGTGTCGCGGGCGGCCCGTTCGATGACCTGGGCCACGTCCTCGGGACGCGACATGTGGACGGCGTGGCTGCCCCGGATCTCGACGATCTGCGCCCTGGCGCGGCGGTACATCATGCGTTGCGTGTGCGGTGCGAGGATGCGGTCTTCCGTCGCGACGACGGCGTAGCTGGGCTTCGCGTGCCACACCGCCGCGGAACTGGGCGTGCCGAGGAACGCGAGGCCGACGGGCGTCTGCGACGCAGCCAGGAAGTTGGCGCGGTTGGGCGTCAGGTCGGCCGCGAAGTCGTCGTGGAAGCGTGCGCGGTCGGCCCAGTGGTAGCCGGCGAAATCGGCCTCGATCGGCGCCGGCATGCCGTCCGGGCCGCGCAGCAGCTGCAGGGGACTTTCGCCCACTTCGGGCGCCAGCGCCGCAACGTACACGAGGGCCTTCACCTTCGCGCCGCCGCCGGCGTTGCCGATCACGGCGCCGCCGATCCCGTTGCCGACGAGGACCACGTTGCCGAACTGCTGGAACAGCACGCGGCGGGCAAGGGCGACGTCGCCCTCGAACGTCGCGTGCGCGGCCGGCACGACGGTCACGTGGTAACCCTTCTGGCTCAGGATGTCGTGGACGACGTGCCAGCCGGAGGCATCGATGAACTCGCCGGGCACGATCACGATGTTCTTCGTGGCTGCGGCAGCCGGATTGGCGGCCAGCGCGGGCAGGGCGAACGCACCGGCGGCAATGGCGGCAACGAGCGTTTTCATGGTCGCGTTCATCGCTTACTTGCGCGGCGTGAGGGAGCCGTAGCCCTGCGGCGTCTTGATCCTCGTGCACGTGCCTTTCTCGACGAGCATCCAGGCGTCGCCCTGGTAATCCTTCTTCGCCGTGCCGGCGCACGAGGTGCCGGCGCCGGCCGCGCATTCGTTCTGGCCGGCCAGCGCCACGCCATAGCATTTCTCGGTCGGCTTCTTCGCTTCGGCGGCCTGGGCGCCGGCGCACAGGGTCAGGGCCAGCGTGGCGGCCAGCGCGGTGTGGGTCGTATTCATCGGTCTCTCCTTCGGTTATTCGACGCGGCGCGTCGGTGAACGTCATGAGACCAGTCCGGTGTGTCGGGGGATTGTCCGTTGCATGTCCGGAAACCCCGGCAATGTGTCGACGGGGAATTACGACACATTCGGACACAAACCCGATGATGCATGCAGCTCGAATAAGGTCAGACATCCTATGTGTTGTTATCGCATAACACCCCTAACACGATTTTTATGGTAGCGGATAGCAAATCTCAGAGGGAGCGCCCTCGTCTATGAAGAGAGGGATATGAATTCGAGTATCGATAGCGAAAAAAAATTTATTGGTTCGATGATATTTACTCAAGTATGGTAGTTACATGTCAGACGTCGTACTTGAACAACAAGCTTTTCGAGGTTTTTTCATCGATAGTCCGGCGCAGTTCCTGCCGTGGCCAAAAATGTTAGCGTTTAACATTTTGTGTTAGGGCGAGCGCAAAAAAAATACCGAACAAGGAGAACCGTTACCGGAAAATGAACGCAGCACCGACCATCTCACTGCAACACCAAAAAGGCCACAAGGCCGCTAGAGAAGAAGAGAGAGGAGACAAATGATGCACCACTGGAACAGCGCCGCTCGGCGCAAGGCGCCGTATTGCCGCAACGCGTTTGCACTGACCGTCCTGGCCGGCCTCGTGTCCAGCGCCTGGGCGCAGGACAACACCGAACTGAAGGCACAGGGCAGCGCCCCGACCGTTACCGTGACGGGCTACCGCAGCTCGCTGGCATTGTCCGCGCTGGAGAAGCGCGAGAACAACGGCCTCACCGACACCGTGTTCTCCGAGGACATGGGCAAATTCCCCGACCCGAACATCGCCGACGCGCTGTCGCGCGTGCCGGGCGTCACCGTGACCCGCGCGTCGATCGATGGCGAAGGCATGAACATCTCGATCCGCGGCATGGGTCCGGCGTTCACCCGCGTGCTGCTGAACGGCGCCCCGATGGCGTCCGCTTCGGCCGGCAGCTGGGGCGGCAACATCAGCGCCAACCGCGAAGTGGACATGGACTTCCTGCCGTCCGAACTGTTCCGCAGCGCGACCGTGTACAAGAGCCAGCAGGCGGACATCAGCGAAGGCGGCGTGGCCGGTACCGTCAACATGCGCAGCGTGCGCCCGTTCGACAAGAACGGCTTCCGTTCGGCCTTCACGGCCAGCGGCAACTACCGCGACAAGGACGGCAAGTGGGGCAACACGGGCTCGGCCCTCGTCAGCAACACGTGGAACACGCGCTTCGGCAAGGTCGGCGCGCTGTTCGGCTTCGCCTGGGGTAACACGAAATACCATACCGACGTGTTCCAGACCGTCGACATGCGCACGTTCCGCCTGAATGCGGACCAGCGCAACGCCTCCGACCCGGCCTCGATCGGCGGCGACTACTTCAACAGCCCGACCACCGTCCCCAGCGGCATGGACCTGTCGTCCCTGCCGGCGTACGCGCAGGCCGTGCTGAAGCCGGGCGCGCCGATCGACCGCGCGATGCTGCTGGCGCTGAACCCGGGCGCGACGATCCAGCAGATCGACAACGGCCTGATGGGCCGCCTGCCGCGCTACCTGGTGTACGACGGCGAGCGCCGCCGCCGCGGCGAGACGCTGAGCTTCCAGTGGCAGCCGAACGAGGACTGGATGGTCTACACGGACCTGATCTTCGCCCAGAAGGGCAACAAGATGCAGCAGGAAGACATGGCTGCCGGCATGCGCGCGAACACCCCGATCCCGATCGGCCTGACGTTCGACCGCAGCGACTGCTCGGCCTACTGCACGATCACGGGCGGCACGCTGGCGAATACCTTCTGGGGCCTGGAATTCCGCCCGATGAAGGAGAACACGCACTTCCGCAGCATCAATCCGGGCTTCGAGTGGCACGCGTCCGACCGCCTGACCATCGACGGCCACGTCAACTACACGGACAGCGAGTTCTACCGCGACATGCCGACCGTGCTGGTGGCGACGCAGTCGGCGCCGACCGTCGTCAAGTACGACAACACGACGCCCGGACAGATTCCGGTCATGTCCAGCAACATCGACATCAACGATCCGACCAAGTTCGGCTGGTACCAGCCGGGCCAGGGCCTGTCCGGCCTGCGCGGCGACATCTACCAGCGCCGCAACACGACCAAGGGCTCGCGCCTGAACCTGAACTGGGGCGACGACACGTTCGCGATCAAGGTGGGCGGCTCGTTCGACGACATCACGCGCCGCTACACGGACTACGGCAACGCCGACGCGTGGATGAACTACACCTGCGGCAACCAGACCAGCTACCAGTTCATCCAGCCGGACCGGGCGCTGCAAGGCCAGTGCGACGGCCGCTTCGCGCCCGGCCCGATCCCGGCCGGCACCTACCCCGGCTACGGCACGGGCTACACGCAGGGCCAGACGGCGCCGCTGACCTACCTGGGCTCCGCCGTCACGAACGGCGACCTGGCGAAGTATGTCCACAAGAGCGATCACGGCTTCATCACGATCGACTGGGACAAGTTTGCCCAGGACACCAACTACCAGCACTACCGTAACCTGTTCTTCGCCGCGCCGACGACCAACGGCGGCTACCTGCGCGAGAAGGTGTCGGCGTTCTACCTCTCGACCAATGGCCGCTTCCCCGTGTTCGGCCGCACGCTGCGCTACAACGCCGGCGTGCGCTACGCGACGACGGAGCAGACGATCGGCGCCCCGGTCAACACGCCCGACCCGCGCAACGCCGCCCAGGGCCTGCAACAGGGCGGCCGCTACCCGGACATGCAGACCTGGGTGTACGAATCGACGAAGTACCACAACATCCTGCCTTCGTTCAACCTGTCGTACAACCTGACGAAGAATGTGATCGCGCGCCTGTCCGGCTCCAAGTCGCTCACCCGCGCCAACCCGGCCGACCTGCACCAGACCCAGCTCTCGATCGGCGACCAGGGCGTGAACCAGGGTAACGTGACGAACCCGAACCTGAAGCCGTTCAAGGCCAACAACCTGGACGCGGGCGTGGAATGGTATTTCAGCCGCGAAGGCTATGTCGCGCTGTCCGGCTTCGCCAAGGACATCGTGAGCCGCCCGGGCCAGCGCCAGATCGACTACACGTTGTCCGACCTGGACAAGATCTACGGCACGGTGGGCCTGACGGACGCGCAGCAGGCGGCCGTGGACGCCGCCGGCGGTCGCGACAAGAAGCACGTGATCATCACCGAGCCGTACATGATCGACTCCAAGCTGAAGGTACGCGGCCTGGAATTCACGTGGCAGCAGCCGCTGGACATGCTGCCGGTGAAAGGCTTCGGCTTCACGGGCAACTTCACGTACACGAAGCAGAAGGATGAAGCCGCGGGCGCACCGCCGGTGGCCGGCGTCCCGCCGCGCACCAATAACCTGACCGTGTATTACGAGAAGGACGGCCTGAACCTGCGCGTGTCGCGCCAGTACCAGTCCAGCCTGATCAGCAACACGAACACGGGTCTGGGCAATGGCGTGTATGCGTATTCGACGGGGCGCTCGCAGGTCGACATGTCGGCCGGCATGAACCTGCAGAAGGTGTTCGGCTTCGGCTACAACGCGGACCTGACGGTCAGCGTCTGGAACCTGAACAACGCGAAGAGCCAGAACTACACGGCGTTCTCCAACGCGATCTTCGACGAGAACAAGCCGGGCCGCAGCTACACCATGTCCCTGCGCACCTCGTTCTGATCACTTAGTTGCGTCTCCCCGGGCCGTTTTGCTGGCGGTCCGGTATTCATGGAGCGGTCGTGTTTCCGGCCGCTCCTTTTTTTTGTCGCCGTTTGCGGCCCGCGGCCGGCGCGCCCGTCAGGCCGCGCGAGCGTCGCCGTCGGGCGTCGAGTAGACCGGGAAGTCCGTATATCCGGCTTCGCCACGGCGCGTGTAATAGACCGAGGGGGCCGCTTCGACCAGTGGCCAGCCGTGCAGCAGCCGTTCGGCCAGGTCGGGGTTCGCGATATAAGGCCGGCCGAAGGCGATCAGGTCGACGAGGCCGGTGTCGAGAGCACGCTGCGTCCTGTCGCGGCCGTTGAAGCCGCCACACCAGATAATCGCACCGCTGAACTTCGTTCGCACTTCTGCAAGCACGGCGTGATCGATGTGGCTGGCCTTGAACTCGGCGGTTTCCATATTCCCTTCGGGCATCAGCTCGTACACGAGATGCAGATAGGCGACGCCGCGTCGCCCCAGCTGCTCGGCAACATGGATCAGGGTTTCCAACGCAAGAGGGTCCGTCGGCATGGCGTTGAATGTTCCGAACGGGGACAGGCGCACGCCGACGCGTCCGGGGCCAAGCTCCCGTACCGCCGCCTCGACGACCTCCATCAGGAAACGGGTACGGTTGGCCGCGCTTCCGCCACCATAGCGATCCGTACGGGTATTCAGTACCGAATTCATGAACTGATCGAACAGGTACCCGTTCGCACCATGGATTTCGACGCCATCGAAGCCGGCGTCGCGGGCATGGGCGCATGCCTGGGCGAAGGTCGTCACCAGTTCCGCGATTTCATGGGTATGAAGCGACGGTCAAGTGCCGCGGACCCCCAGGGCGTCGAGTACCAGCTCACCCCGCTCGGCGCGAGCCTGAAGCCCGTCCTGGAATCGCTCATCGATTGGGGGACGTTTCACGCCACCGAGCTCGACGAAGCGGACAGGCTGCTGCCCTGCGCCGCCGTCGTGCGCCATCGCGCTGCCTGAAAGCCGTTCGCGACCGGAATGCGCCGCTTGCGCGCGGCGTTTAGCGCTGGATGGACGACCAGGTGAACCGCACCCCGTCGCTCCCATCCGGCACCGGCCCCGGACTGTCCGCCCGCACCGCATGCGTGACCGGATCGACCCGCACGAACCGGTTCGTCACCAGCGACATCAGCACCAGTTCCCCGGTCGGCGTCTCGATCCACTGGAAGCTCTCCGCCTTGCCGGGCGACCCTTTGCGCACACCCACGTTACCCTTCGCGTCGACGCTGACCCAGGCCGCGCCGGACTGCAGGGCGACACGTCCGAGACCCATGTCCTTCACCCGATACGGCGCCACCTTGCGGCCGGTCTTGAACTCCGCGAGCTGGATGTGCTGCCCGAACGGGATCGCGCGCATCAGGCCGTGCGGATTCGGCTGGTAGACGTCGATGCTGTCGAAATCCGCGTGCCCGCCCGTCTTCCCTGACTGGTTGTAGTTGAAGAGGGCATAGCGCACGCCCTGGAAGGTCTTCAGCTGGAACACCATCGTGAACGGCTCGCCGATGGGCGCGAAGTCCTTGCCGTCGACGGACCAGGAAAAGCGCGCCTGCTCGGTGAGGAAGTCGCAATCCGCGCGCAGCTGGACGCGCGTGGCGCCGGCCGGGAGCGGCACGCGCACGGTGCGGTTGGTGATCTGGTCGTACAGTGCCGCTTGCAGGCCGGTCGCCGTCTTTTCCACACCCAGCGTCGCATACGGCAGGTTCAGCAGGGCGAGGCCGGCGACGTCGCCGGCAGCCAGTCCGGACGCGTCCAGCGTCACCGTCGGCGACGAGCGCGGGCCGATGGCGCGCTGGGTCAGGCTGTTGCGGGCCTGCCAGAACGACGTCGCCGGCAGCGCGTGCAGGCGCAGGAAGCCGGGGCGCTCCGTCAGCGACCACTGGCCGTCGACCGGCACGTGGTTCCACTGCCAGAGCGGCTGCAAGGTCGTGCCCGAAAAATCGTCGCTGCGCGCAAACGGTACCGCGATCGGGGAGGGCGCGGCCGTCTTCGGCTTGACCCACGTGCGCGGATTGCGGCCCAGGTTGCCCGGCAGGCCGAAGTACGGCCAGCCATCTTTCCACGTGATCGGGGAAAGACTGAGCAGGCGGCCGACCGAATTAAAATCCATCATCGAGAAGCCCCACCATTCGCCGGCCGGCGTCAGCACGATGCCGCCCTGGTGCAGCGAGTTGCTGTTGCGGGCCGACGGGTCCGGCGGCTCGATCGCGGGCGGGGTATTGTTGTCCTTCAGGCGGTAGCCCTTGGCCATGCCGAAGTCCTCGTCCTTGCTGATGGCCTGGTTCACTTCATACGGACCGTCGACCTTGTCCGCGCGCGCGGCGGGCATGCGGAAGCCGCCCGCGTAGTTGGCGGAGAGGATGTAGTACTTGCCCTGGATCTTGTAGAGGTGCGCGCCTTCGCCCATGCCGGCGTCCTGCGCGAACAGCACTTTCTCGGTGCCGGGCACGATGTCGGTCAGGTCGTCCGTCAGCTGCGCGATGTGCATGCGCTGGTGGTCCCACACGACCCACGCCTTGCCGTCGTCGTCGAACAGGACGGACAGGTCGTGCAGGCTGCGCTTCATCTCGCGGTGCGTCCAGGGGCCGCGCGGATCGGTGGCGGAGAAGATCTGCGTGGCGCGGCCGTTCACGTTGCTGAAGATATAGAACGTGCCGTTCCGGTAGCGCAGGCTCGGGGCCCAGATGCCCTGGCCATAGATGCTCTTGCCGTCCTCCAGGCGGTAGGCCGGGCCGAAGTCCAGCTTGTCGACGGCATAGCTGAGGAATTCCCAATTCACGAGATCGCGCGAGCGCAGGACCGGCAGGCCGGGCATCGCGTGCATCGTCGTGCCGGTAAGGTAGAACCAGTCGCCCACGCGGATCATGTCGGGGTCGGAGAACTCGTCGTAGAACAGCGGGTTCGTGAACGTGCCGTTGCCGTTGTCCGGCGTCCAGGTGGACGTCGACAGGCCGGTGGCGGGACGCGGTTCTTCCTGCGCGCGTGCGCCCATGCAGGCGATGGCGGCGCAGAGGGCGAGGACCGTCGCGGCAAGGCGCGGCGGGCGGGGGCGGTGTACGGTCATGTGCGGTCCGGTGGATTCAGGGCATCCGGCAATGTAGGGCATGCATGGTAGCGATGTCAAAGCCGCGGTCCCGCGCCGCCGCTGGCAGCGCCCGCGTAGGCACGCCGGCCAAGTCATTGTTATTGCAGGGGTTTCGTAAGGATCGCGAGACAATTGCAACTAACCGACGAATGCGATACCGAACCCGATATCGGTCGCCAGGAAAAAATCATCGCAGGACGCAGGCGTCGCGGGCCCTTGACACCGTTTTCACGCGCAGTAAGATCGCACGATTCACTCAGCCGTACGTACGATGACATCCACGCCCGCCGCACCGCTCGTCCTGTTCGTCGCCTTCCCGGGCATGGGTCTGCTCGACCTGACCGGGCCGCAGACCGTGTTCTGGTGCGCCGCCAAGCGGATGGCGGAGCGGGGCCTCGTGCCGTACGAGCGGCACACGGTCAGCGCGGACGGCGGCCTCGTGGTGACGGCGGAAGGCGTCGCGCTCGACACGCTGCCGGCCGCGCAGTTCGCCGGGCGCGCGATCGACACGATCCTCGTGCCCGGTGCGCCGGGGATCTCGGCCGTGCTCGCGGACGTGGGCACGACGGTCGACTGGATCGCCGGCGCCGCCCCGCACGCGCGCCGCGTCACATCCGTGTGCACAGGCGCGTTCCTGCTCGCGCAGGGTGGGCTGCTGGACGGCCGGCGCGTGGCGACGCACTGGAACATGGCGGACGTGCTGGAACAACGCTTCCCCGCGCTCGAAGTCGACCGCGAAGCGATCTTCGTGCGCCAGGATCCCGTGTGGACGTCGGCCGGCGTCACGGCCGGCATCGACCTCGCGCTGGCCCTCGTCGAAGAAGACTGCGGGCGCGCGCTCGCGATGGACGTCGCGCGCGAACTGGTCGTGTTCATGAAGCGTGCCGGCGGCCAGGCGCAGGAGAGCGAACTGCTGCGCGCCCAGGTGCGCGACGACGCGGCGTTCGATGCACTGCACGGCTGGATCCTCGACAACCTGCACGACGCCGGTCTCACCGTGGAACGCCTGGCCGCGCGGGCCCATATGAGCGCCCGCAACTTCGCCCGCGTCTACAAGCAGAAGACCGGCCGCCCGCCGGCGAAGGCGGTGGAACTGTTCCGCATCGGCGCGGCGAAGCGCATGCTGGAACAGTCGGAAGCGAATCTCGCCCAGGTCGCCCGCCAGTGCGGCTTTGGCGACGAGGATCGCATGTGCACCGCGTTCCGGCGCAACCTGGGCGAGACGCCGTCGGCCTACCGCAAGCGGCTCGCCGGCGCCTGAGCCTGCAGCCAGTTGCCGATGCGGCTGGCGCCGAGGCGCGCGGCACCCTGCGGCACCAGCGTGTCCTCCTTGAGCTCCGCGCCGAAATAGCGTGCGTGGACGTCGGCGCGCACCGTGCGCGTGTCGCCCTTGACCGCGAGGTAGTCGCGCACGAGGTCGGACAGGCGGAAACGGTCCGGCCCCGCGATCTCGACGATGCCGTTCACGGGCGCACCGAGGACCACGTCCGCCAGCGCCGCCGCCACGTCGTCCGAGGCGATGGGCTGGATGTACGCGGGCGACAGGGCGATCGTGTCGTCCTGGCCGGCCGATGCAGCGATCCCGCTGAGGAATTCGAAGAACTGCGTCGAGTGCACGATGGTGTAAGGCAGGCCTGATGCGCGAATGAGCTCTTCCTGCGCGATCTTGGCGCGGAAGTAACCGCTCTCCGCGAGGCGCTGCGTGCCGACGACGGACAGGGCCACGTGGTGCCGCACGCCCGCCCGGCGTGCGGCGGCCAGCAGGTTGCGGCCCGAGGTCGTGAAGAAGTCGAGGACGGCGTCGTCCGCGAACGACGGCGAGTTCGCCACGTCCACGACGACGTCGCAGCCTTCCAGCGCCGCGTCCAGGCCTTCGCCCGTCAGCGTGTTCACGCCCGAGTTGGGAGATGCGGCCAGCGCTTCGTGGCCGCGCGCACGCAGCAGGGTCACGAGCTTGCTGCCGATGAGGCCCGTGCCGCCGATGACGACGATGTTCATGGATGTCTCCTCGTTACGCGAGATTGGCGCGGTCCAGGCCGAAGTCCTTGTCGTACGAACCCGGCACGGTCTGGAACGCGACGTTGATGCGGTTCCACGCATTGGTCGCCATGATCTCGTAGGTCAGGTCGACGAGTTCCTGCTCGGTGAGCTGGCTGCGCACGCGCTCGTAGATCTCGTTCGGCACGCCCTGGAGCGACAGCGTCGTCAGCGCTTCCGTCCACGCCAGCGCGGCCCGTTCGCGCGGGGCGAACAGGGTCGATTCGCGCCACGCGGCCAGGTGATGCAGGCGCAGCGCGCGTTCGCCGTGGATCGTGGCCTGCTTCACGTGCATGTCGATGCAGAACGTGCAGCCGTTGATCTGCGACGTGCGGATGGCGACGAGGTCGCGGATGCTTTCCTCGATGCTGCCGTCGTTGATCAGGGTGCCCAGCTCGACGAGCTTCTTGAAGAGGGCGGGGGACTGCTTGAGGTAGTTGATACGCTGGGTCATCTCGTTCTCCTTGGTGGTTGTGGTACGAAAGGAGTGTAGGCAGCGCGCCGCGCGGCCGGTAGGCGGCTGGCCGGCCGCACGGTGGTGCCAGAAACGCACCAATGAGCGCACCAATGAGCGCACCAGTCAGCGCGACAGCCGCACCCCGGCGGCGACGAGCAGCAGTGCGGGCCCGAGGCGCCACCAGCTGCCTGCGGCCACGGCGCCCGTGACGGCCAGCGCGAGCGTGGACAGCACGGGCGTCAGGTAGGACAGCGACCCGATCGTCGCCGCGCGGCCCGTGCGCATGGCGCGGTCCCACAGGACGAACGACAGGCCGAGCGGCCCGATGCCGATGGCGGCCATGCCCGCGAGCTCCGTGCCGGACGGCCGGTACGGCGTTTCGAACAGCGCGTGCGCCGCCAGCGCGAGCAGGCCGGCGCCGAGGCAGAAACCGCCCGTGGCCCAGGACGAATAGGCGGGCAGGCGGGCCGGCGCCAGCGAATACGCGGCCCACGTGAACGCGGCGAGCACGGCGAGCGCGTAGCCGGCGAGATGCGTGACGGTGGGCGCGGACGGTGCGATGACGAGCGCGCCGCCCGCGAAGGCGATGACACAGCCGGCCAGTTGGCTGCGCCGCAGCGGCACGGCGCGCCGGGCCAGCACGACGATCAACAGCGGCCACAGGTAATTCAGCAGGTTCGCCTCGGCGATGGGCGCGAGCCGGAACGCGGCCACGAGGCACGCGTGGTACAGGAACAGGCTGGCGATGCCGAAGCCCAGGATGGCGGCCGGCACCCTCCATTCGCGCCACCGGTGGATGGACGCGAGGCCGCCGCAGCACAGCGCGACGCCGGTCAGCAGCAGCGGCGGCGCGTCGCCCGCCAGCCGCACGAGGGTCGCGAACAGCGCCCACAACAGGATGGCGCCGAGCGCGCACGCCCATGCGGTCCGGCTCATGGCCGGCCTCCGCCCGCCAGGTCGGGATCATCGAGGCCGAGGGCGCGTATGCGCTGGGAGATGTCGTCGACGAAGACGCGCACGCGCATCGGCATGTGGTGCCGGCTCAGGTAGCAGAGGAAGTGGCCGCGGTCGTCCGGCGCATATTCCGCCAGGCAGGCGACGAGGCGCCCGGCGTGCAGGTGCTCGCGGATCTGGTAGCCGGCCATCTGGGCGATGCCGTCGCCGTCGAGGACGGCCTGCAGCACGAGGTCGGCGTCGTTGAAACAGAGCCACCCCTGCGGCGTGTGCTTGCGCACCGCGCCGTCGACCTTGAACTCCCAGTCGAACAGCCGGCCCGACGCGAAGCGGAAGTTGACGCAGCAGTGGCCCGCCAGTTCGTCCGGCGTGCGCGGCAGGCCGTGGCGCTGCGCGTACGCGGGCGATGCGCACACGAGCATGGGCATCGGGACCAGCTTCTTGGCGACGATCTGGCTGTCGTCCATGCGGCCGTTGCGGAAGGCGACGTCGATGCGCTCGGACGTGAAATCGGTGGGGCGGTCGTCGAGGATCAGGTCGACCGTGATGTCCGGGTAGCGCGCATGAAAATCCTTCAGCAGCGGCGCGACGATCTTGCGCCCGAAGCCCACGGTGGACGAGATGCGCAGGTGCCCGCGGGGGATGCCGGTACGGAGCTCGCGCATCTCGTCGAGCGCCTGGAAGATGCGGTCGACGCCGGGCCGGCAGCCCTCGAAGAAGCGCTGGCCCTCGGCCGTGAGGGACGTGCTGCGCGTCGTGCGCAGGAACAGCCGCGTGTCGAGCTGGGTCTCCAGTTTCAGCACGCTGCGGCTGACGGCGGAGCGCCCGATGCCGAGCCGCTCGGCCGCCCGGGCGAAGCTGCCTTCGTGGACGACGGCCATGAACGCGACCACGCCTGCATACGTTGTCGCGAAGCTGGATGCCAGCGCGTCGTTGCAATCGGGGCTGGGAAGAACGGAAGTGAGGCTGCGGGGCACGGCGGTCCTGTCGGTACGTAAGTACGCCGATGGTAGGCCCGCGCCCCTTCGGCGGCAATGACAAGAATCCCCGATTTCCTGCCAGCGTCGCGCGCGCCGATTGGTGTTTTTGCGGCACCGCCGCGCGTCCCCGCCGGCGCCTGTCGCAGGGCAGGCGCCCTGTCTACACTGGCGTTTTCACGCACAACGAGGACCTCGATCATGTTCCGCTACCTTCCCCTTGCCCTGGCCGCCTGCGCCACGCTCGCCCACGCGGCCCCGCCCGAACCCGTCGTCACGACGCTGATGCACCAGGCGCTGTCCGACGCGCCGGGCAAGGAAGTCATGATGCTCACCGTCGACTACGCGCCCGGCGCGGCCGATCCCGTGCACCGCCACGACGCGCACGGCTTCGTCTACGTGCTCGAAGGGACCATCGTCATGGGCGTGGAGGGCGGCAAGGAAAAGACGCTGCGCGCCGGCGAGACTTTTTACGAAGGGCCGCGCGACGTGCACACGGTCGGCCGCAATGCGAGCCGGACGAAGCCGGCGCGCTTCGTCGTGTTCTTGCTGAAGGACAAGGACAAGCCGGCGCTCATTCCGGTGGGGAGCCATTGACGGCAGCGAGCAGATGCGCCATGTCGACGGGCTTCACGAGCCGCACGTCGAAGCCCGCGTCCAGCGCCTGGCCGCCGTCGTGCTCGATGCCCCAGCCGGTCACGGCGACGAGCCGCACGGCCGCGCCCCACGCCTGTGCGCGTACCCAGCGCGCGACCTCGTAGCCGTTCGCGCCCGGCATGCCGATGTCCAGCACCATCACATCCGGACGGTGCGCGTCGGCCAGGGCCATCGCGGTGATGCCGTCGAAGCCCGTGTGGACCGTGTGTCCATCGGCTTGCAGCAGCAGCGCCAGCAGGTTCGCCGCGTCGGCATTGTCGTCCGCGAGCAGCACGCGCAGGCCGCGGGCGCCGCCGTCCGTCGCCGGTGCGTCGGATGCGGCGGCAGGCGCGTGTTGCGCCAGGGCGGGCAAGGTCACGCGGATGCGCGTGCCCTGGCCCGCGCCCGCGCTGAACGCGCGCACGGTGCCGCCATGCAGGCCGACGAGCGAGCGCACGACCGCGAGGCCGATGCCCAGCCCGGGCGTGCCGCCGTGCGCCTTCGTCTCGCCCTGCGAGAACATCTCGAATACGCCGTCCAGCCGGTGCGGCGCGATGCCGATGCCGTCGTCGGCGACCTCGATCACGGCGTCCATGGCGTCGCGCGCCACGCGCACCTCGATGTGCCCCGGCGTCGGCGTGAACTTGGCGGCATTGACGAGCAGGTTGGCGACGACTTGCGTGAGGCGGACCTCGTCGCCGACGACCATGACCGGTTCCGGCGGCAGCGACAGGCGCAGGTCGTGGCCCTTGCCCTCCAGCGTGGGCAGGGCGTTCTCGCACGCGAGTTCGGCGATCCCGCGCAGGTCGAGCGGTGCCCGGTGGAGTTCGATGCGGTTGTGGGCGATGCGGCTCAGGTCCAGCAGCTCGTCCAGCATCTTCGCCATGTGGCCGATCTGGCGGTCGATCACGTCGGTGGCGCGGGCGCGCACGGCGGCGTCGTCCGGAGCCTGGCGCAGCAGCGCGATCGAATAGCGCGCGGCGCCCAGCGGGTTGCGCAGCTCGTGCGCGAGGATCGCCAGGAATTCGTTCTTCTGGCGGTCGGCCCGTTCCAGTTCCTCGGTCTTGCGTTCCAGGTTCTGGCGCGTCTCGATGTCGGCCGTGACTTCGCGCGCCGTGCCGATCACCATGGACGGCTTGCCGTCCGTGCCGCGCAGCACGCGCGCGCTCGACGCGATCCAGCGCACGATGCCGTCGGCGCCGCGGAACCGGTATTGCATGCGGTAGTGGTCCGCACCCGCGAACGCGGCCTTCCACGCGTCGATCACGCGGGGCCGGTCTTCGTCGTGGATGTCGGCCAGCCAGGCATCCACGGTCGCCGGCGCATGGCCGGGCGGCCGGCCCAGCATCGGCCCGAGGTCGCTGGAGGCGGCGATCGAGCGGTCGCGCGGATCGTACTGCCACGTCGCCATTCCGGCCGACCGCAGCGCGATCTCGAGGCGCGCCTGCGCCTGTTCGGCCCGCGCGCGCTGCGCCACGTTGTCGAGGCAGGCGCGCACCGCATAGCCGATGCGCGGGTAGTGCTTGGGCGTCTTGGTGATGTAGTCGTCGAGGCCTTCCTTCATGGCCTCGACGGCGATTTCCTCGTTGCCGCTCGCGGTGAACATGATCACGGGACGCGCGGGGAAGCGGCGTTTCAGCTCGCGCAGGACCGTGATGCCGTCCGTGAAGCGCAGGCGGTAGTCCGTGATGGCGATGTCGAAGCGGCCGTCGGCGAGCGCCGCGGCCAGCGTCTCCGGGCTGCCTGCCTCGGTGATGCGGACGTCGGGAAAATGCCGCCCCAGCTCGCGCGCGACGAGCGCCCTGTCGTCCGGGCTGTCGTCGACGAGGAGGGCGGCGAACGTCACACGGGCTCCGGCGGCGCGGGCAGGTCGACCACGAACGTGGCGCCGCCGCCCGGCGCCGACTCCACGGCGACGCGGCCGCCCATCCGCTCGACGCCCTTCTTGACGATCGCGAGGCCGATGCCCGTGCCCGGGTATTCCTCCTCGCTGTGCAGGCGTTCGAACACGTTGAAGATGCGGGCCTGGGCCGCCGGTGCGATGCCGATGCCGTTGTCGCTGACCGTGACGCGCACCATCGATCCCGCTTCGCTTGCCGCGATGCGCACGACCGGCGCTGCGCCGGGCCGCACGAACTTGACGGCGTTCGACACGAGGTTCGTCAGCGCCTGCACGACGGTCTGGCGGTGCGCGCGCACGGTGAGATCGTCCGGCACCTCGATCTGCAGCCGCGCCTTCGCCTGCTGGATCTCGGCGTGCAGCGCGGCCGTCACTTCGTGCAGCGCGTCGTTGACGACGACGTTTTCGGTGGCGATCTCGGTGCGCGACAGGCGCGCGAATTCCAGCAGGTCGGTCACCATCGTGTCGACCCGGTGCGCGACGGCCTCGATACGGCCGATGTACAGGCTGGCCTTGTCGAGGTGGCCCTCGGCGAAATCCTGCTTGAGGACGTTGGCATAGCCCTGGATCGTGCGCAGCGGCTCGCGCATGTCGTGCGAGACGGAGAAGCCGAACGTCTCCAGCGCCTCGTTCGCATCCTGCAGCTGGCGCGTGCGCGTGGCGATGCGCTGTTCCAGGTCGGCGTTCAGGCGCAGGATTTCCAGTTCGGCGCGGCGCAGCGACGTCACGTCGTCGACGATGCCGTCGACCGCGTCGTGCCCGTTTACGCGCACGCGCACCAGCCTCACCTTGAAGGCGCGGCCGCCCATGTCGAGGTCGCCCGCGTCGAGCTGCAGGTCGGCCGCATCCAGGGTCGCCTTCAGTTCCGGGATGTGCTGCCGCACGTCCTCGATCAGCGGGTGGTGCGCCGCCTTCGTGAATTCGCCCGACCCGAGACCCAGCATGCTCCAGAACGCGCGGTTGCCTTCCTCCATCTCGCCTTCGAGCGACATGCGGAACACGCCCACCTGGATGTTCTCGAGCAGCGATGCGAGCCGCGTCTCGCTGCGGATGGCGCGCGAGCGGATCTCGGTGCGGTCGAGGCACGTGCGCACGGCGACGGGCAGCCGCGCGTAGTGGCGCGGGCTCTTGATGACGTAGTCGTCCAGGCCGTGCTTCATGGCTTCGACCGCGATTTCCTGGGTGCCCGTCGCGGTGAACATGATGACGGACAGTTGCGGAACGTGCGCCTTGATCAGCTTGAGCACGTCCAGGCCCGTCGTCCAGCGCATCTGGTAGTCGGTGATGACGAGGTCGAACGGGAAGCCGGCTGCGGCGACCTGTTCGAAGCCAGCGCGGTCGCCCACTTCCGTCGACCGGCACCCTGGAAAATGGCGTTCGAGTTCGCGGCGGGCGAGCAGGCGGTCGTCGGGATTGTCGTCGAGGAGGAGGAAGCGCAGGGGCATGGTGGGTAAGCGGACGAGGCTTGGCGTGGTGCAGGGACTTCTATTGTAGCCGTAATATGACAGGCCTCGTCAGGCCACCGGCGGCGCATCCGCCGGCGCGGCGGCCGGCAGGGGCTGCGGACGCGGTCGTTGCAGGCACAGCCGGAACACGGTGCCGGCCGGCGCCGGTTCGACCCGGATCGTGCCGCCCAGGCGCTCCACGCCCTTTTTCACGATCGCGAGGCCGATGCCCGTGCCCTGGTACTGGTCTTCGCCGTGCAGGCGCTCGAACACGTCGAACACGCGTTCGCGCTTGTCTTCCGGAATGCCGATGCCGTTGTCCGCGATGCGCACCCAGGCCGCGTCGGCGTTGACGTGGGCATCGATGCGCACGTGCGGCGTCACGCCCGGCGCGACGAACTTGATCGCGTTGCCGATCAGGTTCTCGAATACCTGCACGAGGACCGCTTCGTTGCCGAGCACCGCCGGCAGCTGGGAGGCGGCCTCGATGCGGGCGCCGGCGGCCGCGATCTGCATCTCCATGTCGCCCAGCGCGAGCTGCACGACGCGGTCCAGTTCGACGGGCTGCAGGCGCAGCTCCGCACGCGCAAGCTGGCTGTAGGCGAGCAGGTCGGTCACGAGCCGGTCCATGTGCTGGCTGACGGCGAGGATGCGGCGCAGGAACCGTTCGCCCGCGGCGCTCAGCGTGGCCGCCTCGTCTTCCAGCAGCGCGGCCGCGTAGCCCTGCACGTTGCGCAGCGGCGCGCGCAGGTCGTGCGCGATCGTGTGGGCGAAGGCGCGCAACTCGATGTTGGCCTCCGCCAGCTGCTCCGTACGGTCCTGGATGCGGTGTTCGAGCAACAGGTTGGCGTCGGCGAGTTCGCGCTGGGCGTGCTTCAGCGCCGTCACGTCCAGCATGCTCATCACGGCCCCGCGGACCTCGCCGTCGACGAGGAGGGGCTGGCAGTTGAGCTGCCACGCGCGCATCCGCTCCGGTTGCGCGGAGCTGCTGCCGGTAATCGGAATGCCGGTCACGGCCTGCTTCTCGCGCAGCGCCGCCCGCAGCGCGGCGGCCAGTGTGTCGTCGTCGCTGCTCGAGCCGGCGATGCGGAATACCGTCGTCAGCAACTGGTCGCGCGCTTGCGCCTCTTCGCAGCCGAGCAATTGTTCCGCCACGGGGTTCATGAACCGCACGCGGCCGAACGCGTCGACGGCGATCACGGCTTCGCCGATGCTGCGCAGGGTCGCGTCGAGGTTGGCCCGCTGATCGGCAAGGAAGTCGGCGTCGCGGCGCGCCATCGCCCGGACGAAGAACAGCAGCGCGACCGACAGCACGGACACGGCGCCGGCGGCTGCGATCGTGCGCGCGCGGTCGGTGCCCGCGGCGGCGTCGCGCAGCACGAGCAGCCGCTCTTCCTCGGCCAGCAACGCGGCGATGCGCATGGTGATTGCCTGGCGCAAGGCCCGCTCGCCTTCCTTGCTGGGATAAGCCATGGCGCGCTCCATGCCGGTGCGCAGGTTGCGCACGTACTCGTCCAGCAGGCCGCGCAGGTCGGCCAGAGTGCGCTGCTGGGTTGGATTGTCGCTGGTCAGTTGCGTCAGCGTTTGGAGTGCGCGGGGCAGGGCGGTCAGGCGCTCCTGGAAATCCGCATCGTCGCGCCGGCTGTATTCGAGCCGCAGCGATTTCTGCAGCGCATCGGCCTCGTTGATCAGGCTTTGCGTGCCCTGCACGTGCTGCAGCACCTCGCGCGTGTGGTTGACCCAGCGCCAGGACGCGGCCGTGCGCTGGATGCTGACGGCAAGCGTGGAGATGCCTGCGAGCAGTACAGCAATGCTGATGGCCGTTGCGATATTGACGTACCGATGTGTTCTTTGGATGAGCATTGTGTCGGCGCCGGGCTTCATGTTTAACTATTCTACCCATTGGGGGGCGATTGCGGGCTCGACGACGTGTGTGTCACCTGTGTTTCGGGATGGCCATCCCCATCTGCCGGGCCGGAACTAATTCGGGGTCGGAGCACATTTTCCGAAAAATTCGGGGTCAGAGCACTTTTTGGTGCAAAGTCTTTCAGGCAAACCTGTTGGTCGGAAGGACCGCGTTTCGCTCGTACGCGCACCGGTACGACGCTGCTGATGGGTAAGCAATGTCTAAGTGAACATTGATCGAAAATGTGCTCTGACCCCGAATCGGGGAAATTGGCGCGAAAAAAAAGCCGGGCGCGCGGCCCGGCTTGAAATGACGGCCTGGATCTCAGGCCGCGCGGTGACTGGCGTTCGCGTCGTTGGCGGCCGGCGCGGGCTTGGCGCTGCCGGCACCCATGCCGTCGTCGTGGTGGAACGGCGCGAACCACGTCGCGAGGAACGACGGGATCGTGGCGATCATGACCGCGACGAAGTAGCTGACGTAGCCCAGGTATTCCTGCAGCATGCCGCTGAGCGAGCCCGTGACCATCATGCACAGTCCCATCAGGCCCGTGCCGAACGCGTAGTGCGTCGTCGTGTACTTGCCCGGCGCGAGCTGCTGCATCAGGTAGATCATGTAGCCGACCGAGCCGAAACCGTAGAAGAATTTCTCCACGATGACGCCGGCCGCGATGGTCCACGAATCCGTGGGCAGCGTCATCGCCATCGCGAGGAAGGTCAGGTTCGGGATGTTGACGGCGCAGCACAGGATGAACAGCGTGCGCTTCAGGCCGCGCTTCGCGACGAACATGCCGCCCAGCAGCGAGCCGGCGAGCACCGCGATCAGGCCCCAGGTGCCGTAGATGATGCCCAGGCTCTCGTTGGAGAGACCGAGACCGCCCTTCGCGGCCGAATCGACCATGAAGAAGGGGCCGATCTTTTCCAGCATGCCGATGCTGAAGCGGAACAGGAAGGCGAACGCGATCATCTTCCACACGTCGCGCTTCTGGAAGAACGTGACGAACGAATCGAGCAGGATGACGGCGGCGCCGCGCACGTTCGTCGGCGTGTTTTCCGCGCGCGCGCCCTCGGGCATCACGCGCGCATGCCAGGCGGCCATCACGAGGACGAGGCCGGCGACGATGAAGAAGATGACCCGCCACGCGTCCATCCAGTCCGGCCCGAAGACCTTCGGATCGTGGTGGAACACTTCCGTGTGCAGGCGCCCGCTCAGGTAGACGAGGAAGCCGGAAGCGACGATCGGCCCGACGTTCCACGACAGGCTCTGCACGCCGCAGTACAGCGCCTGCGTGCGCGTGTCGAGCGACGTCACGTAGACCCCATCGCTGGCGATGTCCTGCGTCGCGCCGATGAACGACATCAGGACGAACAACGACAGCATCACCACCATCCAGTTGGGCAGGCTCATCGCCAGCCCGGCGCCGGCGAAGCCCAGCGCGATGAGCACCTGCATCAGGAGCACGAAGAATTTCTTCGTCCGGTACATCTCGACGAACGGCGCGAACAGCGGCTTTGCCGTGTAGGCGAAGATCAGCAGGCTCGAATACGCGGCGGCGCGCGTATTGTCCATGCCGATGTTCTTGAACATGATGGCGGTCACGCTCGTCAGCATGATGTAGCCCATCGCCATCGTGAAGTACCCGGTGGGTACCCACAGCAGGGGGTGGCTGATGCGGTCAGGCGTGCGCATGATGGGTCGACGTGACGGAGTCGATCGGGGCGCGCTGCGCCGCGGCGCGGGCGTCGACGAGCTGCTGGTCCAGCATCGCGGCGGCGCCGGCCAGGGCAGGGTAGGGCGCGTGGATCACGTACACCGGGATCTGCTTGCAGAAGTCGGTGAAGCGGCCCTTGTTCTCGAAGCGGGCACGGAACGACGACTTCGCGAAGAACTCGCCCAGGCGCGGCACGACGCCGCCGCCGATGTAGATGCCGCCGCGCGCGCACAGCGTCACGGCCACGTTCGCGGCCATCGTGCCCAGCGCGCCGCAGAAGACGTCCAGCACTTCCGCGCACAGTTGATCGCCCGCCAGGCCGCGCTCGACCACCTGCGCCGGGGCCAAGCCAGCGCCGGCGACGCCGTCGATGACGCACAGCGCCTCGTGGATGGTGGCGAGGCCCGGGCCCGAGATCAGGCGCTCGGCCGACACGTGGTCCCACTTCGTCCAGCAGTACGCGAGGATCGCCTGTTCGCGCGCGTTCGACGGCGAGAAGGCGACGTGGCCGCCTTCGCTCGGCAGCACCTTCCAGCGGCCGGCGTCGGGAATCACGCCGCCGACGCCGAGACCCGTGCCGGCGCCCACGAGGCCGATCACGGCGTCCGGGCTCACGCGGGTGCCGCCGACCTGTTCGAGGTCCGCGTCCGCCAGGCTGGGCACCGACATCGACAGCGCGGCGAAGTCGTTCACGACGAGCAGGGTGTCGAGGCCGAGGTCGCGGCGCGCGGCGTCGATCGAGAACTGCCAGTGGTGATTCGTCATCTTGATGAAATCGCCCTCGACCGGATTCGCGATCGCGATCACGGCATGGCGCAGTTCACGCGCGGCGCCGGGATGGCCGGCCAGGTAGGCACGCACGGCATCCGTGAACGTGGCGTGGGCGGCGCAGGCCAGCGTCGCGATTTCCTCGATGCGGCCGGGGCCGCGCTGCAGCGCGAAGCGGGCGTTCGTGCCGCCGATGTCGGCGAGCAGGCGGGCGCCGCCGAAAAGCACATCATCCATGGTGTCCCTCATGTCTTCCTCGGTCTCCTGTTTTTCTCACCTCACCCCCGTGGGGGTCAGGCCGCGCGCAATGCGGCGCGCTGTCCGGCGATGAAGTCGCGGTACCACAGCGCGCTCGCTTTCGGGATGCGCTGCTGGGTCGCGTAGTCGACATACACGATGCCGAACCGCTTCTCATAGCCGGAATTCCATTCAAAATTGTCCATCAGGCTCCACAGGAAGTAGCCGCGCACGTCCACGCCCGCGTCCATCGCGGCCTTCAGGGCCTCGAGGTGCGTGCGGACGTATTCCACGCGCTGGGTGTCGTCGACCTGGCCGTCGGCGCCGACGCTGTCGACCGCGGCCATGCCGTTTTCCGTAATGTACACCGGCGGCAGGTCCGGGTATTCCTGTTTCAGCTGCACGAGCAGGTCCGTCAGGCCCTGCGGGTAGATTTCCCAGCCCATGTCGGTGAAGCCCAGACCGCCTTCCGGCTTGCGCGGCGGGACTTCCGCGCTCATGACTTCGCGGCGGTAGTAGTTCACGCCCAGGAAGTCGAGCGGCTGGGCGATGATGTCGAAGTCGCCGGCATGCACGACCGGCGCATTCGCGCCATGCGCTTCCAGCGACAGGGCGGGATAGCGGCGCTTGAAGATCGGGTCCATGAACCACTCGACCGAATTGGCCCATTCCAGTGCCGCCAGGCGGCGGTCGGCTTCCGTGTCCGTGGCCGGCTCCGCGGTCCACTGGTTCAGCACGATGCCGAGCTGGCAGGGAGGATTCACCGCGCGCATCGCCTGCATGGCCAGGCCGTGCGACAGCAGCAGGTGGTGCGACACCTGGATCGCCTGTTTTTTATCCGCGACGCCGGGCGCGAACTGGCCGTTGCCGTAGCCGAGGTTCGCCGTGCACCACGGCTCGTTGTGCGTGGCGATGCTGGCCACGCGGTTGCCGAAGCGGCGCGCCACTTCGGCCGCGTAGTCGGCGAAGCGGTGCGCGGTGTCGCGCGACATCCAGCCGCCGTCGTCCTGCAGGCCCTGCGGCAGGTCCCAGTGGTACAGCGTGATGTGCGCGACGATGCCTTTTTCGTCCAGCGCGTCCAGCAGGCGCGTGTAGAAATCGAAGCCCGGTTCATTCCATGCGCCCTTGCCGGTCGGCTGCACGCGCGCCCACGCCATCGAGAAGCGGTAGGCGTTCACGCCCAGCGACGCCATCATCGCCACGTCGTCGCGGTAGCGGTTGTAGTGGTCGCACGCGACGTCGCCGTTGCTGCCGTCGATGATGTTGGCCGGATCGTGCGAGAACGTATCCCAGATCGAAGGGCCCTTGCCGTCGGCGTCAAAGGCGCCTTCGATCTGGAAGGCGCTGGTGGCGACGCCCCACGTGAAGTTGGAAGGAAAACGGATGGAGTCGGTCATGGTACGTGTTGTAGTCGTTATAGGGCGGAATTCTGCAATCTTTTGAAATCGATTTCATCGTACATGCGTCGTTGGCCGGGTGTCAACAGCATTTTTTCCTTCCAAGCATCAATGCGACATGTCAAATGGGCATCTCTGGTGTATATTCACGAGCTTCGCGGCAGCCGCCGTGTCAAGATGCAGGCCGAAACGCATGAAAAAGGATTCCAGCAGTTCGCCGATGGTCACGGTCCACGAGGTCGCCCGTGTGGCGGGCGTGTCCGCGGCGACGGTCTCGCGCTTCCTGAACGGCACCGCCAAGGTGTCGGAGGAAAAGCGCCAGGCCATCGAAAGCGTCATCGAAAGGCTCAATTACAAGCCCAACGTGCTGGCCCAGAACCTCAAGACGGGCAGCTCGCGCACGATCGGCGTCCTGACGCAGTCGCTCGTGTCGGGCTACTTCGCCGACGCCATGGCCGGCATCGACGAGGCCCTGCAGGGCACGGGCTACGCGCCGCTGATCGTGTCCGGCCACTGGCATGCGGACGAGGAGGCCGAGCGCATCGAGCTCCTGATCGCGCGTCGCGTGGACGGCCTCGTCATCCTGAGCGGTAAATTGAAGGATGCGCAGATCCTGAAACTGTCGCAGCGCGTGCCCATCGTCGCCTTCGGCCGCGACCTGAGCTCGCCGCGTGCGTACGGCTTCTGCCTGGATAACTATTGGGGCGCGTGCGAGGCCGTGAGCTATCTGATCGAGCAGGGCCACCGCAACATCGCGTTCATCACCGGCCCGTCCGACCACCAGGATGCGCTGGCCCGCCTGGCCGGCTACCGCGACACGCTGGCGAAGCACGGGATCAAGGAGCAGCAGCAGCTGATCGTCGGCGGCGACTTCCAGGAATCGAGCGGCCTGCTGGCCGTCGAGCGCCTGCTGGAATCGGGCCAGCGCTTTTCCGCGATCTTCTGCGCCAACGACCTGACCGCGTATGGCGCCCGGCTGGCGCTGTACCGGCGCGGCATCCGCGTGCCGGAGGACATCTCCGTGATCGGCTTCGACGACCTGCACAGCTCGATGTACACGACGCCGCCGCTGACCACCGTGCGCCAGCCGCTGTTCGACGTCGGCAAATGCCTGGGCCGCGCGATCGTCAAGATGATCGGCCACGAGATGCTCGACATCGAGGTGCCGCAGCTGAACCTCGTCGTGCGCGAGTCCGTCAAGCGCGTCGACTGAACACCGGGGTCAGAGCCCGATTTTGGGAAATTTCCAAAATCGGGGCTCTGACCCCGGTTTTACGCTGCGAAGCCGCCGTCGACCGCCAGGTCCGATCCCGTGACGAAGCTCGCTTCCGGGCTCGCCAGCCAGGCGACCATCGCCGCGACTTCTTCCGGCCGGCCATGGCGCGGCAGGGCCATGAAGCCGTGCAGCGACTTGCCGAAATCCGTGTCGGCCGGATTCATGTCCGTGTCCACGGGCCCCGGCAGCACGTTGTTGACGGTGATGCCGCGCGGTCCCAGGTCGCGCGCCAGGCCTTTTACGAGGCCCGTCAGGGCCGACTTGCTCATCGCGTAGACCGCGCCGCCGGCGAACGGCATCCGCAGCGCGTTCGTGCTGCCGATGTTGATGATGCGGCCGCCGTCCGGCAGGTGGCGCGCGGCCGCTTGCGCCGCGGCGAACACGGCGCGCACGTTCACGGCGACCGTCTTGTCGAAGTCGGCGAGCGAGAATTCCGTCACGTGGCCGCCGAGGAAGACGCCCGCGTTGTTGACGACGATGTCCAGCCGGCCGAATTTGTTCGCGGCCGTGTCGATGGCGGCGGCGAGCGCCTGCGCATCGGCCACGTCGGCGCGCAGCGCGAGGGCCCGGCCGCCGGCCGCTTCGATGCGGCCGGCCAGCGCCTGCGCGGCGGCGTCCGATGACTGGTAGGTGAAGGCGACCGCCGCGCCGTCGCGCGCAAGACGCTCCACGATGGCCGCGCCGATGCCGCGCGATCCGCCGGTGACGAAGGCGACTTTGTCGTTCAGGTTCGTGTTTGCCATGATGCTCTCCATTCGGTTGGGGTGGTTGATGTCTGCAGTATCATTCCAACTCCCGGTTCAAACTAGCCGGTCAAAAAGCACAAGACTTTCAACCCTCAGTTAAAGGTCGGCCATGGAGCATCTGGATTCCTTCATCTACAGCGCTGAGGACGGCGGCTTTTCGGCGGCTGCGCGCCGCCTGGGCCTGACGCCGGCCGGTGTCAGCAAGAACGTGGCCCGGCTCGAGGCGAACCTGGGCGTGCGCCTGTTCCGGCGCAGCACGCGCAAGCTGAGCCTGACGGAGGAGGGAGAGCAGTTGCTGCGCGAGGTGGCCGAGCCCTGGCACCGCATCCAGGACGCGATGGCCGTCGTGCGCCAGGGCGCCAACCGCGCCGCGGGGCCGCTGAAGGTGGCGATGGCGCCGGCCGTCGGGCGCATGCATTTCGTGCCGATGCTGGCGGAATTCCGCCGCCGCTATCCCGAGGTGCTGCCCGACCTGCACTTCGATAACCGCCAGGTCGACCTGATCGCGGAAGGGTTCGACGTCGCGATCGGTGGCGGCGTCGAGCTGCCGCAGGGTGTCGTCGCGCGCGAGCTGGCGCGGGTGCGCATCGTGCTCGCGGCGTCGCCCGACTACCTGGCCCGACGCGGCACGCCCATGCATCCGGACGACCTGGCCGCGCACGACGGCATCGCGCGCCGCTCGATCCGCACGGGCCGGCTGCAGGTACTCACGCTGCGCGACGACGCGGGCCGCGTGGCGCCTTACGATCCGCGGCCCGTGGCCGTGCTGGACGATCCGGAAGCGATGGCGCATGCGGCCGCCGCCGGTCTCGGCATCGCGCTGCTGCCCGCGCCGCACGCTGGGCCGCTGCTGGCGGACGGGCGCCTCGTGCGCATCCTGCCGGACTGGTATGCGGAGACGGGGCCGTTGTTCCTCTACTATTCGAACCGGCGGCTGCTGCCCGCCAAGACGCGGGTGTTCGTCGATTTCGTCGTCGAGCGTTTTCGGGCGCTGGGGCTGGCGGCGCACTTCGCGGGCTGACCTGCCTGTCACGGAACTGACATCTGGCCTTAATACAATGTACGATTGCCAACACCAGCAACCCGACAGAAAGACCGACCGCATGAGACCGTCCTGGCTGAAGACTTCGCTCACCCTGATCACCTGTTCCGCGCTGTGGCTGCCCGCATTGGCCCCCGCCGCGGGCGCCGACAGGCCGGCCGCGTCCGGCCAGGCCGCCGCGCAGGTGAAGCCGCCGAAGCTCGTGGTCGTGATGGTCATCGACGGCCTGCCGGCCGAGCAGGTCCAGCGCTACCGCGACCAGTTCGGCCCCGGCGGCCTGCGCCGGCTGCTGAAGCAGGGCGCGTCGTTCACGGATGCGCACCAGGCGCACGGCATCACCGTGACGGCCATCGGCCACTCGGCCGTGCTGACCGGCGCGTATCCTTACCGGCACGGCATCATCGGCAACAACTGGATCGCTGCGGACGGCAAGCAGGTCTATTGCACCGAGGACACCCGTTACCACTACATCGACGAAGAGACGGACCCGCACGACGGCACGTCGCCCGCGAACCTGCGCGTGGACACGCTCGGCGACCAGTTGCGCTACGCCACCGGCAACCGCAGCAAGGTCGTGACCGTGTCCGGCAAGGACCGCGGCGCGATCCTGCTCGCGGGCAAGACGGGCACCGCGTACATGTTCATGGACAAGACGGGTGACTTTGCCAGCAGCACCTATTACATGGACAAGCATCCGGCCTGGGTCGAACGCTTCCGCGCTTCGAAACCGCAGGACCGCTACTATGCGACGTCGTGGAAGCCGCTGCTGGACGACAAGGCCTACGCGGACGACGCCCCGTATCCGGAGGCGACGACGTCCAACCCGAACCGATTTCCTTTCATGTTCTACAGCGAGAGCGGCAAGCCGGCCGCCGACTATTACGGCCGCTTGAAGGTGAGCCCGGCCGTGGATGAACTGACCCTCGAGTTCGCGGAGGCCGCCGTCGACGGCGAGCAGCTGGGCCGCAATCCGACCGGCGCGCCGGACCTGCTGGGCGTGAGCCTGTCCGGCCACGATTACGTGAACCACGCGTACGGCCCGGAAAGCCGCATGTCGCACGACCACCTGCAGCAGATCGACCGCAAGATCGGCGAATTCTTCGCTTTCCTCGACAAGCGCGTGGGCCTGGACAACGTGCTCGTCGTGCTGACGGCCGACCACGGCTTCGCCAACACGGCCGAGTTCGCGCGTACGCAGCATGCGGACGCCTTGCGCGTGAATCCGAAGACGCTGCTCGAGAACCTGAACGCCGCGCTGGCCGAACGCTTCGGCGGCGCGAAACTCGTCAGGACGTCGCTGCTGCCCGACGTGCACCTGGACGACGACGCCATCGTCAGCAGGGGCCTCGTCCGCGCCGACGTGGAAAACGCCGCCGCCCGGTTCCTGCTGGCGCAGCCGGGCATCTCGGCAGTCTTCACGCGCACGCAGCTGGAGCAGGGCGTCGCCGCGACATCGCGCCTCGGCACGCTGATGCAGCGGGCGTGGAACAGCCAGCTGTCCGGCGACCTGCTGGTGGTCACGACGCCGTACACGATCTTCGGCAGCGGCTCGGCGGGCGCGAGCCATGGCACGCCGTGGCAGTACGACACTTCGGTGCCGTTATTGATCATGGGCAGGCGCTGGATCCGCCCGGGCGAGCAGGCCGGCTACGCGGAAGTCGTCGACATCGCCCCGACGCTGGCGCAGATCCTGCACGTACGCCGTCCGGCGGGCGCGGAAGGCCGTGTGCTGAAGGAGGCGCTGCGTTGATGGCGTTCCCTGAAGACGTAACGGGAGACGCGGGAGCGCCGGGGGCCGCTATACTGCCGTCAACGCCACTCAACGCGAGCCCATCCATGTACGCAGCAGTCGACCTCGGCTCCAACTCCTTCCGCCTGCACATCGGCGAGCCGATCGCGGGCCAGATCCACATCGTGCGCACGGCGCGCGACCCGATCCGCCTCGCGGCCGGCCTCGGCCCGGACAATGCGCTGTCCGAAGCAGCGGTCGAGACGGCGCTGCGCACCCTGCGCGACTTCAGCGGCATCCTGCGCCAGTTCCGCCTGGATGCGGTGCGCGTCGTCGCGACCAACACGATGCGCGTGGCCACCAATGCTCAGGCCGTGCTGCCGCGCCTGGAGGAGGCGATCGGCCATCCGATCGAGATCATCTCCGGCGAGGAAGAAGGGCGCCTGATCTACATGGGCGTCGCACGCGCACTGGGCCGGCGCACCGGGCGGCGGCTCGTGATCGACATCGGCGGCGGCTCGACGGAAGTCATTGCGGCGGACGGCGACGACATCCGCATCGTCGAATCGTTCAGCACCGGCACGCATCCGCAGAGCGCCACGTATTTCCGCGGCGGCCATATCAGCGCGGACGCGTTCGAGACGGCCGTCAACGCGGCGCGCGCCCAGTTCGAGGACCTGGCCGGCCAGTACCGCCAGCATGGCTGGGATGCGGTCTACGGCTCGTCGGGCACGATGCGCGCGATCAGCGAGGTCATCTCGCGCAACCGGATCGGCGACGGCACGATGTCGCTGGCGAGCCTGCTCGCGCTGCGCGACAAGCTGGTCGAACTCGGTCACGTCGACGCGTTCGACCTGCCGGGCGTGAAACGCGAGCGCGTGATCGTGATGACGGGCGGCCTGTCGATCCTGATCGGCGTGATGCAGGAGCTGGGGGTAGCCGCCATGACAGCGATTAACGCCGGCCTGCGCCTCGGGGTGCTGTCCGACCTGGAGCTGCGCGCCAACCGCCACGACCGCCGCGACCTGGCCATCCAGGACTGCATGCGCCGCTTCGGCGTCGACGCGCAGCGCGCCGCGCGCACGGCGGCCATCGCGAAGACCCTGTTCGACAAGCTGGCGCCGCAGGACGAAGCCGTCGTCCACCACCTGCTGCGCAGCGCCATGCTGCACGAGGTGGGGCAGGCCGTGTCGCACACGGGCGCGCACAAGCATGCGGCCTACATCGTCGAACACGCCGACCTGCCCGGATTCACGGCGCGCGAGCAGCGGCTGATGAGCCTCATCGTGCTGGGCCAGAAGGGCAACCTGCGCAAGGTGAGGGAAGTGCTGGGCGTGCCCGACCTGGCCAAGGCGGTGCTCGCATTGCGCCTGGCCGCCGTGTTCATGCACGCGCGCGTGGACGGCGACGTGGACGCCGTCCGCCTGCGCATGAAGGGGCGCATCGACATCGAGACGCCGCGCGGCTGGCTGCGCCAGCATCCGACGGTCGCCGCCTGGTTCGAGAAAGAGGCGGACGCGTGGAACGACGTGGGCGTGCCGTTCAGCGTGACCACTTGACCACCCTTGAAATCCCCGGTGCGGAAGCGATACTGGAAGTCCGATCATCGACTTTCAGGAAGAGGATCATGAACGAGCAAGCCAACATCAGCCTGATCGAGCAGGCGTACGACGCGTACGGCAGGGGCGACATTCAAACGCTGCTCGGCCTGGCCGCGCAGGACATCGACTGGGAACTGCCGGAAGTGGAAGGCATTCCGTTCAGCGGCAAGCGCCATGGCGTGAGCGAAATGGCCGACTTCTTCCGCATCCTGGCCGAGTGCCAGGAACCGCGCGAATTCAAGCCGGACCGCTTCATCGCCCAGGATGACCAGGTCGTCGTGCAGGGCCACGGCACGTTCGTCGTCAAGGCCACCGGCGCCGAGTTCAGCGGCGACTGGTGCCATGTCTTCCGCGTCGCCGGCGGCAAGATCGCCAGCTTCAAGGAATACGACGATACCCACCAGGCCGCGCAGGCCTACCGGCCGCGGGGGGCCGGCGCGGGCATCACCGCGCCGCAGCCGTCTGTTCATTAACGCTCTGCTATCATGGGGGGACATGAACCCCGTCCCCCTCGCAGGCCGCCACGTGCGGCTCGAACCTTTTGACGAGACGCTCCGTGCACCCGTGCGCAGCGCGCTCGATTGCGACCCCGACGCGTGGCAGCTGTTCGCGATCAACGGGCAGGGCGACGGCTTCGACGGCTTCTGGGACAGTCTCAACGCGCAGGTGGCGCAAGGCGGCTGGATCGCCTACGCCATCCGCGCCCTCGCCACCGGCGCCGTCGTCGGCACCACCAGCTTCCTGAACATCAAGCCCACGCGCCAGACCGTGGAAATCGGCGGCACGTTCATCCATCCGGACGTGCGCGCCACGGCCGTCAACGCGGAAGCGAAATACCTGATGCTGGCGCACGCGTTCGGGAGCGGCATGCGCCGCGTCGAGTTGCTGACGGATGCACGCAACGTGCGCAGCCAGGCCGCCATCGTGAAACTGGGCGCCGTGCGCGAGAGCGTGCTGCGGCGTGAACGCGTCACCTGGACCGGGCACGTGCGCGACAGCGTGCTGTTCGCGATCACCGACCTCGACTGGCCGGACGTCCGGACGGGGCTGGAGCGGCGACTGGGCGTCAGCCAGACCTCACACGGGTGCCATGGCGCCGGAACGCCCCGGGCGTGCAGCCATATTCCTCCTTGAACAGCTTGTTGAAATACGAACGATTGGCATAGCCGGCCGAATACGCGATTTCCGCCACGGTCGCACCGGCCTGGTCGGTCAGCAGTCTGGCCGCCTCGGTCAGTTGAGGGGCAGCGCATGGGCGGGCGCGCATTTCGCGAGGAAAGAAACGGTCGAGTACCTCGACAGATCCGCCGTCCCTTCGAACTGCAGCGCCGCCCGCGCCCAAATGCGAGATGGCGTCCGATATCTTGAAGTCGAAGCGGATGGCGCGCTGCGATGGATGCAGAAACCCGCGATGAGCGCGTCGGCGGCCAGCAGCAGCACGAACGCGCCGAGGGCCTTCCTGTAGAAGTGCTGCATGTCAGCGCTGCGCGAAAAACGCCGACGGCGAACAGCCGAACGTCTTCCTGAACATGTGCGAAAACGCGGACTGGCTCGTATAGCCCAGTTCTTCCGCGACGCGCGCCAACGGCATCCCGCGCGCGATCAGCGGCGCCGCATGCGCGAGGCGCACCTGCTGGCGCCATTCGGTGAAACTCATGCCGAGCTCCCGCTCGAACAACCGCGCCAGCGTGCGCTCGGACGCGCCCACCTGGCGCGCCCAGTCGGCCAGCGTGTGCGTGGCGCCCGGTTCGTCGAGCAGGCGTTCGCACAGGCTTTGCAGCCGCTTGTCGCGCGGCAGCGGCACGCGGATCGGCAGCGCGGGCGCGCGCGCCAGCTCGTCCAGCATCAGTTCCGACAGCATCGTCGCGCGCGGCGACGGTTCCAGCTGCGGCAGTTGTTCCAGTGCGAGGATCAGTTCGCGCAGCAGGGTCGACACTTCCAGCACGCGGCATGGATCAAAGGGGAAGGGCGAGCGCGCAGCGTGGATGCGCACGGGACGCAGGCGCACGGGTTCGAGCACGGTGACCTCGTGCACGACGCCGGGCGCCGTCCAGATCGCGCGCGACGGCGGCACGATCCAGCTGCTGCCGGCGGCCGTCAGGCGGATCACGCCTTCGCGCGCATAGGTCAGTTGGCCGAACGTGTGCGTGTGCGGCGCAACATTGTCCAGCGCCACCAGGTCGCGCGCCGTCAGGGTGACGGGCCGCGCCGGCGTGGGATCGAAGCAGTCGGGGAACGGCTGCGTATGGTGGACGACGGGGATGCTCACGGATGTCCGATTCTCGATAGAAGTTGTCCTGCTATCGTAATTCAGCCGTGGTGTATTTGCCTACACTGGCGTTTTCCCTTGGAGTAAATATGTCACAAGACAGCACCCTGCGCGCCGACGCGCGCGTGATCGCCCTGGTGGGCCTCGCCCACGGCACCTCCCACTTCTACCACCTGATCCTGGCCGCGCTGTTCCCCTGGCTGAAGCCCGCGTTCGGCCTCAGTTACGCGGAACTGGGCCTGCTGCTGACGGCGTTCTTCGTGGTGTCGGGCGTCGGCCAGGCGCTGGCCGGCTTCGTCGTCGACAAGGTCGGCGCCCGCAGCGTGCTGTTGTTCGGCATGACGATGCTGGGCGTCTCGGCCCTCGTGCTGTCCGTCGCCGGCAGCTACGCGGCGCTGATGGCGGGCGCGCTGCTGGCCGGCGTCGGCAACAGCGTCTTCCACCCCGCCGACTACACGCTGCTGAACCAGCGCGTCTCGCGCGCCCGGCTTGCGCACGGCTTTTCCGTGCACGGCATCAGCGGCAACATCGGCTGGGCTGCGGCGCCGCTGTTCATGACGACGGTCGCGGCGTTCTCCAGCTGGCGCATGGCGCTCGCCTGCGCGGCGATCCTGCCGCTCGCGGTGCTGGCCGTCCTGCTCCTGAACCGCGCGCGCCTGGCCCCCGAACCCAAGCCGGCCGTTGCCGCTGCACCTGCGGCCGGCGAGGGCACCTTGTCGTTTCTGCGCCTGCGCGCCGTGTGGATGTGCTTCGCGTTCTTCTTCCTGACGGCCGTGGCGCTGGGCGGCATCCAGGCCTTTGCCTCGATCGGCCTGATGCAGCTGTACGGCATCTCACGCGAGCTGGCGACGGGTTCGTACACGGCGTACATGCTGGCGTCGGCGGGCGGCATGCTGCTGGGCGGATTCGTCGGGGCAGGCCGGCAGGACCACGACCGCACGGTGGCCATCGCCTTCGCCGTCGCCGCTGCGCTGGCGCTGCTGCTGGGCGTGGCCGTCGTGCCCGGCTGGCTCGCGTTGCCGCTGATGGCGCTCGTCGGCTTCTTCTCGGGCATCGCGGGACCGTCGCGCGACCTGATGATCCGCGCGGCGGCGCCGAAGAATGCGACGGGGCGCGTGTATGGGATCGTCTATTCCGGGCTGGATGCGGGGCTGTCCGTGGGGCCGGCGCTGTTCGGGCTCGTCATGGATGCGGGGCATCCGGGGTGGCTGTTCGCGGGAATCGCGCTGTTCCAGGCGCTGGCCATCGTCACGGCGGTGGGGGTGGGCGGCGGGACGCGCGCCGGCCGTTTGCAGAACGCCTGACCGTCAGCCGGCCTGCAGCGGAAAGCGCAGCGTGACGCAGGTGCCGTGTCCCGCGCGGCTCTCCAGGTCGATGTGGCCATGATGCTTGCGGACGAACCCCGCCGCCAGCGCGAGGCCGAGTCCCGCACCCTGCACGCCGCTCTTGGTCGTGAAGAACGGTTCGAACGCGCGGCGCTGCACGTCGGGCGCCATGCCGGCGCCCGTATCGACGACGCGGATGCGCGCGTAGCTTCCTGCCGGGACCTGCGCCGTGCGCGGCGCGACCTGCTCGCTGTCGAGGACGAGGGTGACGGCGCCGCCGCCGGACGTGGCCTCGCGGGCGTTCTTCACCAGTTCGGCCAGTACCTTCTGCAGCTCGATCGGGTCGAGCGACGCGCAGGAAGGTGTGCTGGCCAGGTCCAGCGCGCACGGCGGCATGGCGCCCGCGGGGTTGAACACGGTGCCGTCGATCCCGCGCAGGAAGGCGCCGAGGTCGATGCTTTCCGACGTGCGCGAATTGCCCCGTGCCGTCGCCAGCAGCTGCGTGGTCAGCTGGGTGCCGCGCCGCACGCCGTCCGTCGCCGCGTCGATCCGGCGGCGCGCGCGTTCGTCGGGGTTTTCGATGCGCATGAGCTGCAAATGGCCGTTAATGATGTGCAGGATGTTGTTGACGTCGTGCGCCACCGTGCCGGCGAGCTGGCCGATGGCTTCCATCTTCTGCGCCTCGTGCAGCGCGGCCTGGGCGTGCGCAAGCTGCTCCGTGCGGCGCAGCAGGGCGGTGCGGCTGTCCGCAAGGGCGGCGGCGGCGCGGTCGCGTTCGCGCGCCACGAGGCAGGCGTTCGAATGCGCCCGCACGCGTGCCGTCAGTTCCACGCGGTCCGGCCATTTGACGAGGTAGTCGGCCGCACCCGCCGCGAAGCCGGCGGCCTTCACGTGCGGATCGACCTCGGTCGACAGCATCAGCAGGGGCACCGCCGCCGTCGCCGGATGGTCGCGCAGCCGGTGGATCAGGTCGAGGCCGTCGACGCCCGGCATGCGCAGGTCGACCAGCATCACGGTGGGCTTGAAGTCGAGTGCCGCGGCGATGGCGCTGTCCGGATCGTGCACGCAGCGGAGCGTCGCGTCGCTTTCGCCGGCAAACATCCCGAGCAGCATGTCGGCGCTCATGCGTTCGTCGTCGACGAGGAGGAGACGGAGGTCGTTGTCGTTGCTGTACATGGAGGGTCGTGTGGAGGCGGGTCAGGCGCCCGCAAGCAGGTCCGCGTCGTCCGCGCTGAGGGCGCTTTCGATGGCGGCGATGGTGTGCTGGAGCTGGGCGAGTTCGAAGGGCTTGGGCAGCAGGGCGGCCGCGTGCGCGCCGGTGTCGACGTCGACGACGCCCTCGCCCGACGCGAGGATCACCCGCAATGACGGGTTGCCGGCGCACGCCCGTGTGGCCAGCACGTCGCCCTGCATGCCCGGCAAGTTCAGGTCGGTGAACAGCACGTCGACGGCGCCGTCCTGCAGCAGCGCGAGCGCCTGCTCGGCGGTGGCGGCGCCGCGGGCCGCGTAGCCGAGGGCCTCCAGGATCTCGCACGTGAGCAGGCGCGCGTCCGGGTCGTCTTCCACGACGAGGAACCGGAGCGGTCCGGTCCGCGCGGCCCCCGCGGGCTCGGCCGACGTACCTGACAGGACGGGCGCGCGCGCATCCAGGCGGGTGCGCAGGGTCAGCGCGAGCTGGGGCAGGGTGTAAGGCTTCGGCAGCAGCACGATGTCGGCCGGCATCCCGACGTCGAGCAGCGATGGGTCGATCGCGTGGCCGGACGTGAGCACGACCGCCATCCCGGGCGCGAACCGGGCGGCGTGGCGCACCAGGTCGGTGGCCGTCACCTGGCCGGGCATCGAGACGTCGCTGAACAGGAGGTCGATCGCGGCCCCGCTGTGCAGGATGTCGAGCGCCTGGTCGCCGCTGGCTGCCGTGAGCACGCGGTAGCCCAGGCCGGCGAGCATGTCGACGGTGACGACGCGGACGGCAGGATCGTCGTCGACGAGCAGGACGGTCTCGTGGCCGCCCGCCACCTGCGCGGCCGCGGCTTCGCGCGCGATCTCGTGCGCGCCGTCCACCCGCGGCAGTTCGACGACGATGGTGGTGCCCATGCCTTGCGCACTGTCGATCTGGATGGTGCCGCCGCTCTGGCGCACGAATCCGTACACCATGCTCATGCCGAGGCCCGTGCCCTTGCCGGCATCCTTGGTCGTGTAGAACGGATCGAACACGTGGGCCAGGACTTCGGGCGTCATGCCGCAACCGTCGTCCGTCACGGCCAACCCGACTACGTGGGCGCCGTCGGGGGCGATCCGGTTGGTCGCGGCGATGCGCAGGTTGCCGTTGCCGCCCATCGCGTCGCGGGCGTTGATCGCCATGTTCAGGACCGCGTTCTCGAACTGGTTGCGGTCCACGGCCGTGCTCCACAGGTCCGGGGCCACCTCGAACCTCAGGTTGACGCCGTCACCGAGCGCGCGCAGGAGCAGCGGCGCGATCTCGTCCAGCAGGCGTCCGAGATGCGTCACCTTCGGCTGCAGGTTCTGCTTGCGGCCGAACGCCAGCAGTTGCCGCGACAGGCGCGAGCCGCGCGTGACCGCCGCGAGCGCCTGCGCCACGCGCTCCTGCTGGCGCGCGCTCGCGGTCGCATCGCGCTCGACCAGCTGCAGGTTGCTGGAGATGATCTGCAGGACGTTGTTGAAGTCGTGCGCCACCCCGCTGGCCAGCTGCCCCACCGCCTCCATCTTCTGGGCGTGGCGCAGCGCACGCTCGGCCTTGATCCGCTCGGTCACCTCGTTGCTCACGGTGCGCTCGAGCGATTCGTTCAGGTCGCGCAACTGCGCCTCGACCCGGCGGCGTTCCGTCAGGTCGGTCGTGACCGCGATGATGGAGACGGGGTGGCCGGCGCTGTCCACGAGCCGGCTGATGCCGGTATGGCCCCACACTTCGCTGCCGTCCGCGCGCACGTAGCGCTTGTCGAGCGCGGCGATGCTACCCCCGGCGGCGACTTCCCGCGTCGCGGCGATGCTGGCGGCCACGTCGTCGGGATGGATGATGTCGCGGTACGTGAGGCCGAGCAGCGTCTGCGCGTCGCGCCCGAGCAGCCGGCACATGGCCTGGTTGACGCGCAGGAAGCGGCCGTCCAGGTCCGTCTCGGATATCCCCACCGATGCCTGCTCGAACACGGTCTGCAGCCGGCTTTCGCTGGCGCGCAGGGCCTGTTCCGTGAGCTTGCGGCCGGTGACGTCGAACGCGACACCCAGGTAGCGCGGCTCGCCCTGCCGGTCGGAGGTGACGCGCTGGCCCTGGCGTGCGATCCAGCGGCGTTCGCCCGTCACGCCATGGCGGATCGGGAATTCCGTGTAGACGAGGGGATCGGCCACGCGCCGGATCCGGTGCGCACCGCTGTGCTGTTGCCAGGACGGGTCCAGGAGGCCCAGCAGCAGGTCGTCGGTGACCGGGACGTCCGGGGCGATGCCCCACAGCCGGCGGTAGGTGTCGGACACGACCAGCGATTTGCGCAGCGGGTACCATTCGAACGTGCCGATGCCGCCCGCTTCCTGCGCGACGCGCAGCCGCTCGTCCGCCAGCGCGCGCGCCGTCACGTCGACGCCTTCGACGAGGATGCCGTAGGTAACCCCGTCCGCATTCTTCAGCGGCTGGTACATGAAGTCGACGATACGCCGCGCGCTGTCGTGTGTATCGGCTCCTTCCAGCATGACCACGACATCCTGCCCATGGTAGGCTTCTCCGCTCGCGTAGACGCGGTCGAGCAGGTCGACGAATCCCTGCGCCGCGACTTCGGGCAGCAGCTCGCGCACCGGAATGCCGTGCGGCGCGCGGCGTCCGATCAGCCGGTCGTAGGCGGCGTTCGTCAGTTCGAACCGGTGGTCGGGCCCAAGCAGCACTGCCATGAAGCTGGGCGAGCTCTGGAACAGGCTGCTGATGAACTGCATGTCGCCGGCGAGCTGCCGGTTGGCGATCTCGAGGCGCGCGCGCTGCGCAGCCAGTTCCGTATTCAGTGTGCGCAACTCGTCCGCCTGCGCGGCCCGCGCCCGCGCCGCCAGCACGCGGTCGGTGATCTCGATGACGGTCGCCAGCACGCCGCGGTGTGCGCCGCCGCCGGCACCGACCGGGGCGTAGTAGAGGTCGAACCACGCGTCGCGCGGCTGGCCGTCACGCGCGAGAACGAAGTGGGCGTTCTGGTAGACCTGCGGCTTGCCGGCCAGTCCCTCGGACAGCATCGCGCCGTTGAAATCCCAGGCCTCGGGCCAGGCGGCGCGCAGCGGCCCGCCCAGGATATGCGGATGCCTGTCGCCGCAGATGACCGCGTAGCCGTCGTTGTAGATCAGCGTGCCGGCCTCGCCCCACAGGAGCGCGGTCGGTGCCGGGTTCGCGAGGACGAGTTCGACGAGCGTGCGCAGGCCCTGGGGCCAGTCGGCGACAGGACCGAGCGGCGTCGCCGTCCAGTCCGCGTGGCGGAGCAGGGCGCCCGTTTCGCCACCGCCGGCGGGCCACTTGCAAACTTCCATGATCGGATCCTTTCGCAAGTTGCGCGGTGTCGAATGAATGAGGAATTTCGTCAAATTATATTGCAACGAAAAAATATCACCAACACTCACACAGACGCGCCGTCGGCAGTGCCCGATCCGCCCATGTGATCGGCGATCAGGACGCGGATGTCCGGGAACCTGGTCGGCTTCACGAGGTGGACGTCGAAGCCGGCGGCCCGGGTCCGGGTCCGCGTGCGGTCGTCGCCCCAGCCCGACACGGCGACCAGCAGGGGCTGCGGAACGGTAGCGCGGGCCCTGAGCAAGGAGGCGAATTCGTAACCGGACATGCAGGGCATACCGAGGTCGCAGAACACGACATGGGGAGAAAAGGCCGCCACCAGGTCGAGCCCGGCGTGCCCCGAGTAGGCGATCCTGGTCGGATAGCCCTCGGCCTCGAGCAGCCAGCCGAACATGTCGGCGGCATCGACATTATCGTCGATGACGACAATGCGCGCAGTGTTATCGGGGGACACGTCTACGATCCTGGAATGGCGGCGGACCGTAGTGCGGCGCGGGCGGGGGGCTGCGATGTGCAGGCAGGTCGACACGGTACCACGAATTGCCGGAACCGCCGGGAAGTATCATCGTTTGAATATCATGCAACTAACCGACATGGGGCGAAGCAGCAGCCGCGCCGGGCCGGACGGCCCCGTGTCGTCAGCGTAGCTTCCCGACGATATCCGGCCCCACCGCCAGCCTGACGAACGGCGCCGGCTCCTCCTCGCCCTTGCTGGCGATCCAGAACACGCTGGCCTTGCGGATCTTCCAGTCCTGCGCGGTCCCGGCAAAGATCAGCGACGCGACCTGGCCGAGCAGCGGCTGGTGCCCGACCACGACGACGGGATTCTTGTTGTCCGGCCAGCCGGCCGCTTCCAGGATGCGCTCCGCCGACGAGTCCGTGTTCAGCGCTTCCACGGTGATGAACTTGCGGCCCAGCGCCTGCGCCGTCTGCACGCAGCGCGCGGCGGGGCTGGACAGGATGCGGCAGTGCGACGGCAACTGGCGGTCGAGCCACGCGCCCACGCGCGACGCGTGGCGCGCACCCCTGGCCGTCAGCTCGCGCAACTGATCGCCCTGGCGGTCGGGCACGTGCGGCTCAGCCTCGGCGTGGCGCCACAGGATCAGTTCCATGGTCGTTCTCCTTGTTATGTCCGTGGGGGCTGCCTTGCGCGCCCAGCGTCTCCATCAGGAATTGCTGGGCGCTGAAGGCCGCCTGGCTGCCGCGTGCCTTGCGGCGCTTGTAGCGGCCGTCGCTGCCCAGTTCCCAGGCATTGACGTTGTCCTTCAAATAGACTTGCAGGCCCTCGCGCAGCACGCGCTTCTTGAGCGCCGGCGAGCGGACGGGGAAAGCCACTTCGACCCGGCGGAACAGGTTGCGGTTCATCCAGTCCGCGCTGCCCAGGTAGATGTCGTTCTTGAGATTGTTGCGGAAGTAGTAGACGCGCGTGTGTTCGAGGAAGCGGCCGACGATCGAGCGCACGCGGATGTTCTCCGACAGCCCCGGCACGCCGGGCCGCAGCGAGCACGCGCCGCGCACGATCAGGTCGATGCGCACGCCGTCCGCGGACGCTTCGTACAGCGCGCGGATCACGGATTCGTCGGTCAGCGAATTCATCTTGGCGATGATGCGCGCCGGCTTGCCTTCGCGCGCGATCGCCGCTTCCTGGCGGATCGCCTTGACGATTTCCTTCTGCAGCGTGAACGGCGCCAGCCACATCGCCGACAGCTGCGTGGGCCGCGTCATGCTCGTGAGGTGGATGAACACCTCGTTGACGTCGGCCGTGAGCTCCTCGTCCGACGTGAGCAGGCCGAAGTCCGTGTAGAAGCGCGCCGTCGTCGGGTTGTAGTTGCCCGTGCCGAGGTGGGCGTAGCGGCGCAGGCCGTCCGGTTCGCGGCGCAGCACGAGCGCCATCTTCGCGTGCGTCTTGAGGCCGACGACGCCGTACACGACCTGGGCGCCGGCTTCTTCCAGCCGCTCGGCCCAGTTGATGTTCGCCTCTTCGTCGAAGCGCGCCATCAGTTCGACGATGACGGTGACTTCCTTGCCGCGCAGGGCCGCGTTGATCAGCGAATCCATCAGCTCGGAATTCGAGCCGGCGCGGTAGATGGTCTGCTTGATCGCGACGACGTTCGGATCGGCCGCGGCGCAGCGCACGAAGTCGATCACGGGCTGGAACGACTGGTAAGGATGATGCAGCAGGATGTCCTGCTTGCGCAGCACGGAGAAGGTGTCGTGCGCGTTCACGAGCTTGGCCGGGAAGCCCGGCGAATAAGGCGTGAACTTCAGGTCCGGCCGGGCGTTGCTGTTGGCGATTTCCAGCAGGCGCCCCATATTGACGGGGCCATCCACCGTGAACAGGCGCGAGCGGTCGATCGAGAACTGGTCGAGCAGGAAGTCGGCCAGGTGCTTCGGGCAGCCGCGCGCGACTTCCAGCCGCACGGCGAAACCGTAGTTGCGGCTATGGAGTTCGCTCTGCAGTGCCTGGCGCAGGTTCTTCACTTCTTCCTCGTCCACCCACAGGTCGCTGTTGCGGGTGACGCGGAACTGCGAGTACGACACCACCTCGCGCCCCGTGAACAGGTCCGCCATGTGGGCCTGGATCACGGACGTGAGCAGGCAGAATGACGCGCCAGGCTTGTCGGACAGTTCGTCCGGCAGGCGGATGAGACGGGGCAGCACGCGCGGCGCCTTCATGATCGCGATGCCGGTGCCGCGCCCGAACGCATCCTTGCCGGCCAGTTCGACGATGAAGTTCAGGCTCTTGTTGATCACGCGCGGGAACGGGTGCGCGGGGTCGAGGCCAACTGGCGTGAGGAGCGGGCGCACTTCCTTGTCGAAGTACTGCTTGACCCACGCCTTCTGCGCCGCGTTGCGGTCCGAGCGGCGCAGCAGGTGGATGCCGTTCGCGGACAGCTGCGGCAGGATCTGGTCGTTCAGCAGCGCGTACTGGCGCGCGATGATCTGGCGGCATTCGTCGGCGGCGCCGTCCAGGTCGGCCTGGCCGGGCTCCGGGCCGCCGTGCGCCTGGTGCTGGGCGAGCAGGCTGGCGACGCGGACCTCGAAGAATTCGTCCAGGTTGCTGGAGACGATCGTCAGGAAGCGCAGGCGTTCGAGCAGCGGGACGGACGGATCTTCCGCGTTTTCGAGCACGCGCCGATTGAATTCGAGCAGCGACAGTTCGCGGTTGAGGAACAGGTGTGGGCTATCGGGCGGAAGCGCGGCAAGGGCCTCGTCCGTTTTTAACTTCATATCCATTTTTCGGGAATATTTCACTCGTGACAACGGAGTGTAGAAGCCGATTATGACAACATTGTGACAGAGAACGCTCGACAGCGTCGCCCCGTCACATTGCATGACCCGTCACACCGCGTCGAATGTAAAACCGGCGGGATAGCGATGGTAGCCGTCGAACTGGGATTTCCCGACCGGCACGCCGCCCTGGCGCGCGATCGCATACACCATCGAATAGTGAAAAAAGAAGTTGGGCACGGCATACATCTGATAGTACTCGGCGGCCGGCAGGTCCAGCTCCGCGAAGCCGGCCGTCGTGCGCACGCGCCGCGCGTCCATGCCGGCGAAATCCGCATCGGGGATCGCCGCCAGGTACGCCATCGTCCGTTCGAGCTCGCCGAAGACGCTGGGAAACGTCGACTCGTCGGCGCGGAACGAGACGATCTCGCGTCCCGCCAGCGGACAGGTGGCGCGCAAGGTAAACCCGATCGCGACCCGGGCCTGCTGCAGCAGCGGGAACATGTCCGGATGCAGGCGGCGGTCCGCAACGGTCCCGTCGAACGCCTCGACCTGCTTCAGGATGGCGTCCAGTTGCCTCAGGTAGTGCAGGAAGAGCCGGGTCGGCGCGACGGTCATACGACGGTCTCCCGCACGCGCCGGAGATCGTCGCGCGGCGGCCGTCCGAACATCCGGCTGTACTCGCGCGTAAATTGCGACGGGCTTTCGTAGCCCACCTGGTAGGCGACGGCCGCCACGTCGCAGCTGGCGGCCGCGAGGCGGGCGCGTGCCTCGTGGAGGCGGATCTGCTTCTGGTATTGCAGGGGGCTCAGCGACGTGAAATCCTTGAAGTGGCGGAACAGCGACGACGCGCTCATGCCGCTCACCGCTTCCAGTTGCTGCGTCGAGACGGGTTCGGCGTAATGCTGCTGCAGCCAGCGGATCGCGCGGCCGATGCGCGACGCGCGGCTGTCGGCCAGGCCCACCTCGCGCAGCATCGGGCCGTGCGGGCCGGAGAGCAGGCGCCACAGGATTTCCTTTTCCAGCAGCGGCCGCAGGATGCGCACGTCGTCCGGATGGTCGAGCAGGGTCACCAGGCGCCCGACGGCATCCAGCAGCTGGCTCGACGCCGCATGCACGGCCATCGGCGCCGCGGCCGGCGGCGCCTCGGCTTCCGCTTCGACGATCAGGCCCGCGATCTCGGCCGGGCGCAGCGTGAGCGCTACGCCGAGATACGGCTCGTCCTCGCTGGCGTGGGTCACCTGGCCCGTCGACGGCATCGTCAGCGACACGATCACGCAGTCGCCCGGACCATACTCGTAGGTGCGCCCGCCGATCGTCGAGCGCTTGCGGCCCTGCAGGATCAGCGCGAACATCGGCTCTTCGATGCCACTCATCGGCAAGGTCGGCGTCGTGACCGAACGCACCCGCAGCCCGGGCACGATGCAGTCCGGGCCCGTGCCGGCGTGGCGCATGGCGAGGTGGCGAAGGTCGTGGAGAGTCATCATGATGTCGTTCGTTCGTAAAGGCAGCAGATGTCATTACGGGACAGTGATCGTAACATGATCGACGCTGCCAAGACACATATGCATCTCTATGGCTGGCCGGCCGGGACGCCGCCGGCGAGGCGGCGCCACCACGGCCGCCGCGCCGGACGCTCGTACGCCTGGCCGGCGGGCACCGTGAGCGCGACGACCGTCCCACGTTCGGCTCCCGGTCCGATGTCGAGCCGCGCGCCGATCGCCGCCGCGCGCTCGCGCATGCCCGCGAGGCCCCAGTGGCCGGGCCGGGCGGCCTCGCGGATGCCGCGGCCGTCGTCGCGCACCCGCAGTTCGAACGCCTGCTCGCCGTAGGCCACCTCCAGCACGACCTCGTTCGCATGCGCGTGCCGGAACGCGTTCTGCAGCGCTTCGCGGGCGATGAAGCACGTCTCCTGGGCCACGTCGCGGCACAGGGTGCGGCGCTGGCCCTCCACGCGCACGTCGAAGCGCACGCCGAACTGCTCGCCGAGGATGTGGCCCAGCGGGACGACGGCGCCGACGAGGTCCTCGGCCGGCGCCGCCGCGCCGCGCAGCGCCGTCAGTTCGTCGCGGCCTTCGCGCAGCGCGTCGCGCGCCTGTTCGAGCGTGCGGTCGATCAGCGGACGGTCGGGGCAGTCCTGCGGCAGCCGGTCGCGCGCGTGCTCGAACAGCATCAACAGGGCCTGCACGGATTGCATCAGCGTGTCGTGCAAGGTGCGCGCGATGCGTTCGCGTTCGCTCGCGCGCTCCTGCAGCAGGCGGCGCAGCTGCAGCGTGACCCGGCGCAGCCGCAGCCGGTACAGCAGCCACGCCGCCAGCGCGAGGAGGGCGGCGCACAGCGCCTTGAACGGCGCGCCCTGCACGAACGTGGGCGCGATCGTGACGTCGAGCGCGGCGCCCGTCGGGTTCCACACGCCATCCTCGTTGGCGGCGCTGACGGTGAAGCGGTAGCGGCCAGGCCCCAGGCGCGTGTAATAGGCCGTGCGGCGCGGGCCGGCGTCGCGCCAGTCGTCGTCGACGCCTTCCAGTTTGTAGCGGAAGCGGACCCGCTCCGGCATCGTGAAGCTGGGGGCCGTGTAGGCGATCTGCAGGTCGCGCGTGCCGGCCGGCAGGATCAAGCCGCCCGTTGCATCGAGCGTGCGCCCGCCGGCGGTCACGCTCGTGATGTGCACGGGCGGCGCCAGCCGGTTGCGGGGCAGGCGGGCCGGGTCGATCCAGGCGGCGCCGTCGGTGCCGTACAGCCACAGGCGGCCGTCGGGCGTCTCCAGCAGGCTCGATTGGCCCGACCGGAACTGCGCGATGCCGGGATAGCCGTCGGTCGCGTCGAATAAATCGTAGGTTGTGATGGTGCGTGCCGGCGCTTTCAGGAAGCCGCGCCACTGCGCGGCCGGGATGCGGACGAGGCCACGGCTCCCGTTCAGCCACAGGTCGCCGTCGGCGCGCAGCAGCATGCCCGTGATGCCGGCGAGCGCCTGCGGGTCGGCCAGGCGGACCGGGACGAAGCGGCCGCCCGCCAGCATCGACAGGCCCTTGTCGCCGGCGGCCAGCAGCACGCCGCCGGCGTCGTACACGCGTCCCACGACGCCGACGTCGAGGCCGTCCGCCATGCCGTAGCGCCTGGTCTTCCCGTCGCGCAGGGCGACCACGGTGCTGTCGCGGTAGCCGAACCACAATGCGCCGCGGGTGCCACGCGCCATGCTCACCGGGAGCTCGTCGGGCAGGCCGAATGCACGCGCCGGCGCCCAGCGGCTGCCGTCCCAGCGGTACAGCCGGTCGTAGGCGAAGCCGGCCCACAGTCCCGTGCCGTCGTCGAGCATCGTGCGCACGCCGCCGTCCATGGCGGCCTGCGGCACGCTGTCCGGGAACGGGATGCGGCTCGTCGCGCCCCCCTTGCGCCGCTCGATGACGCCGCGGCGCGCGACCAGCAAGGCGCCGTCGCCGGCCGTGGCCAGTTCCTGCACGTCGCGCTCGCGCAGTTCGACGAGGCGGCTGCCGTCATGCATCCAGAGGCGCGGCTGGCGAACGTATTCGGCGCTGGTCCACAAGCGGCCGGTGTCGTCCAGGGCCATCGAGACGTTGGAATACCCTGGCGGCAGGCCGATCGACACGACGCGGTTGCGCCGGAGGCGGTCGACGCCGCGCCGCGTGCCGATCCAGACGTTGCCTTCGCGGTCCTCGAACATCGTCATCGCGTCGCCGCTGATCAGCCTCGCAGGCGCATGTTCGCCCGGACCGGTGCGCGGTTGCAGCACCTCGGAGCGCGCCAGCGCGTCCGGTCCCAGCCGGTAGAGTCCGTCCCCCGCATTCCACAGGTTGCCGTCACGGTCGAAGATGGCGTCGAACGAATACGACGTCGTCCACCAGTCGCGCGGCCGCGGCGGGGTGGCCAGGCGCTCGGGCAGGCGCGTGATCTTGTCCAGGTACCACAGCCACAGGTGTCCATCCGGGTCGGCCATGATGTTGAAATGCTGGCCCGTGAGGCCGGCCGGCACGAAGCGGTCGACGCCGGGGTCGCGATAGAACAGCGCGTTCTCGGTATTCACCCACAGGCGCCCGGAAGGATCGCGCCGCAGGCCTTCCGAGGTGCCGACGAGTCCCCAGTCCGCGCCGATCCTGCGCCAGCGGCTGCCTTCGAGCATGAACAGCCCCTTGCTCGTCGCGGCCCACGTGCGTCCGCGCTCATCCGCCACGACGGAGTAGACGCCGCCGGGCTCGTAACCGTCGGCTTCGGCATAGTGGCGCAGGCGGCCGCCGCGGTACACCGACAGGCCGTTGAAGCGGTACCCGATCCACAGCGCCCCGTCGGGAAACGCGCGCACCGTCGCGATCACGTTGGACAGCAGGGGCACGCCGCCCAGCGACCGGATGTGCTCGAAGCGGACGCCGTCGAAGCGGTACAGGCCGGACGGCGTGGCGAACCACATGAAGCCGTCCCGGTCCTGCGTCATCTCCCACACGTCGCCCGGCATGCCGTCCTTGCTCGTCCAGGCGTCGTGGTGCAGCTGGGCGATGGAAAGCGTGGGGTCGAGCGCGTGCGCGCTGCCGGACGACAGCGCGAGGAGGAACACGATAACGGAACGGAACATTGACCGGATTGTAAAGCACGCCGTGCCTGTGCGCCTATACGAACGGATACTGGCAATGGAGGAGGGGCGGGACTACCATGGCCTGGCCGGTGCACCACCAACCATCTTTTCATCCCTCCCAGAGGATCATCCCATGAGCAATCCAAAACTCGAAGTGCTGACGCCGCAGAACAGCCAGATCATCTTCATCGATCACCAGCCGCAGATGGCTTTCGGCGTGCAGTCCATCGACCGCCAGGTCCTGAAGAACAACACCGTCGGCCTCGCCAAGGCGGCCCGCACGTTCAACATCCCGACGACGATCACCACCGTCGAGACGCAAGGCTTCTCGGGCTATACTTACCCGGAACTGCTGGACGTGTTCCCGAACCAGCCCATCCTCGAGCGCACCTCGATGAACTCGTGGGACGACCAGAAAGTGCGCGACGCGCTGGCCGCCAACGGCCGCAAGAAGATCGTCGTCGCCGGCCTGTGGACGGAAGTCTGCAACACCACCTTCGCCCTGTGCGCGATGCTGGAAGGCGGCTACGAGATCTACATGGTGGCGGACGCCTCGGGCGGCACGAGCAAGGAAGCCCACGACTACGCCATGCAGCGCATGATCCAGGCCGGCGTCGTGCCGGTGACCTGGCAGCAGGTGCTGCTGGAGTGGCAGCGCGACTGGGCGCACAAGGACACCTATGACGCCGTGACCGGCATCGCCAAGGAGCATTCGGGCGCGTACGGCATGGGCATCGACTACGCGTACACGATGGTGCACAAGGCACCGCAACGCGGCACCACCAGCCACGAAACGCTGGCGCCGGTACCGGCACGCTGATTTTTCGCGCGCGCCGGCCATCCCGGTGCGTGCGTCCGCGGCTCCGGCGCCTATCCGCGCCGGGGCCGCTCCCGCCATTCATCCACAGGGGGATGCATGAAGTTCTACCTGGTTTCCTTGGCAGTCGGCCTGCTGGTCGGCTGCATCTATGCATTGCTGGGGGTCCGTTCCCCCGCGCCGCCGGCGATCGCGCTGATCGGCCTGTTCGGCATGCTCGTGGGCGAGCAGGCCGTGCCCATCGCCAAGCGCCTGATCTCGGGCGAGCCCGTCACCGTGTCCTGGTTCCGCAGCGAGTGCGTGACCCGCATCAGCGGCGTGACGCCGCCCCCGCCCGCACCGGCGGACAACAAGGCTGGCCATGATCGCGCAGCCTGACGGCAGCCAGCCGGTGCTCGTGGTGGACGACGACGACACCGTCCGCACCGGCATGCTAGGCCTGCTGCGCGCGGCCGGCTACGCGGCCGAGGGCTACCCGAGCGCGGCGGCCGCGCTGGACGCCTGCGACCCCGTGCACGCCCACTGCGCCGTGCTCGACATCCACATCGGCGAGCCGGACGGCTTCGCGCTGGGACAAAGCCTGCGCGCGCTGGCGCCGAGCCTGCCCGTCATCTTCATCACTGGCGACGACGACCCCGCGCTCGTGCACCGCGCGGGCGTGGTCGGCGCGCTGACGCTGCTGCTCAAGCCGGTCGACGCCGACTGCCTGCTGGCGCTGATCGATTCGATCCCGGTGCCGCCGGACGCCGTCCGGTGACGGCGGCCCCTCCGCACAACCCGGTGTTTTCCGCTATGCTTGCGTCTGCAACAGACGAGGAGGCAGGCATGGGCGAGCGGATGGTGATGGTGGTGGACGACGATGCGAACGTGCGTTCCGGCCTCGAGGACCTGCTCGAGGCGGAGGGGTACGACGTACGCGCGTTCGCCGACGCGGCCGACTTCCTCGTGCAGCCGGCGCCGCCGGTGCCGGCCTGCCTGATCCTCGACATGCAGATGCCGCAGCTGGACGGCATGAGCGTACTGCAGCACATGGCCGAGCGCCACCTGGCGCTGCCCGTCATCTTCCTGACCGGCCACGGCACCATCCCGCTGTCCGTGGCCGCGATGAAGGCCGGCGCCAACGAATTCCTCACCAAGCCCGTCGATCCGGACGCGCTGCTGGCCGCCGTCGACGAGGCGCTGGCCAGCGACGCGAGCCGCATCGCGCAGCGCCGCGAAGCGGACGAACTGGCGCGCCGCCATGCCCAGCTCACGCCGCGCGAGCGCGAGGTGTTCGGCCTCGCCATCGGCGGATTGTTGAACAAGCAGATCGCGGACGAAATGGGTATCAGCGAGATCATGGCCAAGGTCCACAAGCGCAACCTGATGCAGAAGATGCAGACGCGCACCCTGGCCGAACTGGTGCGCATGGCCGAGAAGCTCGGCATCGCGAGCGTGCGCAGCCGCTGAGCCTACCTGTCGACCGGCGTCGCGACCACCGCGCCGTCCGGGCCGAGCTCGAACGTCACGCGGGCGTTCTTGAACAACATCCTCCGGAAGATCGACCTGTTCAGGTACGCCGGGGTGCCGTAATCCGCGGGCGCTTCAATGTCCTCAAGTCCGTATTTTTCCATGACGCCGACCGTGGCCGTCCACCATTCGGTATCGTAGTGGACGGGTTGGGCCCCGAGCAGGACGAGCGCGCCGTCGAATCCGATTTCCTTGAAGTACGCTGTCTCCAGGTCGCGCACGTCCGCGACCGTCGAGTAGCGCCTGAGCGCCGCGACGGCGAACCTTGCGTAGGGATCGGGGTCGGGCCGCATCGCCAGCGCGACCTGTTTGCGGTACTCGTCCAGCACTTCGGTGAATTCCCAGGCCTGCACGCCGCCATGCCACATCACGACACTGTCGGGCGCGATGATCTTGTGCCTGCCGGCGGCGAATACGTAATTGGCGCAGGCGGACGCGCAGAAGAAATTGACCCGCACGTCCGCATGTTTCTGTCGCACCCACCTGCCCAGCTTGATGCCGGCGTCGAGAATGCCACCAAGCGAGGAAATGGACAGCTGCGTCACCGGTTTGTCGTCGTTCGAGCGGATGAATTCGTCGACCGCCTTGACCGTCAACGGGCCAGTGTAGCGGACCTCGTCGGCGGCTGCCGGCAGGGATGCGAGACACGACGCAGCGGCGCAGATCGCGATGCGCCGGAACAGGGAAAGAGGGACCATGCCGGTGTTGGATATCGATAACATATCCGATTGTACCGGCAGCGGCGGCCTGGAGGCTCACACAATGTCACGTGATCCGGCGCGGGGCCGGACCACGTTCACACGTCAACCCTTGATGAAGGCGAGGATGTCGGCGTTGATCACGTCCGCATGCGTCGTCGGCATCCCGTGCGGGAAACCTTTATAGGTCTTCAGCGTACCTTTCTGCAGCAGCTTGGCGGACAGCACGCCGGAGTCGGCGTACGGCACGATCTGGTCGTCGTCGCCGTGCTGGACCAGCACCGGCAGCGTGATCTTCCTGAGGTCCGCCGTGAAGTCGGTCTGCGAGAACGCGACGACGCCGTCGTAATGGGCCTTGGCGCCGCCCATCATCCCCTGGCGCCACCAGCTCTGGATGATGCCTTCCTGCGGCTTCACGCCCGGGCGGTTGAAGCCGTAGAACGGGCCGGACGGCAGGTCGCGGTAGAACTGCGCGCGGTTCGTCGCGACCTGCTGCTGGATGCCGTCGAACACGTCCTTCGGCAGGCCGCCCGGGTTCGCCGCGGTCTTGACCATGATCGGCGGCACGGCCGCGATCAGCACGGCTTTCGACGCGCGCGACTGGCCGTGGCGGGCCAGGTAGCGCACGACTTCGCCACCGCCCGTCGAGTGGCCGACGTGGATCGCACCTTTCAGGTCCAGGTGTTCGACGACGGCCGCGAGGTCGTCCGCGTAGTGGTCCATGTCGTGACCGGAGCCGACCTGCGTGGAACGGCCGTGGCCGCGGCGGTCATGCGCGATCACGCGGAAGCCGCGCTGCACGAAGTACATCATCTGCGAATCCCAGTCGTCGGAGCTCAGCGGCCAGCCGTGCGAGAACACGATCGGCGTGCCGCTGCCCCAGTCCTTGTAGAAGATGTCCACGCCGTCCTTCGTGCGTACGTAGCTCGACGTCATGCGGGCAGCGCCGCCCTTCGCCTCGGTCGCGGCCTGGGCCGGGCCGGCGGCAGCCATCATGGCCAGGGGCAGCGCGGCGGCGCCGCCCAGCATGCTGCGGCGTTTGGCGTTCATATCGTTCATATCGTTCATATCGTTTTTCCTTTCGTTTGGTGTTGTTGTGATGAACCGATGTTCCGTCGCTACGATGCCCGATGCGAGCGCTAAAAACCACTCGCCGGAATGCAGGGATTACGCTGCCGCCGGTGCCGCTTCCAGTGCCGGCCAGTCCAGCAGCACGAGCCACGCGAGCAGCACGAGCGCCGGCACGAAGCACCAGAATCCGAACGCCATCCACGCCATGCCGCCCGCGACGCAGCCGAGCGCGAACGCGAGCACGGGCCAGAAGAACTTCACGAAGCGCGCCTTGACGGCCGGCGTGGCGCGGCCCGTGGCCAGGTCCGTCATGTCGATCAGGAGTTCCGTCACGTTGCCGGTCATGACCGTGGTGGGCGCGATGCGGCCCAGCTGCAGCTTGCCGACGGCGTTCTGCACGCCCATCGCCGCGGCGCCCAGCATGCCGGTCACGAGGACCAGCGGCGCTTCCGGACCGGCCAGCGGCGACGCCGCCAGGCCCGCGATCGTGAACAGCGCCAGCAGCACGAACTGCATGCCCAGCAGCGGACGGGCCGGATTGTCGCCCAGGCGCGCGCAGCGCACGTCCATCAGGCGCGCCACGACGACGCCGGCCGCGAACGCGGGAATCGCGAGGAATTTCAACGGCAGCACGCCGGCGTGCGACGGCCGCGCGAGTTCGCTGCCGATGAGGACGAAGTTGCCCGTCACGTGCGCCGTGAACAGGCCGAACAGGCCGACGAACGCGGACGTGTCGATGTAGCCGGCCAGCAGGCCGAGGCCGACGCCGAGCGTCAGGTCACTGGGTTTCATGGACATGGTCTCTCCTCAGAACGCAAAACAGCTGCAGCCGAACGCGCCCCAGAACGCGCTGAAATCCGACACCGGCACGTCCGACTTGCGCGCGCGGTCGTGCGCATGCGCGTGGACGGAGCACGCGCCGCGGCACTGGTGCGGCAGTGTCGCGGCGACCGGTTGCTGGACGGGGCGGTAGTGGCCCGGCACCTTCGCCACGGGCGACCACTCGGGCAGCACGGGAATCGTGGGCGGCGCGAGCTTGTCGAACGCGCCCTGGCCGAACACGATGCGGCCGCCCACGACGGTCAGCACGGATTCGATGGCCTTGATCGCGTCCTCGTCCACGCGGAAGTAGTCGGCGGACAGCACGGCCAGGTCGGCCAGCATGCCTGACTGGATGCGGCCCTTCAGCCCCTGCTCGCTGGAGAACCAGGCACTGCCCGCGGTCCACAGTTCCAGTGCGGTGTGGCGGTCGAGGCGCGACCCCGTATCGTACAGGCGCAGGCCGCCGACGGTGCGGCCGGAGACGAGCCAGTACAGCGCCGTCCATGGGTTGTAGCTGGCCACGCGGGTGGCATCCGTGCCGGCGCCGACGGGCACGCCGGCGTCCAGCATGCGCTTGATCGGCGGCGTCGATTCGGCCGCCTTCGCACCGTAGCGGTCGACGAAGTATTCGCCCTGGAAGGCCATCCGGTGCTGGATCGCGATGCCGCCGCCCAGCGCTTTCACGCGCTCGATGTTGCGCGGGGTAATGGTCTCGGCGTGGTCGAACATCCAGCGCAGGCCGTTGAACGGGATCTCGCGGTCGACTTTTTCGAACACGTCCAGCATGCGCGAGATGGATTCGTCGTACGTCGCGTGCAGGCGGAACGGCCAGCGGCTCGACACGAGGTGGCGCACCACTTGCTCGAGTTCATCCTCCATGCCGGCCGGCAGGTCCGGGCGCGGTTCCAGGAAGTCTTCGAAGTCGGCGGCGGAAAACACGAGCATCTCGCCGGCGCCGTTGTGGCGGTACCAGTCGGTGCCCTGGCCCGGCGTCACCATCTCCGTCCACGTCTTGAAGTCGTCGAGTTCCTTGCCCTTGTTCTGCGTGAACAGGTTGTAGGCGATGCGGATGGTCAGCTGGTCTTGCGCGGCCAGTTGTTCGACGACCTGGTAATCCTCGGGATAATTCTGGAAACCGCCGCCCGCGTCGATCGCGCTCGTGAGGCCGAGGCGGTTCAGTTCGCGCATGAAGTGGCGGGTCGAATTGATCTGCTGCTCCAGCGGCAGCTTCGGGCCTTTCGCCAAGGTCGCGTACAGGATCATCGCGTTCGGGCGCGCGATCAGCATGCCGGTCGGGTTGCCGGCGGCGTCGCGCACGATTTCTCCGCCCGGCGGGTTCGGCGTCGTCTTGTCGTAGCCGACGGCGCGCAGCGCGGCGCGGTTGAGCAGGGCGCGGTCGTACAGGTGCAATACGAACACGGGCGTGTCGGGCGCCGCCGCGTTGAGTTCTTCCAGGGTCGGCATGCGCCGTTCCGCGAACTGGAATTCGTTCCAGCCGCCGACCACGCGCACCCACTGCGGGTTCGGGGTGCGGTCGGCCTGCTCCTTCAGCATGCGCAGCGCGTCGGCCAGCGACGGCACGCCTTCCCAGCGCAGCTCGAGGTTGTAATTCAGGCCGCCGCGGATCAGGTGCAGGTGCGAGTCGTTCAGGCCCGGGATGACGGTGTGGCCGTCCAGGTCGATCACGCGGGTCGTGTCGCCGCGGTGGCGCATGACGTCGGCGGCGTCACCCACGGCGACGAAGCGGCCGTCGGCGATGGCGACGGCGTCCGCCTGCGGGTTGGACCGGTCCAGCGTGTGGAAGCGGCCGTTGGTGAGGATCAGGTCGGCGATGGCGGGTAGGTTCATGGTTTCCTCCAGAATGTAAATATATTACTGCGCGCGGCTGTACTGCAACGGCGACAGGCCCGTGCTGCGGCGGAAGCTGCGGCAGAAATGGCTCTGGTCGGCGAAATGCAGCAGCATGGCGATTTCGCACACGCTGTGGCGGCGGTCCAGCAGCAGCCGGCGCGCGTGCTCGATGCGGCGCCGCATCAGGTAGCGCATGGGCGGGTCGCCCGTCGTGGCGCGGAACAGGCGCGAAAAATAATGGCGCGACAGGCCCGCGTGGCCGGCCAGGTCCGTCAGGGTGAGCGGCTCGGTCAAGTGGTCGTCGATGTAACGGCAGACACGTATCACGGGGGCGGGATTCTCAGGCATGGTCGCGGCTTTCCGAGGGTGGCACGACACTGGCGATGCTGCGCACGGGCAGCACGACGCGGAACAGCGCGCCGTGCGGCTCGGCGGCCGTGTATTCGATGCGGCCGCCGTGCGCCTCGACGATGGCGCGGCTGATCGACAGCCCGACGCCCGTGCCGTGCGGCTTGGTCGAATACAGGGCGTCGAAGATGCGCTCGCGGTCGGCCGGCGCGATGCCGGGGCCGTTGTCGCGCACGCGCAGCTCGACCAGCGCGGGGCCGGCCGGCACGGATTCCAGCACGATGCGGCGCGGCCGGTCGCTGACACAAGCCAGCGCCTCGATCGCGTTCAGCAGCAGGTTGATGAGCACCTGCTGGATCTGGGCGCGGCTGGCGTGGATCTGGCGTTCCGGCAGCAGCAGGCGCGTCTCCAGCTGCACGTTCTGGCGCACCATCAGTGCGCGCAGCAGTTGCGCCACTTCGCCGACCGCCGTGTCGAGTGCGAACATGCTGGCGGCTTCGCCCTCGCGCCGCGCGAGGCCGCGCACGCTGCGCACGATGTCGCCGGCCTGGCGGCCGCAGGCCGTGATCTGTTCCAGCGCTTCCAGCGCGCGCGTCGTGTCGGGCTGGCCGCGGCGCAGCCAGCGCCGGGCGGCCGCCGCGTGCAGCAGGATCGCGGCCAGCGGCTGGTTGACTTCGTGCGCGATCGTGATGCCGAGTTCGCCGACCGTGCCGGCGCGGGCGGCGCGCGTCTGCTGGTCGTGGTCGGGCGCGGCGGGCGTCGCGTCCCAGGCCTGCATCAGGTCGCGCACGCGGCCGTGCGCGCCCCAGTCGCGCCAGGCGTCCAGCGCGAGCTTGCGGTAGCCCGGCAGCGCGCCGGCAAGGCCGTTGCGGGCGCACAGGCCGGCGGCGCCTTCCCAGGCCAGTGCGGCAATCCACGCCTGGCCGGCCGACTGGGCCTGCGCGGCCGCGCGTTCGTAGGCGGTGAGCGCCCGGCCGGCCCCCGCGGCATCCTGTTCGACCGCGAGCGCGAGCGGCGCCATCGCGCCGGCGACATCGGGCGCGCGCCGGGCCCAGGCCTGCAGGGCGCGGCGATGGACGCGCAGCGCGGCCGTGGCGCCCGGCACATGGTCGAGCCGCGCCAGCGTCAGCGCACCGAACAGGTGATACGGCAGCAGCTCGCATGGGGGCGTGAGCGGCGTGACGAGCTGGCGGGCGGCGGCCAGCGCCGCACGCGCGGCGCCCGTGTCGCCGCGCAGCCACGCGGCCTGCAGGCTGCCGAGCCAGCACCCGAACTGCATGGCGTCGGCGGGCACCGTCGGCAGGTATGGCGTGCGCGGGCCGTCCGCAAGCATGCGGAACAGGGCGATGCGGCTGTCCAGCTGGCTGGTGGCGACGGAAACGTTGCCAAACGGGACCGACTGACGGACGGCGTCGGCGTAATGGAGCAGCTCTGCCAGCGGCGCGCCGCACAGCAGGCGCACGCCCGTCCACAGCACGGCGTTGCGGGCCAGCGTGTCCGGGCGGCCGGCTTCCAGGCGGCAGGCCTCGGCCTGCAGCAGCGCCGCTTCGCGCAGCGGTGCGCAGCGGGACAGGATGAGCGTGGCATGGGCGCGCAGCACGGCGCCGGCGACGGCGCGCGCATCGTCATGGCGGGCGCGCACGGCGCAGGCGTCGGCCAGCAGCATGGCGCGGCGGCCGCCCCGGAAGCGGTCGAGCGCGACGGCCGCCAGCAGCACGGCGGCCAGCAAGGTCGCATCACGCGGGCCGTCCAGCAGCGCGCGCCGGATCTCCGCTTCGATCAGCGCGCCGGGCAGGCGGCCGGCGTTGAAGGCATCCTGCAGCGCGTTGGCGAGCAGCGGGTCGGCGGCCAGCACGGGGGCGTCGGCCAGCGTGGGCATGCCGGCGGCGCACAGCAGCTGCCAGGCGCGCCGGCAGGCGGCGATATGGGGCTCGGACGCCGCGGCGCCGGCGTCGAGCGGGGCGGGCGGGGCACAAGCAGGTTCGTTAGGTACGGTCGTTCGATTCATCTGCGCGCTCAAGAGTGCAGCCGGCGGGAATTGGGCCGGAGCTGAACCAGTATCGCGGCCTTGTAGGACAATCCCCTCATACGAAAGGATGATCGATGCGGGTCTTGAATGCATGGCGAGCATCTTGGCCTCAGGCGGGGAAGGGCCGCCCGAGCAGCGGCAGGTCGTGGCGGCGCGCGCCGGTCGCGTTGGCCAGGCCGTTCGCGAGCGCGGCCGCCATCGGGCCCTGAGCGGCTTCCGCCACACCCAGGAAGGGTAGGCCGGGCTGGTCCAGCAGGTCGACGTCGATCCGCTCCGGCACTCCGGAAAAGCGCAGGATCGGGTACGTGCTCCAGTCCATGCTGGCGATGCCGTCCGGGCCGTAGCGCAGCTGTTCGTGCAGGGTCCAGCTCGCGGACTGGATGATGCCGCCTTCGAGCTGGTTGCGCGCGCCGTCCGGATTCACGACCTGGCCGCAGTCGGCGGCGCACGCCACGCGGACGATGCGCACGGTGTTCTTGTCCTTGTCGACGGCCAGTTCCAGGGCGATCGCGACGTAGGCCATGATGTTCTTGTACTGGCCGAAGCCGAAGCCGTAGCCGTGCCCCGGCGCCGGCTTCGACTTGCCCCAGCCGAAGCGCGCGGCCGCCTTTTCGATGACGGCGCGGGCGCGCGGCTCGCTCCCCAGGTGGTCGAGGCGCAGGCGCACGGGGTCGACGCCCGCCAGCTGCGCCAGCTGGTCCATCGTCCCTTCGATCGCCGTGATGTTGATGTGCGCCCCGAGCGAGCGCATGGCGGAGCTGCGCAGCGGCGTCACCGGCAGAAAATGGTTCACGACGCGGGCGTTCGGGATGGCGTACAGCGGCAGGGCATTGCGGTCGCCGCCGCCTTCGGGCATCGGCATCGGCTGCGACGGCGACGGCGCGATCGGCTGCGCCAGCAGCCACGCGGGGACCAGCTTGCCCGCATTCCCGGGCCGTTCGTTGTGCGAACCGCTCCACAGCGCGTAATCCCAGTGCGAGATGCGGCCCTGGCCGTCGAGCGCCGCGCGCACGGTCGTCACCATCGCGGGGGCGTACGGCTCCCACAGGTTTTCCTGGTCGCGCATCAGCTGCACGCGCACGGGCGCGCCGGGCACGGCGCGCGCCAGCAGCGCGGCATCGGCCGCCACGTCGTCGGCGCCGTTCTGGCCATAGCAGCCCGACCCCTCCGTGTGGATGCAGCGGACTTTATCGAGCGGCATGCCGGTCAGCTCCGCCAGCGCGGCCCGGAGGGGATACACGCCCTGCGTGTGCGTCCAGACGGTCAGCATGTCGCCGTCCAGCCGGGCGACGGCGCACGATGGCCCGATCGAGCCGTGCATCACGTACTGCTTCGTGTAGCGGGCGGAGACGCCGGGGCCGGCTGCCGGCGAGTTCACCTTGCCGCGGTCGAGGATCGTGATGCTCTGCGCGGGCAGTCCCTGCAGGGTCGCGTGGATGGCGTCCGCCTGCGGCAGCGGCGCGCCGCCCTGCCACTGCGCGTTCGCGGCCAGCGCGTTCATCGCCTGCACGGCGCGCCATTCGTCGTCCGCCAGCACGGCCAGGTAGTCGCCGTCGCGCACGACGTGGCGTACGCCCGGCAGGCGCCGGACGCCATCGAGGTCGGCGCGCACGAGCTTCGCGCCCGGACGCGGCGGCCGCACGACGCGGGCGTGCAGCATGCCGGGCAGGCGCATGTCCTGCACATAGGCCACGCCGCCCGTGACTTTCGCCGGGATGTCGAAGCGGGCGAGCGGCTTGCCGATCAGGCGGTAGCGCGCGGGCGGCCGCAATGGCGACGTCTCGCTGGCCGCGCGGTGCAACCCGCCCGCGTCGAGACCGCGCAACGCCTCGCCGTAGTGCATGCTGCGGCCGTCGGGGCCGACGGCGCGGCCGGCGCGCAGGAAGACCGTCTCCGGCCCCACGCGCCATTGCGCCGCCGCGCCCTGGCGCAGCAGTGCCGCCACCTGGCTCGACGCATGCAGCAGTGCGCTGCCGCTGTCGGCCATCGTGTGGCTGCCGGCCGTGAACCCTTCGTTCGGCGTGCGCGCCGTGTCGCCCTGCACGAACTCGATGTCGCCCGGCTGCAGTTCCAGCTGTTCGAGCGCGACCTGCGCGAGCGCCGTGCGCACGCCGGTGCCCAGTTCGACCTTGCCGCTGAAGACCGTCACCTTGCCGTCGGGTGCCACGCGGATCCACGCGTCCAGGAACGGCGTGCGTTGCAGGCTGCCGGCCAGTTTGGCATTGGCGACCGGCGGCACGCCCATCCCATTGAATTCGGCGCGCGCGGCACGGGGCAGCAGCGCGAAGGCGAGGACGAGGGCGCCCCCTTCGAGGAAGGCGCGGCGGCCTTGATTGACTTCATTCATGCGGGTTCTCCCGCCGCGGCGCGGATGGCCGCGAGGATGCGGTGGTGGGTGCCGCAGCGGCACAGATTCGGTTCCATGTGGCGGCGGATTTGCTCGTCGGTCGGATGCGGCACCTTGTCGAGCAAGGCCTCCGCCCGCACGATCATGCCGGCGATGCAGTAGCCGCACTGCGCGGCCTGGTGCTCGATGAACGCCGCCTGCAGCGTGCCGGGCCGGGCGGCGCTGCCGAGCCCCTCCACGGTGCGTACCTTGCGCCCCGCACAGGCGGCCAGCGGCGTCACGCAGGAAAACACGGGCTTGCCGTCCAGCTGGACGGTGCAGGCGCCGCACTGGCCCATGCCGCAGCCGAACTTGGCGCCGTTCAGGTTCAATTCATTGCGCAGCACGTACAGCAGCGGCGTGGCGGGATCCGCGCGCAGCTCGTGCGCGCGGCCGTTGACTTCGATCTTGGTCATGGTTGCATCTCCTTGCGCAGCTTCGCGCTGGCGGCGGCCACGCCGGGCCAGTCGGGACGGCCGGCGCCGGTGCGGACCCACGCGGCCAGCTCGGCGACCTGGGCGTCGGACAGCACGTCGGCGAACGGCGGCATGTAGGCGGCAGCCGCGCCACCGGGCGCGGGGCGTTCCCACGGGATCCCGTGCAGCACGGTCTGGATGAAATTGGATGGATCGTCGCCCAGCACGGCGCTGCTGCGGTCGAGACCCGGCCGTCCGCCCAGGCGCATCATCGGTGCGGCCGGCGTGTGGCAGCCGGCGCAGGCGGCCGCGAACAGCGCGGCGCCCGGCGTCCCGGTTTGTGCCGCGGCGGGGACGGCCGCCGCGGCGGCAGGCTGCTGGATCGTCATCAGGTAGGCGGCCATCGCCTCGACGTCCGCACGCGGAACGCCGGCGAGGCGCTCGGTCACGGGCCGCATCGGCCCCTTCGCGGCTCCGTGTGCGAGCGCCAGGCCGCCCTGCAGATAATCGGCGAGTTCGGCGCGCGTCCACGGCGCGCTGCCTTGCGCGAGGCGAGTGAGCGCGGGCGCATGCCAGCCGTCGACGGTGCCGCCCTGGAACGCGGGACTGCGCTCCCCGCCCAGCACATTCATGCCGCTGTGGCAGGACGCGCAATGGCCGAGCGTATCGACGAGGTAACGGCCCCGCTCGACCTGGCCCGTGCCGGGCGCGGCACCGTCGCCGGGACGCAGATACAAGGCATTCCAGAACGCGAGCAGGGGCCGGAAATTCAGCGGGAACGCGAGGTCGTTGTCCGGCTGTTTGACGCGCACCGGCGGGCGCGACATCAGCCAGGCGTAGGCCAGTTCGATATCCTCGTCGGACATCCTCGTGTAATGGATGTAGGGGAAGGCGGGATACAGCAGGTGGCCGTCGCGCGCCACGCCTTCGCGCAGGGCGCGCTTGAACGCGGCGCTGGTCCAGCGGCCGATGCCCGTCTCGGGATCGGGCGTGATGTTGGTGCTGTAGATGATGCCGAACGGCGTCTTCAAACCGAGGCCGCCGGCATACGCGGGACCATCGGGTGCGGTATGGCAGACCATGCAGTCGCCCAGCGCCACGACGCGCGCGCCGGCCGCGAGGACGGCGGTAGAGAGTGGTGGCGGAGGAGCGGCGGCGGGCGCGATGGCGGCCGGGCGGGTCCAGGCATACAGGCCGCCCAGAACGACGGCCACGAAGGCCGTGCCAGCGGCGGCGAGGGTGCGCAGTCTCATCGTGGGTTCCTTGATTCAGTTGCGGCGATTGTCGATTCCTGCCGCCCCATCGTCTAGTTATACAAAGGGATACGCGAAGGGCTAGCGGCAGGCCGTCACTGTAGCGCCGGACCGCCCGGTCGATTGATGCTTTTGGCGCAAGAGTGTCTTGCGCCGCAGGCGCCGGCGCGCGCGCCGCCGACGCGGTATGCTGGGCGTTCGCAGGAGATATCCATGACCGATACCGCTTACAACCACGCCTGGCACCGCGTGCTGGGCGCGCGCCACCTCACGCTGGGCCTGATGACGCCTCTCGCACGCGCGTCCGGCGCGCCGGCCGACATCGCGCGCGAGACGGCGCTTGCCGCGCGCGCGGACGCGCTCGGCATCGCCGCGCTGTGGACCCGCGACGTGCCGCTGATCGTCCCGCAGGGCAGCACGCGGGAAGCCGCCGTGCTGGACGATCCGTTCATCTGGCTGACGCTGCTGGCCGGCGCGACGGCGTCCGCCGCATTGGGCACAGCCGCCGCGGTGCTGCCGTTGCGCCATCCGCTGCACGTGGCCAAGGCCGCGTGGTCGCTGGACCGGCTGAGCGGCGGCCGCTTCATCCTCGGCCTCGGCTCGGGCGACCGGCCGGAGGAACTGGCGCCGTTCGGTGTCGACAGCGCGCCGGAAGTCCTGTTCCGCGAGCGCTGGCAGACGCTCGCCGCCGCGCTGTCGACGGATGCGCGGGTGCGTGCGGACCTGCTCGAGGACACGGGCGGCCACGCGCCGACACCGCTGCCCACCGCGCGCATCCCGCTGCTCGCGGTGGGCACCGCGCGCCAGTCGCTGCAATGGATCGCGGCGCACGCGGACGGCTGGGCCACGTACCACCGCGAGGAAGCGCGCCAGCAGGGCCGCATCGCGCTGTGGCAGCGGGCGCTGGAAGAGCGCGCCGGCGGCGTGGCGAAACCGTTCGTGCAGTCGCTGCAACTGGAACTGCTGGCCGACCCGGACGCGCCCGCGGAAGCGCTGGAACTGGGCCTGCGCGCCGGCCGCCGCGCGCTGCTGGGCTATTTCGAGCGGATGGCGGCGCTGGGCGTGGCGCACATGCTCGTCAACCTGCAGGGACCGCGGCCCATCGAGGAGCAGGTCGAGGAACTGGGGCGCGAGATCGTGCCGCGGCTGCCTACGCTGGCGGTGCGCTAGGGTGGTCGCCCAGGTCCTGCGCCGCGAGATGTTCGGCCAGCAGGTCGACGAAGGCACGGATCTTCGTCGAGTTGCGCCGGCTCGCGGGATACAGCGCGTACAGCCCGACGTCCATGGGGCCCGGATTGACGCGGTAGCCGGGCAGCACCTGCAAGAGCGTGCCCGCGCGCAGGTCGCGCTGCACGAGCCAGCGCGCGAGCATGGCGATGCCGAGGCCGCCCAGCGCGGCCTGGCGCAGTACTTCCGAATTATTCGCGTGAACGACGCCGCGCACCTCGACGTCTTCCGCGTCGGCGTGCGAATCGTCGGCCTGCAGGCGCCACGTGCGGCGGCCCGCCCCGAACGCGAACTGCAGGCAGTCGTGCGCCGCGAGGGCGATCGGCGTCTCCGGTGCGCCATGCGCGGCCAGGTAGGCCGGGCTCGCGCACAGCACGCGGTCGTGGGCGGCGAGCTTGCGGGCGACGAGGTTCGATTGCGGATCGAGGCTGCCGATGCGGATGGCCACGTCGATCGCTTCGTCGACGAGGTTGGCGTGCGCGTCGTCCAGGCGCAGGTCCAGCGTCAGGCGCGGGTGGCGCGCGCGCAGCGCGGGCAGGATCGGCGCCACGTACAGGGTGCTGAAGGTGACGGGGGCCGCCACGCGCAGCACGCCGGCCGCGCCGTCCGCCGCCGCTTCGTCGGCCGCGTCCAGGCGTTCCAGGATGCGCAGGGCTTCCTCGTAGTACGTGCGGCCCGCGTCCGTCAAGGTGACGCTGCGCGTGGACCGGTTGAGCAGCACGGCGCCGAGGCGGCCTTCAAGCGCGTCGACGAGGCGGGCGACGGACGACGTGACGAGGCCGAGCCGGCGCGCGGCGGGCGAGAAGCCGCCGGTGGCGGCGACGGTGCAGAAGGCTTTCAGTTCGGCGAAGCGGTCCATCGTATCCTCATCTCGTGTGTCGTTTTACGCTACTCATACCAAAGGATACTGTCCCGTGCGCCGATCTGCACCTACCATGGTTCCATGATCGATTCGGCCGGAATGGGGAGCGGATGATGCGTTACTACCTGACGTTCGTGATGCTGGGCCTCCAGATGGGCGGCCTGTGTATCGTGCTGGAAGTGCATACGGCGGCGCCGGCCGTCGCGATGATGGGAATGTTCGGCGCCAGCGACGCGCCGGCGCCCGCGCCCTGCGCGGGCGCGGCGCTGCCGGCGTGATTGCATCAGGAGCGCAGGAACGCGAGCAGGTCGGCGTTCAGGCGGTCCTTGTGGGTGAAGGCCAGGCCGTGCGGGCCGCCTTCGTAGACGACCAGGCGGCCCTGCGGCAGGATCTCGACGGCGCGGCGCGCGGTGGTGTCGATCGGGACGATCTGGTCGTCGCTGCCGTGGATGACGAGGGTCGGGATCGTCATCTTCCTGAGGTCTTCCGTGAAGTCCGTTTCCGAGAACTGCTTGATGCATTCATACGCGGCGCGCACGCTGCACTGCATGCCCTGCAGCCAGAACGTGTCGCGCGCGCCCTGCGAATCCTTGGCGCCTTCGCGGTTGAAGCCGTAGAACGGGATGCTCAGATCCTTGAAGAACTGGGCGCGGTCGGCCTGCACGCCGGCGCGGATGCCGTCGAACACGGACATCGGCACGCCGTTCGGGTTCGCGTCCGACTTGGCCATCTGCGGCGTCACCGCGCCCACCAGCACGGCGCGCTTGACGCGGCCGGTGCCGTGGCGGCCGATGTAGCGCGCGACTTCGCCGCCGCCGGTCGAGTGGCCCACGTGCGTCACGTCGGTCAGGTCCAGCGCTTCGACCAGCTGCGCCAGGTCGTCCGCGTAGTCGTTCATGTGGTTGCCGTGCCAGGGCTTGCTCGACAGGCCGTGGCCGCGGCGGTCGTGGGCGATGACGCGGTAGCCGTGGTTCGCCAGGAACATCATCTGGTCTTCCCAGGCGTCGCCCTGCAGCGGCCAGCCGTGGCTGAACACGACGGCGGGACCGTGGCCCCAGTCCGTGAAGTGGATGATGGTCCCGTCGCGGGTCGTGATGGTGTTGGCGGTGCGGGTGATGGTCATGGCGTGTCCCTTCGGGTTGGTGGCTGGAAGCCGGAAGGGACAGCGCGCGCCGCCGCATCCGGACCCGGACATTGTCGGGAGCGGCGCGCGGGCGGTCTAGTCATACGAACGTATAGGTTTTGCTTACCCGGCAGTATCGGGTGTTGCCTTATCGACCGGGCAGTTGAGGGCCAGCATGCGCCCTACCGGCGACGACGTCCGCATGCGCTCGCGCCACCACTTCAGCGCGGCGCCTTCCTCGCCCGTGCGCCACGCCATGTACAGCGTCTCGTCCGGCTTCGGTTCCTCGACTTCCTTTGCCACGAGGCGGCCGGCCGCGATGTCGGCGCGGGCCCAGGCCTCGGGCAGGAAGCCGAAGCCGAGGCCCGCCAGCTGGAATTCGTACTTCGTCTGCATGTCGGGCACCGTCAGGGTGTCCTGGCCGAACAGCAGGCCTACCGTGCGCGCCTGCAGCAGCCGGACGGAGTCGGCGACGGACACCGCGCGGTGCGCTGTCAGCTCCGCCTTGCCCAGGCGGTGCCGGACCCTGGCCAGCGGGTGGGAGGGCGCGACGACGAACACGAACGACATCGTCCCGAGCGGTTCGGCCGTGTAGCCGCCGCCGGACGGCCCTTCGCCGGCCGCGCCCACGAGCAGGTCGACGCGGCGGTCGAGCAGGCTTTCCCACGTGCCGGACAACGCTTCGCGCACGATGCGCAGCCGGGTCTGGTCGGCCACTTCATAAAAGGCGCGGATGTCGTCCTGCAGGCCGAGCGGGGCGAGGGCGGAGTCCATGCCGACGGTGAATTCGGTCTCCCAGCCGGACGCCACGCGGCGCACGCGGCTCTCCAGGTCGCCCGCGGCCTTGAGCAGGTAGCGGCCTTCCTTCAGCAGCTCTTCGCCGGCCGGCGTGAGGACGACGCGCGGGCCGAAGCGTTCGAACAGCTGCACGCCCAGGTCGTCCTCCAGCTTGGAGACGGTGTACGAGATCGTCGACGGCACGCGATACAGTTCCTTCGCGGCGGCCGAGAAGCTGCCGCGGCGGGCGATGGTGTCGACGGTGAGGAGGGCGTCCAGGCTGAGTCTGAGCATGTGCGGGCAATCGGGGGCGAAGGGCGCATCGTATCAGGCGCGCGCCCACTTCGACAACGTCCTTCCGATCCGGGCGCGGAATGCCTGCACCTGATCCGGCGCGAGCGACTCGGCCCGGTACAGCGACAGCATCCCGAACCGGCACTGCGGCGCGCACGTGCCCAGCAGCGCCGTCTTCAGCACGCGTTTCACGGGCTGGCGCAGGATGAACCGGTCGACCCACCACGGCGAGCCGAGCGACGTGATCGCGAGCGCGTGCCGCAACTTGTCCAGGCGCGGCCGGATCGGCCCCAGGTCGCCGGCGTGGTCGTAGGCGACGCCCGGCGCCCACACGCGGTCGAACCAGCCTTTCAACATGGCCGGGAAACCGAACCACCAGGTCGGGAACACGAGCACGAGGGCCTCGACGGCCTGCAGGCGTGCGATGTGCGTCGCGGTGGCGTTTGCGTCGAACGCCGGCCCGTAGTAGCTCGCGCGTTCCGTCGCCGTCAATGCCGGCGCGAAGCCGGCGCCGTACAGGTCGTCGACGACCACGTCGTGGCCATGGGCGGTGAGGGTGGAGATGGCGTGCTGCGCCAGCGCGCGGCACAAGCTGTCATGGACGGGGTGGGCGATCACGACGAGACACTTCATGAATGACTTCCTGAGGAGTAAGAGCCGTCGCCCCCGCGCAGGCGGGGGCCTGATTTTGCGAGCGATAGCGCAGCGCGAGCAAACCTGGATCCCCGCCTGTGCGGGGACGACGTGCTAAGTGTGCAGGCCCAATTCATCGGCTGCTTCCTTGCGCAGCATGAACTTCTGGATCTTGCCGGTCACCGTCATCGGAAACCCGTCCACGAACCGGATATAGCGCGGGATCTTGTAGTGCGCGATCTGCCCCTGGCAAAAGGCCCGGATCTCGTCCGCATCCGCGTGCTCGCCCGGCCGCAGCACGATGCACGCGCACAGCTCCTCGCCGTATTTCGGATCGGGCACGCCCACGCACTGCACGTCCAGCACCTTCGGGTGGCGGTATAAAAACTCCTCGACCTCGCGCGGGTAGATGTTCTCGCCGCCGCGGATCACCATGTCCTTGGCGCGGCCCACGATGCGGCAATAGCCGTCCGCGTCCAGCGTGGCGAGGTCGCCCGTGTGCATCCAGCCGGCCGCATCGATCGCTTCGCGCGTGCGTTCGTCGTCGCCCCAGTAGCCGAGCATCACCGAGTAGCCGCGCGTGAGCAGCTCGCCGGTGTCCCCGCGCGGGACCACGCGGCCGTCCGCGTCGACGATCTTGACTTCCAGGTGCGGGTGGATCCGCCCGACCGTGCCCACGCGGCACGCGAGCGGGTCGTCGACCGAGGTCTGGAAGCTGACGGGCGACGTCTCCGTCATGCCGTAGGCGATCGTGATCTCGTCCATGTGCATCTGCCGAATCACGCGCTGCATGACTTCCATCGGGCAGGGCGAGCCGGCCATGATCCCCGTGCGCAGGCTGCCCAGGTCGAACGATGCGAACTCGGGATGGTCCAGCAACGCGATGAACATCGTCGGCACCCCGTGCAGCGCCGTGCAGCGCTCGGCCTGCACGGTCGCCAGCACCGCGCCTGCATCGAAACCTTCGCCGGGATAGACCATCGCGGCGCCGTGCGTCATGCACGCGAGGTTCCCCAGCACCATGCCGAAGCAGTGGTACAGCGGGACGGGGATGCACAGGCGGTCGCGTTCCGTCAGGCGCATCGCCTCGCCGATGAAGAAGCCGTTGTTCAGGATGTTGTGGTGCGTGAGCGTGGCGCCCTTCGGCGCGCCGGTCGTGCCGGACGTGAACTGGATGTTGACCGGATCGTCGAACTGCAGGGTGCGCGCCACGTCGTGCAGGCGCGCCATGTCGGCCGGGGTCGCGCATTGCGCCACCGTGTCGAAGTCCAGCATGCCCGGTGTCGATTCGTGACCGAGCCGGATCACGTGGCGCAGCTCGGGCAGCTTCGCGCTGCGCAGTTCGCCGGGTGCGGCGCCATCGAGTTCGGGAACGAGGTCGCGCAGCATGCCGAGGTAGTCGCTCGACTTGAAGCCGGGGGCGAGGATCAGCGCGCGGCAGCCGACCTTGGCCAGCGCGTATTCCAGCTCGGCGCGGCGGTAGGCCGGATTGATGTTGACCATGACGAGGCCGGCCTTGGCGGTGGCGAACTGCGTGAGCACCCATTCCGCGCGGTTCTGCGACCAGATGCCGATGCGGTCGCCGGGGTCCAGGCCGACGCCCAGCAGGCCGGCCGCGAGCCGGTCCGCGCGTTCGCGCAGCTGGCGCCAGCTCCAGCGCACGCACTGGTGCGGGATGACGAGCGCATCGCGGTCGGGATAGCGCTCGGCGATGCGGTCGAGGTGGACCCCGACCGTGTCGCCGATGAGGGGGAGCGAATGCGCTCCGTGGACGTAGCTGGCTTGCATCTGTGTCTCCTGTTTATCCCTTCCGACACAGTGTAGCGTCCCGCATTGCGGGCGACTATCGAAAAAATCGATCTTAGACCATTAAACAACTCGTTTTTCTTCTTGCCCGGCACCGCCCATAATGCTTTCCATGGCAACGCGCTTTCGACGGCAGCGAGTCGACAAGGAAGCGCAGTGTGTTCGAAGAGTTCGAACATGGAACTTTACAATCACAAGGAGAACATCATGCTGAAAGTACGTAAAAGCTCGGACCGCGGTGTCGCCAGTTTCGGCTGGCTGCGCTCGCAGCACACCTTCTCGTTCGGTCATTACCACGACCCGGCGCACATGAATGTCGGCCCGCTGCGGGTGATCAACGAAGACCGCGTGGCCGCGGGCCGCGGCTTCGATCCGCACAGCCACAAGAACATGGAGATCATTTCCTACGTGCTGGACGGTGCGCTGGAACACAAGGACAGCATGGGCAACGGTTCGGTCCTGCGCTACGGCGACGTGCAGCGCATGAGCGCCGGCACGGGCGTCACCCACAGCGAGTACAACCACTCGGCGACCGAACCGGCGCACTTCCTGCAGATCTGGGTGATCCCGGCCGAGGCGGGCGGCGAGCCGGGCTACGAAGAGAAGCACTTCGACACCGACAGCAAACGCGGCACGCTGCGCCTGATCGCGTCGAACGACGGCCGCGACGGCTCCGTCTCGCTGCGCCAGGACGCCGCCATCTACGCGACGATCCTCGACGGCGGCGAGCGCGCCGACCATGCGCTGCTGCCGGGCCGCCAGGCCTACGTGCAAGTGGCGCGGGGTAGCCTGACCGTGAACGGCCTGCTTCTTTCAGCCGGCGACGCCGTCCAGGTCAGCGAAGAGGCCGTCGTGGCGCTGTCGGACGCGAAGGATGCCGAAGTGCTGCTGTTCGACCTGCCGGTCTGAACCTGGTGAACATTAACGAGTCAAACGCAACGATATTCAAGGAGAAGATCATGGAAACCACTAAACTGTATCCCGTCGGCCGCGCCCTGGTGGGCGCCCTGTTCCTGGCATCGGGCATCAACAAGATCATCGGCTTCGGCTACGTGGCCGGATGGATGAACAGCCTGGGCATCCCGGCGGCCGGGTTGCTGCTGGCGGGCGCGATCCTGCTCGAGGTCGGCGGCGGACTCGCGCTGGTTACCGGGATCCAGGCGAAATATGCGGCGCTGGCGCTCGCGCTGTTCACGGTGCCCGTCACCCTGATCTTCCACGGCTTCTGGCATGTGGGCGCGGCCGAGTTCCAGAACCAGCTGAACCACTTCCTGAAGAACGTGGCGATCTTCGGCGGCCTGCTGGCCCTGTTCGACGTCGAACGCCAGCGTGAGACGGGCGCCGCACGAGTGAATGTCCTGCGCAGCCGGGCTGCCTGACACGAGTACAATCAGTCCGCGACCTGGCGCACACGGGTGGCGGACATCCACGCAAACGAAAGAGACGAGGAGAACGAGCCATGGAAGTGACGACGCATCGCGGCACGGGGCCGCTGCAGCAGGTGATCGAGATCGGCCCACACCGCATCCTGACGGACGTGAAGCCGGAATTCGGCGGCGAGGACAGCGGCCCGGAACCGCACGACATCCTGGCCGCCGCGCTGGCGGCCTGCACGACGCTCACCGTGAGCCTGTACGCCAAGCGCAAGGGCTACCCGCTGGACGACATCAAGGTCTCGATCAAGCATGGCCAGGAGGGCGCGGCCTACGGCCTGCACCGCACGATCGAATACATCGGCGCGCTGGACGACGAGACGAAGGCGCGGCTGACCGACATCGCCAACAAATGCCCGGTGCACAAGACGCTGTCGGGCACCATCCAGATCACCACGGAGGCTATCTAGCATGGACGCGTTCGAACACGAAAGCCTGGAAACCATCGTCGTTCCCCGCACGCACGACCTGGGCGGCGGCTTCGAAGTGCGGCGCGCGCTGCCGCACAAGGACCGGCGCATGGTGGGCCCGTTCGTCTTCCTCGACCAGATGGGGCCGCACGTCTTCCACGCGGGCGAGGGCATCGACGTGCGCCCGCATCCGCACATCGGCCTGGCCACCGTCACGTACCTGCTGGACGGCCAGATCCGCCACCGCGACAGCCTCGGCACCGTGCAGGACATCAAGCCGGGTGAGGTGAACTGGATGACGGCCGGGAAGGGCATCGTCCACTCCGAGCGCACCGGCCCGGACGTGCGCGCCGCCGGCTCCAACCTGTTCGGCCTGCAGTGCTGGGTGGCGCTGCCGAAAGACAAGGAAGAGTGTGATCCCGCCTTCGCGCACGTCGGCTCGCAGGAGCTGCCGATCCTGGACGGCGACGGCGCCACCGCCCGCATCATCGCCGGCAGCTATTTCGGCAAGCGCTCGCCCGTGCCCGTGCAATCGCCGCTGTTCTACGTCGACCTGGCGCTGCAGCCGGGCGCGCGCCTGACGATGCCGGCCGAATATCCGGAACAGGCGCTGTACGTGGTCGACGGCACGCTCGACCTGGGCCGCGATGGCCGCTTCGAACAGGGCCAGCTGCTCGTGCTGAAACCGGGTGCGACGGTCACGCTGGCGGCGACCGAGAACCGGGGCGCACGCGTGATGCTGCTGGGCGGCGAGCCGATGGATGGCCCGCGCTACCTGACGTGGAATTTCGTGTCGAGTTCGTCCGACCGCATCGAGCAGGCCAAGGAAGACTGGAAAGCCCAGCGCTTCCCGCAGGTACCGGGCGAGACGGAATTCATTCCCTTGCCCGATCTGCCGGGTCGGCCGGTCCGCTATCCCTGAACTTAGCCCTGGGCGTCCGCGCTCCGCGGCGGCGGCACCGCATGGCGCCGCTCGTCCGGGCGCGTGAGCACCCGCATCGCAATCTCGAACGGCACACCCAGCGACGCCAGTGCGCGCGCGGGCGAGCGGTTCTGTTCCTGGGCCTCGTGGATCGTTGATTCGATCATGAGGGCGGTCTTGTAGTCGCTTCGTCGTTCCATCGTTCGATGCTAACACGAAGGCTGCGCGCCCGGTCGTAAGACAGTGGTGGCGCGCATGACGATCCGCTAACCTGCCCCCGTTGAAAAACCGAAGAAAGACATCATGAATACGATTCGTATCCCCGCGCTGCGCGCCGCCCTGGCCGCAGCGGGCTTCCTCACGGCCGGCGCCGCCTTCGCGCAGGCCGACCTGATCCTCAAGAACGGCAAGATCGCCACGATGGCGAAAGAAGGCGAGTTCGTGCAGGCCATCGCCGTCAAGGACGGCAAGGTGCTCGCCACCGGCAGCAACGCGAAGGTGCTGAAACTGAAGCGCGCGAACACGCAGGTGATCGACGCGCACGGCCGCACCGTGATCCCGGGCCTGAACGACTCGCACCTGCACGTGATCCGCGAGGGCCTGAACTACAACATGGAGCTGCGCTGGGACGGCGTGACGTCGCTGAAGCGCGCGCTGGAGATGCTGAAGGAGCAGGCCGCGCGTACGCCGGACGGCCAGTGGGTGAAGGTCGTGGGGGGCTGGAACGAATGGCAGTTCGAGGAAAAACGCCTGCCCACGCTGGAAGAAATCAACGCCGCCGTGCCGGACAAGCCGGTGTTCATCCTGTACCTGTACGGCCTTGGCTTCCTCAACAAGAAGGGCATCGACACGCTCGGCTACGACCGCAACACCAGGTACAAGGATGGCGAAGTGGAGCTGGACGCGAACGGCCAGCCGACCGGCAAGCTGATCGCCAAGCCGAACGCGCTGATCCTGTATTCGACGCTCGCGAAGACGAACAAGCTGGGGCACGACGACCAGGTCAACTCCACCTTGCAGTTCTACCGCGAACTGAACCGCCTGGGCGTGACGAGCGCCATCGACGCGGGCGGCGGCTTCCAGAACTACCCGGACGACTACGGCGTGTCGCTGGAACTGGCGAAGCAGGGCAAGCTGACGGTGCGCACGGCCTACTACCTGTTCGCGCAAAAGGCCGGCAAGGAACTGGAAGACTTCCAGCGCTGGCTCACCATGACGCATCCGAAGCAGAACGACCACATGCTGTACCCGAACGGCTTCTCGGCGGAAGGCGCGGGCGAAAACCTCGTCGCCAGCGCGGCCGATTTCGAAAACTTCCTGGAGCCGCGCCCGGACCTGCCGGCCTCGATGGAACACGACCTGGAACCCGTCGTGTCGCTGCTCGTGAAGAACCGCTGGCCGTTCCGCCTGCACGCGACGTACGGCGAGAGCATCGCGCGCGATCTCGATGTCATCGAGAAGGTCGATGCGCAGACGCCGCTGAACGGCCTGCGCTTCATCATCGACCACGGCGAGACCGTGACCGACGCCGACCTCGCGCGCATCAGGAAGCTGGGCGGCGGCATCGCCGTGCAGGACCGCATGCACTTCCAGGGCGAATCGTACTGGAAGCGCTACGGCGAACAGACGCGCCAGATGCCGCCGATCCGCAAGATGCTCGCGCAGGGCATCCCCGTCGGCCTGGGCACGGACGGCACGCGCGTCTCCAGCTACAACCCGTGGCCGTCCGTGTACTGGGCCGTCACCGGCAAGACCGCCGGCGGCCTGCAGATCTGGCAGGACGGCGACCGCCTGTCGCGCTTCGAAGCGCTGAAGCTGATCACGACGGGGTCCGCGTGGATGAGCGGCGAGGAGAAAGTGAAGGGCACCCTGAAACGCGGCCAGTACGCCGACTTCGTCGTGCTGCCGCAGGATTACTTCGGCATGGACGCGGAGGGCATCAAGCGGCTCGACAGCGTGCTTACCGTCGTCAACGGCAAGGTCGTGTACGGCGCGGGCGACTATGCACCGCTCGCACCGAAGGCGTTGCCGGTGTCGCCGGCGTGGAGCCCCGTCGCGGCGTACGGCGGCTACCAGAAGCGCTAGGCCTCGCCCGCCAGCGCGGCGCGCGCCGCGTCGACCGTCTCCGCGAGGAAGTCGGCGACGGCGCGCACCCGGCTCGACGCGGCGAGATCCGCATGCAGCACGAGCCAGACGCCGTCGCTGAACACGTCGCCCGGCGCCAGCACGCGTACGAGATCGGGATCGGTGACGAGGAAGTCGGGGATGATGGCCAGGCCGAGCCCCGCGCGCGCGGCCGCGATCTGCGCGCGCAGCGTGGACACGGCCAGCACCACGTGCGCTTCCGGCGCGCGCTTCGCGAGCCACTGCGCGGCCGGCAGGTGCGCGTGCGCCTCGTCCCAGGTGATCATCGCGCGGCCCGCGAGCGGATCGTCGCCGGCCGCCGGATGGCGCGCGAGATAGTCGCGGTGCCCGTACACGCCGTACGACATCGCACCGAGCCGGCGCGCCTTCAGGTTGCCGTGGCTGGGGCGCACGAGACGCAGCGCGAGATCGGCGTCGCGCCGGCCCAGTTCCACGGCGGCCGTCGTCGTGACGATCTCCAGGCGCAGTTGCGGATGGCGCGCGACGAAACGGGGCAGGGCGGGAATCACGAGGTCGGATGCGAGGTTGTCCGACGTGGCCAGGCGCACGAGGCCCGACACGCCGGGACTCAGGCCGGACGCGCCCCGTTCGAAGGCGAGCATATTGTCCTCGACCGCCTCCGCGCGCCCGAGCAGTTCGCGGCCTTCGTCCGTCAGGTGGTAGCCCGTCTGGTGGCGGGCGAACAGGCGCGTCGCGAGGCGCGCTTCCAGCTCGGCGATGCGCCGGCTGACGGTCGACTGGCTCACGCGCAGCACGTCCGCGGCGCGCGTCAGGCTGCCGCCGCGCGCCACTTCGAGAAAGTATTTAAGATCGTTCCAGTCCAAGGGCGTTTTCCATTTTTGGAAAATGATCCGCCGATTATTGGTGTTTTCTTTGCAAGGTGCAACGACTACCTTGTCACTAGGCCGCCGCGGGCGGCATTTTGCAAAAAAGGATGAAGAACATGCTGACGACTCGACAACTGGGATCTCAAGGACTGCATGTCTCCGCCATCGGCCTGGGCTGCATGGGCATGAGCCACGCCTACGGCACGCCGGACGACGCGGAATCGATCGCGACGATCCACCGCGCCATCGACCTGGGCTGCACTTTCTTCGACACGGCGGAAGTGTACGGCCCGTTCACGAACGAGGAATTGCTGGGCCGCGCGCTGGAAGGCCGGCGCGACCGGGTGCAGATCGCGACCAAGTTCGGCTTCGTCATCGGCAAGGGCCATTTCGCCGGCGCCGACAGCCGCCCGGAGCACATCCGCGAAGTCGTCGAGGCGTCGCTGAAGCGCCTGCGCACCGACCGCATCGACCTGCTGTACCAGCACCGCGTGGACCCGAACGTGCCGATCGAGGACGTGGCGGGCACCGTCAAGGACCTGATCCGCGAAGGCAAGGTGCTGCACTTCGGCCTGTCGGAAGCGGGCGTCGCGACGATCCGCCGCGCGCATGCCGTGCAGCCCGTGTCGGCGCTGCAGAGCGAGTACTCGATCTGGGAGCGCAACCTCGACGCCGACGTGCTGCCCGCGCTGCGCGAACTGGGCATCGGCCTCGTGCCGTTCAGCCCTCTCGGCCGCGGCTTCCTGACCGGTACGGCGAAGCGCGCCGAGGATTATCCGGCCGACGACTTCCGCGCCCAGAACGACCCGCGCCTGCAGGGCGAGAACTTCGACCGCAATCTCGCGATCGCCGGCCTGGTGAAGGAGATCGCGGCGCGGCACGGCGCGCTGCCGGGGCAGGTGGCGCTGGCGTGGCTGCTGGCGCAGGGCGACGACATCGTGCCGATTCCGGGGACCAAGCGCCGTACGTATCTCGAGCAGAATCTCGCTGCGGCCGACCTCAGGCTGGATGACGAGGACCTGCGTCGGCTGGATGGGGCGCTTGAGCAGATCGGCGTGGCGGGGGCGCGGTACAACGAGAAGGCGATGGCGATGGTGGATCGTTGACGGGGGGGCGCGGCCGCGCGCATGTCAAGCGTTCCCCGTGGCGTAGCGCAGGTTCTCGACCGGTACCCCGGCGCGCTGGCTTGCGTAGATGACTTTGGCGACGGCGCTGCCGACGAGCGCCGTATAGGGTTGCCGCTGCAAATGCGCCGCCTCGGCCTTCTCGGCAGGCCAAAGCTCGGTCGTCCTTTTCTTCGCACGGAACCAGCTTTTGCAGTAATGGACAGGGTGTTTCAGAGCGAGATCCTGGTCTCGAGAAACGCCAGGTATCTGGCGTCGTCTTCCATGAAGAGATCGATCCCGCCACCCATGTACGCGCGCGTCAGTTCATCGGCTGCCTTGTCGAAGAGACGCTGTTCGAAGTAGATCTGCCCAAGACGCAGGTGAATGTAGGCGTTGCCGAGTCCTTTTGGACAGTGGACCGCGTTATAAAAACACTTGAATGCCTTGTCGAAGTCCTGCGCGTGGAAGTGCACGTCGCCGAGCGCCACATAAATCCATGTCGCCGCTTCCCACTGCCCAGGCTCCCCGGACAGCAATTTCAGCGCCGCGATGTATTTCTGTTTGGCGTCGTCGGGTCGGCCGGCCGACGCCAGCGCATCGCCTTCCTTGCACAGGGCGGTGATCCGCTCATGCACCGTGGCGGTCCGCTTCTTCCAGAAAAATGCCGACCCAGGCATCCAGCACGCCCCAGAAATCGACCGGCTCTGGATTCTCGGGATCTTCGTGCCACCAGATGACTCCCGTCGCTTCGCCGTTGCCCACGCAATTCAGGCACAGGTAATCGCCGGCGCCGTTGTGAAAGACGGCGACGGTTCGCGAGATATCGATGGGCAGCCGGCGTGCGGTGTCGTCGTCGATGTCGAACTTGTCGTCGGACAGGAATGCCCAATCCTCGACCGGCAGCGGTCCCATCGAATTTGCCGGCAGGAAGGTCCAGCCGTCGTGCAACTGCGTATAAAAATCGCGGAATTTGGCGGGCACCCAGTCCCAGACAGGGCGCAGGCGCTCCGGCACGTCGGTGATCGGCGCGCGGCCGCGGAAAAAGTTCAGGTCCTTGCCGCCGACGGTGTAGAGATACAGCAGCGACAGGGTGTCGTCCTGCTCGCGCATCACGTACAGGTGCTTCAGCATCGTGCGCAGGAAATCCTGGACGCTGGTCCACTCCGCGGCGAAGTCGCTCCATTCCGTGAGCAGCGCGAGCCTGCGGCCGTGTTCCTGCTCGTCGAGGAAGCGCAGCCACTGCACGGGCACGGCCGGATCCGCTTCCGTTTCGGCCGGCGAGGCCATCAATGCGGCCGGCTGCACGAACTGCTGCAATTCATTCAGTACCGCGTTCTTGTCGGGTGTTGTTGTCATCGCTTCGTCTTTCAGTGATTGCCGGTGCACGCTAGCCGCCGCCCAGGAGATTATAAATCTGCTGTTGCAACTCGGCCGCCATGTCGACCTCTTTCTGCATCATCTCCTGCCGGAATGCCGGGTCCACGGCGATGCCGCCTTTCTTGTATTCGGTCCAGTCGGCGAACGATTTCGCGCCCTTCGACGTATTCGCCGTCTCGCTCAGGCCGATGAAGTTGCGGGGATTGTTCAGCACCGCGAGCTGATCTTCCTGCGAGAGCCGGGCGAATCCCTCCATTTCCGTGATCTGCTTCATCGACACGATATGGTCCGCGTGCAGCGGCTTCGTCACCGTCAGGCCCGGCAGTGCCCGGTCGGGCATCGGCAAGGTCACGCCTTCGTTGACCTGCTTTTGAATCGCGGAACTCGGCGTCTTGGCGCGCAGCCGCGCATACGTCGATGCCGAGACGCGTGCCGGCGGCTCCACCGGCGGCGTGGCCGGCGGCTCGGCGGCCGTCGCAGGTGGGCGCAGCGAGACACGAACGTTCCCGCCGTTCATGCCCAGCGTGCCTGGTTCGACCGACACCTGGACCCGCTGCGCGAACTCCCAGGCCCCCGGCGCCGCCTTCGCCCCCAGATACCCGCCCAGGAAGCTCCCCGCGATCGCCGACCATTTCTGCCCGTCGCTGCCTTCGCCGAACATCTTGCCGCCGACCCAGCCGCCGCCGATCCCGCCCGCGAACGCGCCGACCAGGCCGCCCACCGCGATCACGGGCCCGGCGAGGACGATCGCCGAGCCGACCCCGACGACCAACAGCGACGCATGCACCCAGCCCGGCACGAGGTTCTCCGGATTGATCGTGTCGGTCTGCGCCGTGCCGCCGCCGATGTAGACGTTGCCCGACCCCTTCGTGATGACGGCGCTGCAGCCCGTCTTGTCGTCCACCCGCGCGGCCGGCATGCCGTTGATGTAGACCTGGCCGCTGCCCGTCGCGATCGGTATCGGTCCCGGATGCTTGGAGCACGCGACCATGTCGACGTGGGCGCGGGCCGCAGCCAGGTTGTTGACGAAGACATTGGACGATCCGGTCATCGCGATGGCGCCGGTGACTTCCTTGGCCGCGAAGCTCATCGTGCTCATCGCTTCGCCCAGGCCCGCACCCATGGCCGCGCCCGCGCCGACGACGGCCACGGCCGCGAGGCCGCCCGTGCCCACGATCGCTACCCCGGCCACCGCGATGGCCGCGCCGATGAGCAGGCCTTTCAGGAGCCAGCTCATGGTCGGGCTGTGCCCGATCGGGTCTCCCAGCCGTGCCGCCGCCGGCATCTAGCGCTCCGCCACCTGATCGAGATGCGCGCGCACCTCCGTCAGACTGTAGAACGGCACGGACGACGAACTGGCCTGGATGTACTGGGCCAGATGCAGCCGTTCCGCCAGCGCCGGTCCCGGTGGTTCCGCCTTGCGTTCCAGCGTGACCGTGCCCGATGGCCGCAGCAGCGACAGGCCGGCGTTCGTACGGGAGACGTTCGCCTGCAGGCGCGTGCCCTCGGCGTCATAGAATTCCCAGTGGTCCTGGTTGACGTCGCGCGCCGACAGTTTGCTGCCCGCCTCGTGCCTGTCCGCGAACACGTGCAAGGTCTTGCGCGGTTCGGACAATGCGAAGATCGTCGGCAGGGCAGGGGACGGCGCCGCGGGCGGCCCGTCCTGGGCCTTCGGCAGCGGGCGGCGCAGCCTGATGCTGTCCACGATCGCGTCGAACGCGGCATTCCACTCATCGCTGAATTCGCGCAGGCACGTCGCCGCCATCAGCATCGCCTCGATCGTGCCCGGCGCGCTGCCCTGGACCAGCGTGATGACCTGGCGCTGGTGCATGAAGCCCGCCTCGTTGCGCCAGCTGTAGGCCAGTTCCAGCGCCGGCGCGCCGTCCACAAGGCGTTCCGTCATCGCCTTCAGCTGGAAGCGTGGCAAGGCGCGCGTCAGTTCCTTCGTCAGGCGCTCGCCGAACTGGTCCAGTTGTTCCTCGGGCTTGACGTCCGCGTGCGAGACGACGACGTTGAACTCGCTCGGACCATCGTCGCGCAAGGTGAACATGTGCATCGTCTTGTCCTTCAACTGCGCGGGCAGTTCGAAGGTGGCGTGGTTGGCGTGGTACATGGCGCGCTCGCTCATTTGCTCATTTGTTCAAATCGATCCGGCTGCCCATCACGGCGACGTTCACGCCCTGGATCAGGATCGTGCCGTCGGCCTGCAGCACGATCTTGCTGCTGCCGACTTCCAGCGTGATGTCGGTGTTGGCCTTCAGGTGGATGTGCTCCGTCTGCGACGTCAGCTCGATGTTCTGCTTCGCGGTCTGGTGCAGGTGGGCCGTTTGCGCCACGAGTTCGATGTTCGTCTTGGCCGTCGCGTGGATGTAGTCGTCTTCGGCCGTCAGCTCGATGTTGGTTTTCGCTGTGTCGTGGATGTGGCCCGTCTGCGCCGTCGTCACGATGTACTGCTTGACCGTGTTGGTCTGGTAGCCCGTGCTGACCGTATTGGTCTGGTGCGGTCCGTTGACGACGGTCGCCTGCGTGTTCTGCACGGTCGTGACCATATCCTTCTGCGAGTGGATATTGATCAGTTCCTTGCCCTTGCTATCGTGGATCACCATCTCGCAGAAGCCGCCGCCGCCCGGCGTGGAGCGGCTCTTGAAACCCATCATGTGGGCGCCATCCGGCAGGCCGTACGGGACCGGTTGATCCGCATTGAACAAACGTCCCGTGCAGACGGGGCGGTCCGGGTCGCCCTCGAGGTAGTCGATGATGACTTCCTGCCCGACGCGCGGCACGGAAATCGTGCCCCAGCCACGCCCGGCCCACGGCTGCGAGACGCGGATCCAGCACGAGCTGCGTTCGTCGCGGCGGCCGTAGCGGTCCCAGTGGAACTGCACCTTGATGCGGCCGTACTGGTCCGTGTGGATCTCCTTGCCCTTGGGGCCGACGACCGTCGCCGTCTGCGGTCCGGGCATGCGCGGCGGCGGGTGCGCGCGGCGCGGGCGGTAGGGGATCTTGCGGCGGATGGCGGTGAACGTGTTGCGGTAGACGTCGCTCTGGCCCCGTTCGAAATAATTGTTGCGGGCGCTGACCTGCACCGACAGCACGAGGAAATCGTTGTCGCCCTCGGTGGCCGGATCGAACCAGTGGTGGCCCTGCAGCTTGAACGTGCGTCCGGCGACGAGGCCGCGGCAGTCGGACGCACCCGTGAAGACCTTGGCCTGCCACTCCAGCACTTCCAGGCGCTGGCGCGCTTCGCGCTGGCCGTCGTCCTTGTCCTTGTACGAGAAGGCCGGGTTGCCGTCATAGATTTCCATGGCCGGCATGTCGCCCTGCTGCGTCACGGTGGGCAGCTCCACGTACTGCATCGCATTGGGCGCCTTGAAGTCGAACGTGTTCAGGGCGACCTTGGTCGGCTGCAGGTTGCGTTCGGCGGCGAACGCCGTCACGCTGTCGCGGTCGTGCCAGCGGTTGCCGCCGTTGAATTCGACGTCGGCGTGATCCGGCTGCGGCGGGCAGAACGCGCCCGAGCGCGAATCGTCGCTGATCACCATCACGTGGCCGTTAGGCTTGTGGTCGAAATAGTAGAACAGCCCGTATTTCTCCATCAGGCGGCAGACGAAGTGCTCGTCCGTCTCGTCGTATTGCACGATGTAGTTTTCGGGCCGGTAGGTCTGGCTGACGCGGAATTCGTATGCGGCGAGGCCGTTGTAGTCGCCCTTGAAGATCGTGTCCAGCACGTCGAGCACGCTCTGGTCCTGGAAGATGCGCGAGTTGACGCGCTGCTTCAGGTAGCTGAGCCAGGGCACGATCTGCGCGTGATAGAACGCGAAGCCGCCGTCCGCATGGCTGAAGCCGAACGAGTGCACGTAGCCGTTGACGAAGTGTTCGCCCCCGTCCGCGAGCTGCACGCCCACGCCGACGTTCTTGCCCATCAGGTCTTTCAGGTCGATGGCGGCGTTTTCCGAAATCAGGCTGAGGTTGAACACGAACTGGTCGGACATGGCCGACGAGCCGCTCAACGACTCGACCAGCAGGGTCTTGTCGCCTTGCAGCGGCGAATAGAAACGCAGCAGGCGCTTGCCGTCGTTGAACTTCGCCAGCAGGGATGCCACGGCCGATGCGGCGTCGTCCTGTCCGGCGGGATCGATATTCGGCGGCACGTAGTGCGGCTCGTTGCCGGCGAAATCGTTCACGGCCTGGCCCGCCAGGGGGTGTTCTTCGAGCGCGAGGTTTTCCGCCACCGCAGCGCCTTGCGCCAGCGCCGCGGGCTGGTCCGCGCGTTGTCCCGCATGGTCGGCCAACGCGCCGGCATGCTGCGCCAGCGAGTGCGCCTGCGACGCGACCTGGAGCGCCTGGGCCAGTTGGGGACTCGCGTGCCCGGCCAGACCGGCGACGCCCGACGCCAGGGCCGCGCCGCCCGAGCCGGCTTTCAGCAGCGCGGCGGTGTCGAGGGCAGTGCCGGCCACGCCGAGCGCCTTGATCCGGTTATCGAGCGAATCTGATGACATATCGCAGCTCCTGCATCGAATGTGTCCTCCGCACGGGGGATTGTTAGATTTATGTTAAATCATGTATATACTATCAGAAATTTCCTGTTCGTTAAATCGGCCATTGGCGCCGTTCACAATTGTTTTCCTGCGAGCACCATGTCTGACTTTTCGAGCAACTGGACCGATCTGACGCGCACCCTCGACACCATGCAGCGCCACTATGCCCAGGCCGGCGCGCAGGCCCGGCTCGACATCGCGCGGCGCGTGCAGCGCTGGTCGAACGAGGCGAGCGCCACGCTCGGCCGCATCGCCGACGCGGGCGCCGACATGGGCGGCGTGCGCAACGCCTTGGCCGTCAAGCAGGCGCTCGACGCATCCCGGCCGCGCTTCGCGGAACTGCTCAGGCAGCAGTTCGCCGGCCTGAACTTCGCGGTGATCGTCGACGTGTTGTACGAGGTCATGAAGCAGATGGCACTGTACCTGGGCGGCGGCGCCGTGCTCGGCGCGGCGGCGGGCGGGGCGCTGGGATCGCTGGCTTTTGGCGTGGGCGCCATCCCGGGCGCGGCCGTGGGCGCGCAGGCGGGCGTCGCGATCGGCGGCGAGATCCTCGTCTGGATGGGTCTCGGGATGCTGGTCATGGACATGAGCAGCACGGTGCCGGACCTGTGCCGGCACGCCGCCCACGGTTTCGCGACCGCCTGGCACGCCGGCGACCTGCCGGCGGACGCGACCGCCCGGCGCACGACGATGCTGCGTGAGGCGACGGAATCGTTCGCGCAAGGGCAGATGCTGCTCGTGAAGGCAATCCTGACGGCGCTGGTGCTGTACCTGTCGCGCGGCCAGGTGCAAAGTTCGCTCCTCGTGCGCAACCTGTCGAACAGCAGGCCGGGTCCGAAGTTCGCGGAATGGGTCGGCCAGAACCGCGACAAGCTGATGACGCATCCGAACCTACAGCCCAGGCTCGCGTCGGCGCAGGGCCAGGCCGAAGCCGGCGCCGGCAAGGGCGTCGCGAGGGAACCGGTGGAGGCGCAGAAACCGGCCGAGAAGCCGTCGGAGGTCAAGCGCGGCGTCGCCACCAGCAAGCCGCCGTGCAACCTCGTCGGCCAGCCCGTCAACCCGATCACGGGCGACAAGATCCTCCTCGGCGACCTGGATCTCGACTTCGCGTTACCCGCGCCGCTGCCGCTGGTCTGGCAGCGCACGTACAGCTCGGCGCTGCACCGCGTCGGCTGGCTGGGCCAGGGCTGGGCGCTGCGCATCAGCGACAGCCTGCAACTCAGCGCCGACGAGGTCGTCGTGCTGGACGCGTTCGACCGCGGCATCACGTTCTCGCTGCCGCGGGTCGGTGACGCGATCTATTCGCCGTCCGAACAGATCACGCTGGCGCGCACGGGAGATACGACGTTCGAGCTGGTCGACAACAATGGCCTGCGCACGCAATTCGCCGTCCTGTACGGCGACGGCATCGCCCGGCTGACGGGCTGGCGGGACGCGAACGACAATCACATCCGCGTCACGTACGACGCACGCCGGCTGCCCGCGCGCGTGGACGACAGCGCGGGGCACAGCCTGGCCCTCGAGTTCGGCCGGGTCGCGGGCGGCATGCGCCTGCTGGGCGTGACCTTGATGCCCGCGGAACCGGAAGGCAGCGCGCATACGCTGGTGTCCTACGAGTACGACGGCGCGGGCGACCTGCGGCGCGTGCGCAATCGCGCGGGCGACGTTGTGCGCGAGTTCGGCTACCGTAACCACGTCATGGTGGAGCACGGCCAGCCGGACGGCCTCGTGTCGCGCTATGAATACGACGTCGACGGGCCGGATGGGAAGGTGCTGCGCAACTGGACCAACACGGGCCAGTGGTGGGCGTTCCGCTATCTCGACAAGGAAACGATCGTCACCGACCAACTGGGCCGCGCGCAGCACTACCGGTTCGACGCGCACGGGCGCCTGGTCGCGCAGGTGGATGCGGCGGGCGGCGTCACGACGCATCGTCTGGACGAGAACGACAACCTGCTCGAACTGACCGACCCGGCCGGCCGCACGGTGCGCTACCGCTACGACGAGCGCAGCCGCATCGTCCGTGTCGAGCGGGGCGGGCGGGGCACGGGCATCGTCTACGACGCGCGCTTCGACAAGCCGGCCCTCATCACCGACGCCGTCGGCGCCACGACGGTACTGCGCTACGATGCGCAGGGCAACCTGACCAGCGTGACGAACGCGCTGGGCCAGCGGACCGCATACCAGTACGACGACCGCGGCCTGCCGGTGAAAGTCACCGACGCGCGCGGCGGCGTCAAGTCACTTGCCTACAACCGCGCCGGGCAGCTGATCCGCTACACGGACTGCTCGGGCAGCACGAGCAGTTTCGATTACGACGACCAGGGGCGCCTCGTGCGCGCGCTCGACCCGAACGGCGATGCGAGCACCTACGCCTACGACGCGCTCGGCCGCCTGCACGCCGTGACGCATGCCGACCGGACCACGGAGCGCTACGAATACGACCGGCTGGGCCGCCTCGTCGCCCACGTCGACGCCGCGGGCCACCGCACCGCCTACGAACTCGATCGCGACGGCAAGCCGCTGAAACGCATCGACGCGCGCGGCGGCGTGCTGGAATACCGCTACGACACGGCGCGCCGGATCGCGGAACTGATCAATGAAAACGGCGACGTGCACCGGTTTGTTTACGACACGCTGGACCGCCTCGCCGAAGAAACGAGCTTCGATGCGCGCGTGACGCGTTACCGCTACGACGACAGCGGGCTCATCGTCGGCAAGGAGGAACTGGGCTGCGCACCGCGCATGGAGACCACGCCTATTGCGACGACGTATGTGCGCGATGCGCTGGGCCAGTTGACGGAAAAGGTGATCTCGCGCGTGACGGGGGCGGCGCAGGCGCAGCAAATGCGGCTGCGCTTCGCCTACGACGCGCTGGGGCGCATGACCCAGGCGATCAATGCGGATGCCGTTGTCAGCATGGCGTATGACGCGATCGGTCAGCTGGTGATGGAGCAGACGGATGCCTCGGGTACGTCGACCGTGCTGCGTCATGAATACGACGAGCTGGGCAACCGGGTGCGGACGACGCTGCCGGATGGCCGCATCCTGAACAACCTGTACTATGGCTCGGGTCACCTGCACCAGGTCAACCTGGACGGCGAAGTCATCACCGATATCGAACGGGACCGGGCGCACCGCATGATCGCCCGCACGCAGGGGGCGCTCGTCAGCCAGTTCCGGTATGACCCGGTGGGGCGGCTGTTGTCGCAGACGGCGGGCGAGGGCGCGTCGACCGTCATCGCGCGGCAGTACGAGTACGACGAGGTGGGCAATCTCGTGTCGATCGACGATCAGCGCAATGGTGTGACACGCTACAGCTACGATCCGATCGGTCGCATTTTATCGGCCGTGCAGCCGCAGTTGAGTGAGCGGTTTGCGTTTGACCCCGCGCATAACCTGCTCGATGCCACCGTGGCGCCGGTTGGCCGCGTCGAAGGTAACCGTATTCGCGTGTACGAGGACAAGCGTTACGACTACGATGCGCATGGCAATGTCGTCGAGAAGCTGATCGGCAGGCATACGCGGATGCGGTTCGAGTGGAATCCTGGGCATCAGCTGGTGCGTAGCGTGGTGGCGCGCGGGCCGACCGATAGCGCGCAGACTGTCAGCTATGCCTACGATCCGTTCGGGCGGCGGATTGCGAAGCGTGATGCGTTTGGTGTGACCCGCTTTGTCTGGGATGGCAACCGGTTGCTGTGCGAGCAGCGCGGGAGTCATGCGCGGACGTATGTGTATGGCGAGGATGCGTTTGTGCCGTTGGCGCGGCTGGATTCAGTGGCAGGTGCGGATGGCGCGGAGCGGGCCGAGATGCGGCATTTGCATACGGACCATTTGGGGACGCCGCGGGAGTTGACCGATGCGGATGGGCGCGTTGTGTGGGCTGCGCGGTATCGAGCTTGGGGGAATGTGCTCGAGGTTGTGCAGGAGGAGGTGCCGGTCGTCGTATTGCCCGATGAGATCGGGGAGGTGCAGCCTGTTCGGTTTCAAGGGCAGTATCACGATAACGAAAGCGGATTGCATTACAACCGGTTCCGTTACTATGATCCGGATATTGGGCGGTTTGTTTCGATTGATCCGATTGGCCTAGCTGGCGGTACAAATGGTTATGGTTATGCGTCTAACCCGGTTGGCTGGGTGGATCCGGCAGGACTGAGTCCATGTAAAAGTGGCAATGCGGAAGGGGCGAATAAGATCGCGACGCCAGCCTCATGGGGTCTTACCCTATCTGAGACCAAGACAGTTCTGTCATCTGCACAAGTGCCCTATAAAGGATCGACTATCGTCGGGCATGCGCTTGCTAAACATAGCGGAAGACCTGTTACGTTTAGCAATCCGTCTGTTTCTGGGGCCGAGGTATGGGGGAAGATTAAAGGAAAAATGACCACTTGGAACGAGCAAGGCATGTCCCACCTGAAGGATATCATTCGGGCTCCCGGTGACTTTTCACCGATAGCGGATGGGAATCTGGTCTTTCTGGAAAAGCGTTTGCCTGATGGTCGTGGAGTACGTTTGAATCAAGATAAGACCTTTAAAGGATTCATTGACTAATGAACGGGCTATTGGAATTTGTTTTCGAAGAGGTTTCGCCCAGTCATCTCGCGGCAATGGTTATCGAATGCGTGCGTGAAAAGAACAACGTCAGCGAAGTGGTACGTGACGGCGTACCCTTGCGACTGGATTCTGTTCTCGACTCGGCCTACTTATCGAAAATCGCAGCTGGCGATGAAGACGTTGCGTGCACCGCTAATCTCAAACAACTGAGTGTCGGTGAGAAATTAGTTGAGTGTGTAACGTTGCGTATAATTCATTATGATGACATCAGCGATGTCTCATTGCTTTTTTCAAGTTTGGATTGCAAGAAAGCAGGTATATCGACATCTGAAGAGCTTTATCGTTGGGCTAAAGGGTTCAGTGTCAAATATCGCATCGCCAATTTCTTCGGCGGCTTAGAGCCCGCTTCGGACGAGCAGACGCAACTATTCTCGAAAGATCGAGTCGGTCCTGTCCTGGAATTGTGGTAGGGAAAGCAGCTGAACGATGAGTGCACTAACGGATGGGTGAAGGCCGGGACGCGCGAGTCCAAGCGCAAGAGCAATGCCCCATACTGAAGTGCACGTGAAGGATAGAGCGCCACATGCAGGCAACTAAGCCATCTCGTCGATGCGAACGGCCTCGGAAGAGTTTTACGACAGAATCGAAAGCGCGTTCCTCATGATGGCTCCAGTAAAAATCATCATTCCTGTGGCCGATTACGAAAAGGTCGAGCGATACTACAAGGATGTGCTTCAGTTCGAACTGCAGGAAGACTTGTTCTTTTTGCCTAATGGCGCGCGCGATGTTGCTCTGAAGCTCCTAATAGTCGATGCGGCGTCACGGGAAACAAGCCCACCACGCCGGCATTTTCCCATTTTTAGCTTTTTGCTCCACAGTAATTTTATGTCGTACTGCGACAAGCTGATGTCGCGGGGCGCTGTCTTTGAGTCCGTGATATCGCACCCTGGCGGCTACTACGCACTGCTATCGGATCCTGAAGGAAATCAGTTTGAAGTCGAATGCGAAAATTTTGACGAGGTAAATGAGGGAGTGGATCCTTTCAGCTGGCCCTTTTACAAACGCTATTAGGTCCGCATGTCGATTTCGCACCCTGCAATCAGGTCTGCGTCTTCGCAGTGGGAACGCCGATCCGGCCTCAGTGCGCCGCCCCCGCAGCCTCTCGCAACCTCCCCGCATCCCTGGCCGGCGGCACCCCAAACAACCGCGCATAATCCCGGCTGAACTGCGACGGACTCTCATACCCCACTCGATACCCCGCACTGGCCGCATCCATCCCCTCGGCGACCATCAGCCGCCTCGCCTCCTGCATGCGCAGCTGCATGCGGAATTCGAGAGGACTCATCGCCGTCACCGCCTTGAAATGCGCGTGAAAGGTCGACCGGCTCATGCGCGCCACGTCGGCCATCTCGTCGATGCGGCAGTCGCGCGCGTAGTGCGCGCGCAGCCAGACGATGGCGCGCGCAATCTGGTTCTGGCGGCTGTCTCCCCGCGCCATGCGGCGCACGATGCGGTTGCCGGCGCCCGTCAATAACCGGTACAGGATCTCGCGCGTGACGAGCGGCGCCAGCGCGTCGATGTCGGCCGGCGTGTCGAGCAACCGCGTCAGGCGCAGCGCCGCGTCGAGCAGCTCGGGCGTCGTCCGGTTCAGCGCCATGCCCATGTCCTCTCCACCATCCTCATCGGCGGGCGGATGCCGCAACGCCAGGTCACCCAGCACCACCATGTCCAGGTCGAGACTCAGGCACAGATACGGCCGCTCCGGCGACGCCTCGATCACGGCGCCCGTCACGGGCAGTTCGACGGAGGCGACGAGGTAGTACGCGGGGTCGTACACGAACGCCGTCGTGCCGAGCACCGCGCGCTTGCGGCCCTGCGCGACGAGGCACAGTGTCCGTTCGTACAGCACGGGCATGGGCATCGTCGGGCTGGACGATCGGATAAGGCGCATGCCCGGGAGAAGCGTGTCGTGAATGCCGTCCACGGGGGCGTGGCGGGCGATGGCGGCGGCAAAGAGGGCGAGCGTATCCATGCCGGCAAGGATAGCAGGGACGGTGACGTGCGTGCGCGCCTCCGGACGATCGTGCAAGCATGTGCGACGTTTGCGCTACCGCCGATCGGCTGTGCGGCCCGACACTGTGCCCACTTTCAACCGCACAGGAGATCACCATGACCGCACTCGATCAATACCGCCTGCTGGGCCGCTCCGGCCTGCGCGTCTCGCCGCTGGCGCTCGGCACGATGACCTTCGGCCAGGACTGGGGCTGGGGCGCCGACGAATCCGAGGCCCGGGACATCTTCGATGCCTACGTCGACCGCGGCGGCAACTTCGTCGACACGGCCGTCAACTACACGAACGGCGCGTCCGAGCGCATCCTCGGCAGGCTGATGGAAGGGCGGCGCGACCGCATCGTCCTGTCGACCAAGTTCACGATGGCGCGCGATCCGGGCGATCCGAATTCGGGCGGCAACCACCGCATGAATCTCGTGCGCTCCGTCGAGCAGAGCCTGCGCCAGCTCGGCACCGACCGCATCGAACTGCTGCACCTGCATGCATGGGACGACACGACGCCGCCGGACGAAGTCCTGCGCGCCCTCGACGACCTGGTGCGGGCCGGGAAGGTGCTGTACCTGGGCATCTGCAACACGCCCGCATGGCGCGCGGCGCAGCTGCAGACGATCGCCGACCTGCGCGGGTGGTCGCGGTTCGTCGCGCTGCAGATCGAATACAGCCTCGTCGAGCGCAGCGTCGAACACGAATTGATGCCGATGGCGCGCGCGCTGGGGCTCGGCGTGATGCCGTGGTCGCCGCTGGGCGGCGGTCTCCTGAGCGGCAAGTACGGGACGTCCGACCTCGCCACCAACGACGCGCCCGGCGTGGCGGACACGCGCAAGGGCGTGATCGCATCGACGGGCTTGCTGAACGCGGCGTCGCTGCGCATCGCGGAGGAAGTGAAGGCCGTGGCGCGCGAGACCGGCGCCAGCGCGGCGCAGGTGGCGCTCGCGTGGACTCTGCTGAATCCCGCAGTGACGGCACCCGTCATCGGCGCGCGCACGCTCGCGCAGGCCCAGGACAACCTGGGCGCGCTGGACGTGAAACTGGATCCGGACCACGTGGCGCGCCTGGATGCGGCCAGCCGGCCGGCGCCCATCTTCCCGCAACGCTTTACCGAACGGCCCCTCGTGCGGCAGCTCGTGTTCGGCGGCGCGGCGGTGGAACGGCGCGGCCGGTGACGGGCGTCAGGCCTCCGGTTCGGCCGGTTGCATGGCGCCGCGCACGGCCGTGAGGATGGCGTCCGACGCGCCGCGGTCCGAGACGGCGCGCGCGAGCGTCAGCGCGCCGACCATCGCGGCGAGGGCGACGATGCCCTCGTCGCCGGCGGCGGGCGCCAGGCGGCAGTCGGCCAGCAGCGCCGTCATGCGCGCCACCATGGCGTCGGCCGTCGCGCTGGGCTGGCCGCGCAGGCCCAGTTCCGCGGCCAGCGTGGGGAGCGGGCAGCCTTCGCCCGGCTCGTCGCGGTGGTCCGCCGACAGGTAGTGGTCGATGACGGCGCGCGGCGCGGCGTCCGCCGACGGCAGCCAGCGTTCCAGCGTCTGCTGGACGGCGGCTTCCAGCGACGCCTGCACGAGGGCGTCCTTCGATTCGAAATGGGCGTAGAAACCGCCGTGGGTCAGGCCGAGCGCCTTCATCAGCGGCACGAGGCCCGTGCCTTCGATGCCGTCCTTGCGGAAGCGGCGCGACGCTTCGCCGATGATGCGCTGGCGCGTTTCGGCCTTATGGTTACTCGAGTAACGCATGCTTGTGGGGTTGGTCTGCAATGATCGGATGCGGTCCGTGCGGCCGAGAGCGACGGACCCGTTGAGCGACGGATGCGTCTCATGAATTTAGGCAACGCTCCGTGTCACCATTGTAAGCGTTCGCGTTGGATCCCGCAATTCCGGCCATGGAATTGTGCATCAATGTTGCGCACCGACGTACATACGATCGGTGTCTGCGGATTTACCGATACAAGAATAATAACGTATTGGTTATTTTGCAAGCGCGATGTCCGTCGCTGCCGGAACGTGGGGCGCGGCCCCGTGCTTGCGCAGGTACTCGGCGCAGGCGTCGGCGTCGAGCGGCTTGCTGAAGTAATCGCCCTGGATCTGGTCGCAGCCCGCGCTGCGCAGGGCGGCCAGCTGCCCGTCGTTCTCGACACCTTCCGCGATGACTTCCAGCCGCAGCGTGTGCGCCATGGCGATGATCGCCTTCACCATCGCCAGCGATTCCGCGCTCTGGTGCACGTCGAGGACGAAGGAGCGGTCGACCTTCAGCTTGTCGACGGGCAGGCGCTTGAGGTAGCTGAGGCTCGAATAGCCGGTGCCGAAATCGTCGATGCTGAGCGTGGTGCCCAGTTCGCGCAGCTGGCGCATCAGGTCCGCGGTGCGGACCGGGTCGTCCATCGAGATGCTTTCCGTGAGTTCCAGCTCCAGCAGGCGCGGAGGCAGGCCCGATTCACGGAGGACGGCGCCGACGAGCGCCACGACGTCCGTGCCCAGGAACTGCTTGCCGGACAGGTTGACGGCCACGGGCACGTCGGGCACGCCCGCGTCGCTCCACGCGCGGCGCTGGGCCACGGCGGTGCGCAGGATCCATTCGCCGATCGGCACGACGAGGCCGGACTCCTCGGCGATCGGGATGAATTCGGCGGGCGAGATGCTGCCGTGCTCGGGATGCTTCCAGCGCACGAGCACTTCCAGGCCGGCGACGCCGCCGCTGCGCAGGTCCGTCTTGGGTTGATAGTTCAGATAGAGCTCGCCGCGCCCGATCGCATGGCGCAACTGGTTTTCCAGCGTGAGCTTGCGCTGCAACGCCTGGTTCAGTTCTTCCGAATAACGCTGGATCTGGCCGCCGCCCAGCGCCTTGGCGCGGCGCACGGCCATCGTCGCGTTGTTCAGCAGGAGGTCGCCGTCGGTGCCGTCCTCCGGGAAGATCGCATAGCCGATGCTGCACGTGAGCGGGATCGCGCCGCCCGGCGTCTTGAACTCGCGCGTGGCGGCCTGCAGCAGCTGGCGCAGGCGGTCGCGCGCGACGCTGTCGTCGCCGAGGCCCGGCAGCAGCACGACGAATTCGTCGCTCCCGGCGCGCGCCAGCATGTCGCCCGGCCGCAGCAGGTTCTGCAAACTCCACGTGATGGCGACGAGCGCCTTGTCGCCTTCGTGGTGGCCCAGCAGCTCGTTGAGACGCTTGAACTTGTCGATGTTGATCGTCGCGACCAGCGTGTGCAGGCCGTCGCTCTTCCATTTGTCGAGGTTCTGGCCGATCGTCCGCACGAGCACCTGGCGGTTCGCGAGGCCCGTCAGCATGTCGTGCGTGAGCAGGAATTCGACCTGGCCCGCGGCCGCCGCGAGGTCGGGATTCGCATTGTCGACATAGACGTGCGAGTGCAGCGATTGCGCCGCGGTCGCCAGCTGGCGGAAGTGGATCAGCTGTTCCGTCATGCGCGCGAGGTCGCGCAGGATGTCCAGTTCTTCCTCGTTCAGCGTGCGCGGCACGCGGTCCAGTACGCACAGGGTCCCCAGCGGCATGCGGTCGATCGAGTACAGCTGCACGCCAGCATAAAAGCGCACGTGCGGCGGATTGACCACCATCGGGTTGTCGGCGAAGCGCGCATCCTGCGTCGCGTCCGGGACGATCAATGGCTCGTGGTCGAGGATCGCGTGGCCGCAGAACGAGATCTCGCGGCGCGTGCCCGTCATGTCGATGCCGCAGCGCGACTTGAACCACTGGTCTTCCTCGGCGACGAGCGAGACCAGCGCGATCGGCATCTTCAGCAGCCGGCTCGCCATGCGCGTGATGCGGTCGAACGCGTCTTCCGGGGCGCTGTGGAGGAGGCGGGTGGCGTGCAGCGCCGTCAACCGGCGCGCTTCGTCGAGCGGTATCGATGGGGTCTGCATGTCGCGTCATGAGGAGCTTCGTTGAGACACATTTTGCCACGAGCGGCAAAGCAGAGGCACGAGCTTGGCATGGCGTTGCAGCCAGGAATTAATCACGCTGGCGGAATGCGCCGAAATGCTGGCGATAATCGAGCGCGCTGACGCCCAGGTGGCGCAGGAATGCCGCGCGCATCCGCGCCGCCGTGCCGAACCCGCAGCGGTGCGCGACCGTCTTGAGGGGCTGGTCGGCGCGTTCGAGCAGGGCCCTGGCCGCGTCCACGCGCGCCCGCTCGACGAATTCCGCCGGCGTGACCCCGGCCGCGCGCGCGAACTGGCGCGCGAAGTGGCGCTCGCTCAGCGCCGCCACCCGCGCGAGGTCGGCCACGGTCAACGGCGCGTCGAGGTGGGCGAGCACGTGGTCCTGGACGGTGCGCAGCACGGAATCGTCGCCCACGTACGGCGTCAGGTAGGGGCTGAACTGCGACTGCCCACCGCTGCGCTGGGTGAACACGACGAGCCGCTTGGCCACGTTCAGCGACACGTCGGCGCCGTGGTCTTCGTAGACCAGGTGCAGCGCGAGGTCGATGCCCGCCGTGACGCCGGCCGACGTATAGACGGGACCGTCGCGCACGAAGATGCGGTCCGGCTGGACGGCCACCCGCGGAAAGCGCGCGGCCAGCAGCGCGACGTCGTTCCAGTGCGTCGTCGCGCGGCGGCCGTCCAGCAGGCCCGCGTGCGCGAGCAGGAACGCGCCGTTGCAGACGGACGCGATGCGCGGGCAGCGCGCGGCCATCGTGCGCAGCCACGCGGCGAGGGCGGTATCGGCCGGGTGGCGCGGCAGGTCGGGGCCGCCGGGGACCAGCAGCAGGTCGGGCGCATCGACTTCGTCGTCGTAGCGCGCATGCGGCTGCAGCAGCATCGCGTTCGAGCACGCGACGGCGCCGTCCACCGTGCCGAGCACGCGCATGCGGTAGTGGTCGCGCGGCGCGAGGAAGCGGTTGGCTTCCGCGAACACGTCGAGCGGTCCGGTGACATCGAGCGACTGCACGCCGGGGAAGGCGAGGATGGCGATGGTGGACAAGCGCGGGCTCCTGCTGTGAATGCGGACGCCGTCACTATAGCCCCGCGCGCGCGGCGCCGGGAGGGCGTGGCGGGAAATGCGCGCACCGTGGCGGGAAACCGGTGCACGCGGCGGGCGCCGGCGCGCGGCCCGGCGCCAGAATGTCGTCATCCCCAACACACGAAAGGACGACCATGGACAACACCGCGGAACGCGTGGGCCCCGCATTCTCCGTCGACGGCATGCTGCGCGCACGCCTCGAGACCCGCAAGGCAATCGGCGCGATCGCGCAGCGCATCCGGCCCGGCATGGTGGAAGAAGACGCCGTCGCCATGGCGCGCGACGTCATCGCCACGCAGGGCCACACCCTCAGCTGGCACCCGGTGCGCGTGCGCTTCGGCGCCAACACGATCCTGCCGATGAAGCGCGCGTCGACACCCGGCATCGTGCTGGGCGAGCACGATATCTTCTTCATCGACATCGCGCCGCGCGTGGAGCACTGGGAAGGCGACGGCGGCGCCACGTTCACGGTGGGCGACGCGCCGGAGTACGCGCGCTGCGCCGCCGACGCCGAGCGCCTGTTCCATGCCGTGCGCCAGGCGTGGAAGACGCAGGACTGGAGCGGCCGGAAGCTGTACGAGTTCGCGCAGCAGCGTGCGCGCGACATGGGCTGGGACCTCGATCCGGACCTGCCGGGCCACCGCGTCTCCGACTTCCCGCACGCGGCGCTGCACACGGGCGCGCTGGCCGATTACGACCACGCGCCATCGAGCATGCGCTGGATCCTCGAGATCCATCTGCTCGATCCGCAGCGCCGCTTCGGCGCATTTTTCGAGGACATGCTGCTCGACGACGCCGACTACGTTTGACGGAAGCACTGCACGAGGAAGTCCGCGAACACGCGCACGCGGGCCGACAGCTGGCGCGCGTGCGGATACATCACGGAGACGGGGATGGTGGGCGGCGGCATGTCCGCCAGCACCTCGACCAGGTGGCCATCCGCGAGCTGCCCGGCGATGCGGTAGCGCGGCACCTGCACGAGGCCGAGGCCCGCGAGGGCGGCCGCCGTATAGGCTTCCGTGCCGGTGACGGAGACGACGCCGGGCGGCGTCGCCAGCTTCAGACCAGCGTCCGTCATGAATTCCAGCGGATACGGCCGACCCGTCGCCGTCGACACGTAGTGCACGGCCTGGTGATGCACGAGGTCCGTCAACGCGGCCGGCGTGCCGAAGCGGTCGAGGTAGGCGGGGCTCGCCACCGTCACCTGCTCGATGTCGGCCGCGCGCCGCGCCACCATCGACGAATCGTGCAGCTGGCCCGCGCGCAGCACGCAGTCGACGCCTTCGCGCACGAGGTCCACGAGGCGGTCGTCCTCGCCCACGTGCAGCTGGATGCGCGGGTAGCGCGCGAGGAAGCCGGATAGCGCGGGAAAGACGAAGTAGCGGGCCAGCGTCGGCTGCAGGTTCACGCGCAGCAGGCCCGCGGGCTCGCTGCCGCGGAACGCGTCTTCCGCTTCGTCGAGGTCGGCCAGCAGGCGCACGCACCGTTCGTAGTAGGCGGCGCCATCCTGCGTGGGCGCGACGGCGCGCGTCGTCCGTTCCAGCAGGCGCGTGCCGAGGCGGTTTTCCAGCCGCTTGATCGCGTTGGTGGCGGTGGCGCGCGGGATCAGGAGATCCTCGGCGGCCTGCGTGAAGCTGCGGCGCTCCACGATGCGCACGAAAATCTGCATTTCCTGAAACCGGTCCATCTGCGTCGACATGCGCCACCTCCCTCCGCGATTATACGGTCGGCGCGGCTGGCACGAGCAGGTCGGCGATGCCGATGCGGCGGGCGAAGTCCACGCGCACGGCCTCGGATACTTCCAGCACCTCGCGCGCGCCGTCGCCGACGAAGTCGACCACCGTGCGGAACGGCCGCCGGCCGCGCGGCAGGCCGACGATGCGCACCAGTTCATCGGCCACGGCCTGCGGATCGGCCTCCGGCGGCGTCAGCGCGTCGAGGCGTTCGCCCACCTGGTCCAGCACCCCGTCGTAGCGGGCATACGCGGCGATCCGTCCGGCGTCCGCCGGCTTGCCGGCGCTGGGGAAGTGCTCCGTGCCGCGCGTGAACGCGCCGGGGACCATGATCGCCGTCTCGATGCCGAAGCGGGAGACTTCGTACGACAGCGACACCGCGAGCGAATCCATCGCCGCCTTCGCCGCGCCGTAGGGGCCGAGGAAAGGCGGGAAGCCGCCCTTCGTCGTCGTGCTGGAGATCCACAGCAGCAGGCCGGACTCCTGGGTGCGCAGCCGGGGCAGGGCGGCGCGCAGCACGCGCTGGGCGCCGAGGAAGTTCGTGTCCAGCACCTTGGCCACTTCCTCGGCCGTGAAGGCTTCGGTCGGGCCGACGACGAGGTGGCCCGCGTTCTGCACGACGACGTCCAGCCGGCCCTGTTCCGCGACGACCGCCGCGACGGCCGCGTCGCACGAGTCTTGCGACAGCACGTCCAGTTCGAGCGGCCGCAGGTCGGCGCCATGCTGCCGCGCCCAGTCGCGCGCCGCGGCGGCGCGGGCCGCGTTGCGTCCGGCGATGTCGCGCATCGTCGCGTAGACCGTGTGGCCGGCGCGGGCCAGCGCCTGCGCGGAGAGTTTGCCGATGCCGCTGCCGGCGCCCGTAATGAGGATGATGGCCTTGTCCATGGTTGCGATCTCCTCAGGCCATGCCGCCGTTGGCGCGCAGGATCTGGCCGTTGACCCAGCCGCCGTCCGGACCGGCCAGGAAGGACACGACGCCGGCGATGTCGTCGGGCTGGCCCAGGCGCTCCAGCGGCGCCGATTTCGCGATCTGCTGGATCAGCTCATCCGATTTCCCGGTCAGGAACAGCTCCGTCGCGACAGGGCCCGGCGCCACGGCGTTGCACGTGATGCCGCGGCCGCGCAGCTCTTTCGCGAACACGCGGGTCAGCGCTTCCACCGCGCCTTTCGTGGCGACGTACACGCCATAGGTCGGCGGCGCCATGTGCAGCACGCTCGTCGAGAAGTTGACGATGCGGCCGCCGTCGTTCAGGCGCGTCGCGGCCTCGCGCATCGTGTTGAAGGTGCCCGTGACGTTGATGGCCATCGTGCGTTCGAACTGCTCGTCGGTCGTCTCGGCGATCGTCACGTACGGCAGGATGCCGGCGTTGTTGACGAGGATGTCCACGCGGCCGAGCTTTTCTTCGATCGCCGCGAACATCGCTTTCACGTCGTCGACCTTGGCGACGTCGGCGCGCACGGCGATGGCACGGCCGCCTGCCGCTTCGATGGCGGCGACGGTGGCGTTGGCGGCCGCTTCGTTGCCGGCATAGTTGACGGCGACGGCGAACCCGTCGGCGGCGAGGCGCTTCGCAACGGCGGCGCCGATGCCGCGCGAGGCGCCGGTGACCAGGGCGACGCGGGCGGTGTGCTTGGCTTGGGTGTTCATGTTTAATCTCCTTCGGTGGTTGACAGTGAGATCATGATGATTGATTTCCAGTCGAAGATAATCGCCAGAAAAATGGCTTCAGAATTCGCTTTCGAATAACAATATGGTCTGTTTATCGTGCGATATCACCGGACGACGCATAACTGCTATTCCAACAATAAATTTTTCAACGATGCTGCAGCGCAGTAAATTGGATTCGTAGCAGCGATCCTTTCGAACCCAACCTACTGGAGCTCATCATGATCGGTAAACGTCACGTTGTCGCCATCGCTTCCGTGCTCTCCCTGGCCGCCCACGCCGAGCCGGCCGCGCGCCTGAAACCCGCCACCTGCGGCGCTCCCGCCTATACCGCGGACCTCAAGGACGACTATCTGCAGGGCACGGTCCGCCTCGCCGTGCTGGTGGGCGCCGACGGTTCGGTGAAGCAATCCAAGGTCGTCGAGTCCAGCGGCCATCGCGCGCTGGACAGGGCCTCGCTGCGCGCCAGTTATACGTGCAAGTTCGGCGTGGCCGCAAAAGACGGCGTCGGTGAGCCGGGCTGGTCCACCGTGCAGTACAAATGGATCAACGATTGATCCCGGCCGGGGCTGCCGGCGTCCGCCGCCGGCAGCGCCAACGATGTTCGAAAAAATCGATAAGAGACTGGCAATTTTCTCGTTTTTTTAAACCCGAGCGGCCGAGCATAATGTCTCCATCGCAGCGAACAACGAAGCGCAAAGCTTCGAAATGTTCGATGCAATATCGAACCCCAACCCGATAATATTGGAGAACATCATGAGCAACGCCAAACTCGAAGTCCTGACCCCGCACAACTCGCAACTGATCATCATCGACCACCAGCCGCAGATGGCATTCGGCGTGCAGTCGATCGACCGCCAGACCCTGAAGAACAACGTGGTCGGCCTGGCCAAGGCGGCCAAGGCGTTCGACATCCCGACCGTGATCACCACCGTCGAAAGCGATTCGTTCTCCGGCAAGACCTACCCGGAAATCCTGGACGTCTTCCCGGGCAAGGCGATCCTCGAACGGACCTCGATGAATTCCTGGGACGACCAGAAGGTGCGCGATGCGCTCAAGGCCAATGGCCGCAAGAAGATCATCGTCGCCGGCCTGTGGACGGAAGTGTGCAACACGACCTTCGCGCTGTCCGCGATGCTCGAAGGCGACTACGAGATCTACATGGTGGCCGATGCGTCGGGCGGCACGTCGAAGGATGCGCACGACTTCGCGATGCAGCGCATGGTGCAGGCCGGCGTCGTGCCCATGACGTGGCAGCAGGTCCTGCTCGAATGGCAGCGCGACTGGGCGCACCGCGATACCTACGATGCCGTGATGAAGATCGTCACCGAACACTCGGGCGCATATGGCATGGGCGTCGACTACGCCTACACGATGGTGCACAAGGCACCGGCGCGCAACCAGGGCGACAACCCCGTGCTGGCCCCGGTTGCGGCGCCCGTACGCTGAGTCGTCTGCAGGCCGACGGCGACCGCGTCATCGGCGTGGCGAATCCGGTGCGCGGCGTTCGCGCCGTCAGCGGCGCGTCGCCAGCGCGACGATGGCGGCGCCGGCGGCCACCACCAGCGCGTCCTCGACGAGGCCGCTGCGTGGCTGGCCGACCCGGGCCATCGCGCGCTTGCGGGCCGCGAGCGTCAGGTAGGCCAGGGGCACCGCCGTCGCGACCGCGGCCACCGCGCCCTCCCGTTCGCGTCCCCGCGGCGCCAGCGCCGACCCGGCGATTCCCGCACTCATCGTGCGCGCCAGCAGGCCCAGGAATACCGTCCGGTCGGGCGCCGTCTTCATCTTGTCACCCAACAATTCACCGACACCCATCGCGAGGGCACCGAACTTGAACAGCGGACGGTCCAGCAGGGCGAGCTTGCCGGGCGTGCCGCGGTGCGCGAGGCGGGCGGTCGCGAGGGCGGCCATCGGCGTCATCGAGCGCGCGCTGGCCACGGCGCCGATCAGGATGGAAGAGAGCAGGTTGCGAAGTGCCATGGTCGTCTTTCCGGAAACGGTCGGGATGGCCAGTCTAGCGGCAGTCCGGCCGGGCCCGGCGCACGCCAGCGGACCGGAGGTGTGCTTGCCTTGCCGTAACGCGCGCGCCCAGCGGGCGTGGCAAGGCTATCGCGACGCGCAATGCACGTTCGAGAACGAAGGACTCGAAGGCGGGTCGGCACAGCCGTTCTCGGCGGACCTCTGCCGCACGCGGCTTGCCGAGCGTCGTATCGTGGAACTCGAACAGGTCATTCCCTGCAACGGGTGTGTCGAATTCAAGCCTGAGTATTACAAGGCCAAGGCCGGCAAGGCGTTCACGCTGCCGCCCCGTGCGCCCGACCGGCCCGCGCGGCGCTGACTCAACCGGTTCCCGCGCAGGCCAGCCGCACGCACTCCGCCAGCTGCTCGGCATCGACGGGCTTGGCGAGAAAACACGCTGCGCCGCCGCGCAGCGCGCGCAGCCGCACGTGGTCGTCCGCGAACGCCGTCATCAGGATCACGGGCGGCGCCGCCGCGATGGCCCGCACCCGTTCCAGCAAGGCCAGGCCGTCCATGCCGGGCATCTGCACGTCGCTGACGACGCACTGGATGTCGTCGAGGCCGTGCGCCAGCAATTGCTGCGCGCCGCCGAACAGGCTCACGCGGTAGCCGCAGGCGCGCAAGAGGCCGCGCAGGCTCGTGCCCACGTCGGGGTCGTCGTCGACGAGCGCGACGTGAGGGGCGGGCAACTGGGTATCCATGCCGCGCAGCATACCGCGCTGGCCCATGCGCACGGAATCATACCTAGGTATGAGTGGCATCCTGGCCGTGTGGACTCTCATTTTCCGTGCCCAGGGCCTCGGCCATGCGCACGAGGTCCGCGAACGTCTTCGCCTCCATCTTGCGCATCGCATTGCCGCGGTGGATCTTGACGGTGATTTCGCTCGTGCCCGTTTCGCCCGCGATCTGCTTGTTCATCAGGCCGCGCACGGCCAGCGCCATGACCTGTTTTTCGCGCGGCGTGAGCGCCGCGTAGCGGGCCGCCAGCGCCGCGTGCGCCTGGCGCTTCGCGCGCCGTTCGCGGTCGCGCGCGAGGGCCTGGTGGATTGCGTCCAGCAAGTCCTGCTCGCGGAACGGCTTCGCGAGGAAGTCGACGGCGCCGCCTTTCATCGCGCGCACCGTCATCGGGATGTCGCCGAAACCCGTCATGAACACGACCGGCAGCGGCACGCCGTCGCGGTTCAGCTGGTCCTGCAGATCGAGCCCGCTGGCGCCCTGCAGCCGGACGTCCAGCAGCAGGCAGCTGCATACGTCCGGCCGGCGCGCGCGCGCGAAGTCGGCCACGCTGCCGTAGGCGGCCACCTCCATGCCGACGGAGCGCAGCAGCCCGGAGAGGCTGTCGCGCACGCCGGCGTCGTCGTCGACGACATACACGAGTTCACGGGAAGGCGTCGGACTGCTGTTCATGGAGGGGGGCTTCCTGATGGATGGGGAGGTCGAAACTGAACGTGGAGCCGGGCGGCGTGCCGCGCGCGGCGATGCGGCCGCCGTGGCGCGCGATGATCGAGCGGCAGATCGGCAGGCCGAGGCCCATGCCGTCGGCCTTGGTCGAAAAGAACGGCTCGAACAGGCGCGCGCCGTCGGCGTCGGCGATGCCCGGGCCGCTGTCGCGCACGCTCACGCGGGCCATGCCGTCGTCCTGGCGCGTGCGCAGGTCCAGGCGGTTGTCAGGCAAGCCGTCCATCGCCTGCAGCGCGTTCATGACGAGGTTGATCAGGACCTGCTGCAGCTCGATGCGGTCGCCCATGACGGGCGGCAGGCCAGGGGCCAGCTCGACACGCAGTGCCAATGGCCGGCGGTCCAGTTCGCGCTGCAGCAGCTCGACCGTGTCCTGCACGAGCGCGTTCAGGTCCAGCGCCACGTGCTCCGGTTCGGTGCGGCGGGCCAGCGCGCGGATGCGGCGGACGACCTGGCCGGCGCGTTCGCTGGCCTGCACAATGCCGTCCAGCGCGGCGAGGGCTTCGGCGATGTCGGGCTGCGCACGCCCCAGCCAGCGCCGCCCGGCCTGGGCGTTGGCGACGATCGCGGTCAGCGGCTGGTTGACTTCGTGCGCGACGGAGGCCGCGAGTTCGCCCAGCATGCTCACCCGGGCCGCGTGCGCCAGCTGGACGTGCGACGCGTGCAGTTCCTGCTCGGCTTCCACGCGCGCCGTGACGTCCGTGACGGCGCCGAGGTATTCGCAGCGGCCGTCGGCGTCGTACGAGGCCTCGGCCAGCACATGCACGTGGCGGATCGTGCCGTCCGGGAGCAGCAGGCGGTGCGCGACGTCGATGTGGCCTTCGCAAGCCAGCGTCCGGCGCAGGGCGGCGCTGACGAGCGCACGGTCTTCCGGCAGCGTGTGCGCGAGCACGCGCTCCATGTCGGGCGCGGCGTCGCCCGCGTAGCCGAAGATGCGCGCGGCTTCCTCGGACCACACCATGGCGCCGTCCGGCACGCGGATGCCGAAGCTGCCCGTGCGGGAAAGGCGCTGGGCGCCGGCGAGGAAGGCCTGGCTGCGGCGCAGAGCCTGTTCGCGCTGGCGCAGCCGGTCGGTGGCCTGCTGGCGCTGGATCACGAGCCAGGTCGTGATGGCGATGGCCGCGATGCTGACCAGTGCGCGCCCGGCGGGCGAGGGCGCCACGTGCAGCCCGTGCGCGACGACGTAGGCGCCCATCGTCAGCAGTCCGCACGCGGCGCCCAGCGCGAACGTGTACCGGCGCGGCCACACGGGCGAGGCGAGCAGCAGCACGACGACGTACATCACGGCGATGGCCGTGTCGAGCCGGGTGAAGGCGTCGACCACGAAGATCGCGGCGGTGAGCAGCAGCAGGATGGCGGATTGCACGGGGTGGGTGCGGCGTCGCGGCATGTAAGGACTCCAGTTCAGCCGCGAGGATACAACGGCGCGCGTCCGCGGCCAACTGGCAGAATGGATGGTCTTCAGGCTGGCGCGGCTTCTTCCTCGGTCATCCCGGCCAGCTCGGCGAGCGCCATCGGCCGGGCGAACAGATAGCCCTGGAAGCCGCCGCAGCCGAGCGAGCGCAGTGCGTTCCACTGCGCTTCCTCCTCGACGCCCTCGGCCACGACGTGCAGGCCCAGGTTGCCGGCCAGGTGCACGATGGCCTGGACGATGCTCGCGGCGTGCGGCACGCGCAGCATGTCGCGCACGAACGACTGGTCGATCTTGAGCTGGTCCAGCGGCAGCCGCTGCAGATAGCTCAGCGACGAATAGCCGGTGCCGAAATCGTCGAGCGAGAAGCCGATGCCTTGCTCCTTCAGCGCCGTCATGCGCGCGATGGTGTCCTCGACGTCGGCCAGCAGCACGCTTTCCGTCAGTTCGAGCTTGAGACGGCGCGGGTCGGCGCCGCTGTGCGCGAGGATCTCGAGCAGGCGCGGCACGAAGTCCTCCTGGCGGAACTGGCGCGCGCTGACGTTGACGGCGATGGTGAAGTGCTCCGTGGCGGCGTCGCCGCCCCAGCGCGCGAGCTGGCGGCACGCTTCCTGCAGCACCCAGTCGCCGATGCCGACGATCAGTCCGGACTTCTCGGCCTGGGCGATGAACGCGCCGGGTCCCGTGAGCCCCTGTTTCGGATGGTGCCAGCGGATCAGCGCCTCGACGCCCACCATCAGGCCCATCGCGTTGACGACGGGCTGGTAGTACAGCTCGAACTCGCGCCGCGCCAGCGCGAAGCGCAGATCGGTCTCCAGGCTCGTGCTGGCGTCGACGGCGGCCTGCATGCTGGGGTCGAAGAAGCGGAACGTGGCGCCGCCGGCCGACTTGGCTTCGTACATCGCCATGTCGGCCTGGCGCAGCAGGTCGTGCACGACGTGGTTGGCGTTGCCGAACAGGGAGACGCCGATGCTGGGCGTGCTGCGCAGCTCGTGGCCGTCCAGCGTGTAGGCGAGGGACAGCGTGGCGAGGATCTTGCTGGCCACCAGCTCGGCGTGGGCCGTCGCGTCCACGGCCGACGTCCCGAGGTCTTCCAGCAGCAGCACGAATTCGTCGCCGCCCAGGCGGGCCACGGTGTCCGCTTCGCGCGTGACCTGCTGCAGCCGGAACGCGACCATTTCCAGCAACCGGTCGCCCATGTCGTGGCCGCGCGTGTCGTTCAGCGTCTTGAAGTTGTCCAGGTCGACGAACAGCACGGCGCCGAAGCCGCCGTTGCGCTCGCACTTGGCGACCGCGTGGCCCAGGCGATCCATCAGCAGGCGCCGGTTCGGCAGGTTCGTCAGGCCGTCGTAGAACGCGAGGTGGGCGATGTCGGCCTCGGCCTGCTTGCGCGCGCTGATGTCGGTGCGCGTGCCGACCATGCGGACGGGCTGGCCGTCCGCCGCGCGCTCGACGACCTTGCCGCGCGACTGCACCCACACCCAGTGGCCGTTGCGGTGGCGCATGCGGAACTCCGCCTCGAACGCGGGGACGGCGCCCTGCAGGTGCTGGTCGAGCGCGTGGCGCAGCGGCTCGCGGTCGTCCGGGTGGACGGGGGAGAACATGTCGCGTTCGCCGTCCTGGCGGTTCTGCTCGTCGCGGGTGTAGCCGAGGATGGCGCAGGCGCGGCCGTCCACCGTGCGCCGGCCGGACGGGATGTGCCAGTCCCACAGGCCCAGGCTCGCGCCGTTCAGCGCCAGCTCCACGCGCTCGGCGGCGGCGGCCCGTTCGGCTTCGGCGTTGCGCGCCAGGCGTTCCAGCGCGGCGCGGCGGCGCTGGGCGAACAGCAGGGCGGCCGCGCAGGCGGACCAGAACAGGGTCCAGGCCGCGGTCGATACGAGCGCGAGGCGGTGCCAGCCGGCGTCGATGCGGCCGGCGTCGCGCGCGAGGGCGACGACGAGGCCGCGGTCCATGCCCAGGTTTTCCATCCGCATGCTGCGCTGGACGACGAGACGGTCGACGCCGTCGGCCCCCACGCCGCGCCGGACCGAGACCCGTTCGCCGCCGGCGCGGTGCGCGGCCAGCATCGCATCCGGATGCTGCGCGCCCGCGCGCATCGTTTCCGGATCGGGCGGGACGTACAGCAGGCGGTGGCCGTCCAGGTCGGTGATCGTGATCGTCATGTCGGGCGCGTACAGCGCGGAGCGCATTACGGCGTCGAAGTATTCCGGATTCAGGATCGCGGCGACGGCGCCGTGGCCGCAGCCGTCGCCCGCGTCGAGCGACATCGCCGCCTTCAGGTTGAACTGGTTCGGCTGCAGCTCGTACGGATCGGACAGGTACAACGTGCGGCCGTCGCACATGTGCGGCAGCTGGGCGAGGAAGCGCTTGTCGTCGAGGCGGCGGTCGCCCAGGTCGTCGTCGGTGATCGCGATGCGGCCGTCGTGGCCGACGGCCAGCAGCGCGCGCACGCCCGGCATCGCGCGCTTCAGGGATTGCAGCAGCGTGCGGCGGCAGGCCAGGTCGCAGCCGCTGTCCGGCGCCAGCGCGGCGCGCGCGCCGTCCAGCGCCCAGCGGATGCCCTCGAGCTGGCGGTGCAGGGTCTGGTCGACGACGACGGCTTGTGCCAGCATGCGGTCGGCGTCCTCGGACAGCGCCCCGGCGCGCCCGGTCCACACCATCCACACCAGCACGAGGCCGGACGAGACGAGACCCGCGCCCAGGATCAGCCACTCGGTGAGGCGGCGGCGCGCGGCGGTCAAACGGAGCAGGCGATGCAGGGGCATGGGGGTCTCCTTGTCGAAATGACAGCATCGTAGGCCGGCCGCCGCCGGCGCGCCATCAGACCTTGGTATGGGTCCTCATACGTTCGCTCATACGTTCGTATAGGTGCGCACGATTGGCGCTAGGACGTCCTTGGGTTAACATTTGATTCACCCGCCCCAGGAGATTCCCATGAAAGCAATCGTCACCGGCCACACGAGGGGCCTCGGCGCCGCGCTCGCCGCCAATCTGCTGGCGCGCGGCGTACCCGTCCTCGGCCTGGCGCGCACCCGTTCGGCCGACCTGGCGGACGCGTATCCCGACCTGTTCGAGGAAGTTGAACTGGACCTGGCCGACAGCGTCGCGCTGTCGCGCTGGTTCGCGGACGGCATGCTGGGCGATTACCTGGACGGCACCGGCGCCGTCCTGCTGCTGAATAATGCCGGCATGGTGAGCCCCGTCGGCCCGCTCGACGCGCAGGATCCGCAGGCCGTGCTGCGCGCCGTGCAGTTGAACGTGGCTGCACCGATGGCGCTCGCCGCCGCCGTCGTGCGCGCCAGCGGCGGGGCGCAACGGCGCATCCTGCACATTTCCAGCGGCGCCGGCCGCAATGCCTACCCGGGCTGGAGCGTCTACTGCGCCACCAAGGCGGCCCTCGACCACCATGCGCGCGCCGTCGCCCTCGACTGCGAACGCGGGGTGCGCATCTGCAGCCTGGCGCCCGGCGTCATCGATACGGACATGCAGGCCGAGATCCGCGCCACGACGGAAGACCGCTTCCCGCTGCGCAAACGCTTCGTCAACCTGAAGGAGACGGGCGCGCTCGTCGAGCCGGACGAATGCGCCGAACGGCTGGTCGACTACCTGCTCGGCGCCGGTTTCGGCGCCGAGGTGGTCGCCGACCTGCGCACACTCTCTTAAGGGGCCGGGGCGCGCGGGATCTGCAGCCCTTCGACGACGGCGGGGCGCGCGCGGAACGCTTCCAGCACGCGGCCCACTTCCGGAAAGCGGTCGAAGCCGACGATCTCGGCCGCGTCGTAGAAGCCGACCAGGTTGTTCACCCACGGGAAGCAGGCGACGTCGGCGATCGTGTACTCGTCGCCCATGATCCAGTCGCGGCCTTTCAGGTGGCCGTCCAGCACGCCCAGCAGGCGCTTGGCTTCGTGCACATAGCGGTCGCGCGGACGCTTGTCCTCGTACTCGCGGCCGGCGAATTTATGGAAGAAGCCCAGCTGGCCGAACATCGGGCCGATGCCGCCCATCTGGAACATCAGCCACTGGATCGTCTGGTAGCGCAACGCCGGATCGGCCGGGATCAGCTTGCCCGTCTTCTCGGCCAGGTACAGCAGGATCGCGCCCGATTCCCACAGCGGCAGCGCCTTGCCGCCCGGGCCGTCGGGGTCGATGATCGCGGGGATCTTGTTGTTCGGGTTCAGCGACATGAATTCCGGCGTCGTCTGCTCGTTCTTGTCGAACGCGATGCGGTGCACCTCGTAGGGCAGGCCGATTTCCTCGAGCATGATCGCCACCTTGACGCCGTTCGGCGTGGGCAGCGAATACAGCTGCAGGCGGTCGGGGTGCTGCGCGGGCCATCTCTGCGTGATGAGGAACTGATTCAGGTCGGTCACGGCGATCTCCTTCGGGTTGATTGCATTGATTGTACTCAAGATACGGTTTTCCGCCGGATGGGAGCATGCATCTTGGTCTTGGGCAACGATAGGAAGCCATGGACGACCTGCTGCGCTATTACGAGGAAGAGCTGGGATTGTTCGGCCAGTTCGCGCGCGAGTTCCGCGCCCGCTATCCCAAGCCCGCCGGCGACCTGCACGTGGCCGGCGAGACGTGGGACGATCCCGGCGTCGCCCGGCTCATCCAGTCCGTCGCGCTGCTCTCCGCCCGCATCAACAAGCGTCTCGACGACGACTACCCCAAGTTCACGGAAGCGCTGCTCGACAGCCTGTACCCGCACTACCTGCGGCCGCTGCCGTCGTATTCCATCGTCCAGGTGGGACAGCGCGGGCCGGCCGAAGTGCCGGACACCCCGTCCGTGCTGGCGCGCGGGACGATGCTGCGCTCGAGCGCGGGCACCGACACGCCGTGCCTGTTCCGCACCGTCTACGACGTGCTGCTGGCGCCGCTCACGGTGGAGCGCCTCGCGTTCGTGCCGCTGCTCGACGCGCCGCGCACGGCGCGCGCACCGCGCGGGGCCGGTTGCGGCATCAGCCTGACGATCGCGGCGGCGCGCGGCGACGTCGGCCGCCTTCCGCCGGCGTGGCGCCTGTTCGCCGACGGCGAAGCGTCGACTCGCGCCGCGCTGATCGACGCGCTGTTCCTCCGTTGCGCCGCTGCCTGGGTGCAGCCGGAAGGCGACAAGGGCTGGCTGCCGCTGCCGCGCGTCCCGCTGCGCCTGGCCGGCCTGGCGGACGCGGATGCCATGCTGCCATATTCCGCCCGCTCGCATCCGGCGCCGCGCCTGCTGACCGAGTATTTCTGTTATCCGGAAAAATTCAATTTCGTCGACGTCGACCTCGCGGCGCTGGCCGGCCTGCTGCCGCCGCGCTGCCGCCGTTTCACGCTGCACCTGGCGCTGTCCGGCATCGCGCCCGATTCCGATACGGCCCGCCTGCTGGCCGGCCTGGATGCGCGCAGCCTGCTGCCGGGCTGCACGCCGGTCGTCAACCTGTTCCCGAAGGCCGGCGCGCCCGTGCAGCTCGCGTACACGAGCGCCGACTATCCGCTGCTGGCCGACGGCGCGCACGCGGGTGCTTACGAGATCCACAGCGTGGACGCCGTCCGGCTCGTGCGTGAAGGGACGGGCACGGTCACCCGTTTCGATCCCCTCTATGCGCCGGGCGACGAGGGCAGGGCGGGCGGCGAAGCGTCGCACCGCGCGCACTACTGGATCGCGCGGCGCGATGACGCGACGGCGGCCGTCAGCCCCGGCCACGAGATGCGCATCGCCCTCGTCGACGCCGATTTCCACCCGCTCGACGCCGCCGGCGCCACCCTGTCCACGGAACTGACGTGCAGTAACCGCGACGTGCCGTCGCGCCTGCCGTACGGCCAGCCGCAGGGCGACTTGCGCAGCGACGAGCTGTCCACGCTGGCGCCCATCCGCATGCTGAGGAAACCGACACCAGGCCGGCGCTTCGGCGGCACGCGCGGGTCGCACTGGCGCCTGATCGCCCACCTCGCGCTGAACCACGCGGGCCTCACGATGGCGGGCCTGGCCGATTTCCAGAAAATGCTGGCGCTGTACGATTTGCCGCGGTCCCCGGTCGCCCAGCGCCAGATCGCGGGCATCGTGGGGCTCGAACACGGCACGGTGCGCGCGTGGGTGGGCGCGGCGCCGGTCGCGAGCCTGATGCCGGGCATCGGCATCCGCCTCACCGTCGACGAGGACGCGTTCGCGGGCACGGGACTGTATCCGTTCGTGCAGGTGCTCGACCAGTACTTCGCGCTGAACGGCCACCTGAACTGCTTCACGCGGCTGGAAGTCGTGTCGCAACAGACCGGCCGCGAGATCATCGCCTGCTCTCCGCACACCAGTAGCGGCGGATGGACCTGATCGCCCGCCTGCTGGCCCAGCCCCAGCGCTTCGATTTCGTCCAGGCCGTGCGCCTGCTGCTGCTGGCGCTCGGCGAGCGCGGCATCCCCGAACGGCGCGCGCTGGTCCGCCACCTGCGCTTCGCGAACAGCCTCGCGCTGGCGTTTCCTCCCAGCCAGATCGAGGCCGCGGCGCTGGATGCCGACGGCTACCGTCTGACGCCGAGCTTCATGGGCCTGCTGGGCGCGCACGGGGCGCTGCCGCTGCATGTGACCGAGCGCCTGCTCGCGCTGCCCCAGGACGGGCAGGACGCGCAGGCGGCGCGCGCCTTCCTCGACATGTTCAGCACGCGCATGCTCGCGCTGTGGTACCGCGCGTGGCAGAAATACCGGGTCGAACACCGCGTGGCCGCCCCGCGCGACGCCTTCCTCCCGCTGTTGCTGGCGCTCGCCGGCGTGCCCGGCGGCGGCGTGTTCGCACACGACGGCGTGCCGGACACCGCGCTGGCCGCGTTCGCCGGCCTGCTGCGCCGACGGCCCGTGTCGGGGGCCGTGCTGGGCCGGGTGCTGTCCAGCCATTTCGGCGTGGCCGTGCGCGTGCAGGAGGGCATCGGCCACTGGGACCCGCTGGCCCCGGGCGAGCAGGCCGTCGTCGGCACCAACGCGCTGCTCGGCCGGCGCGCGCTGCTGGGGGAACGCAGCTGGCGGCCGGACCTGCGCGTGCGCGTGCGCCTCGGCCCTCTCGACCGCGCCCGCTACGAGCACTTCCTGCCCGGCGCCCCGGGCGCCCGGGCGCTGCGCACCCTGCTGCGCCTGTTCGCCGTGCCGACCCTCGCCTACGACGTCGTGCTCGTCTTGCGCCAGGCGGACCTGGGGCCGGCGCAGCTGGACGCGTCCGGGCGCCGGCTCGGCCTGGACAGCTACCTGTTGTCGGCACCCGCCGCGGCCGACCGGGCCGACCTCTGCTACGAACTCCGCCCGCTGGATCCGCTGCCCGCTATACAATCCGCTTGACCTTACCATTGTGGGAAGGCATATCCTGTACTGGAAATCACAGGAGGATATCCATGGCGATCGATATCGACATCAGCGGAATGACGTGCGCCTCGTGCGTGGCGCGCGTCGAAAAGGCGCTCAAGGCAGTGCCGGGCGTGCGCGACGCGAGCGTCAACCTGGCCACGGAACGCGCGGCCGTGCAGGGCGAGGGGCTCGACCTGCAGGCCATCCTGGCCGCCGTCGAGCAGGCCGGCTACACGGCGCGGCCGACCGGGACCCCGAAGGCGGAGGCGGCGCAGGGCCTGCCGACGTGGTGGCCCGTGGCGCTGGCCGCGCTGCTGAGCCTTCCCCTCATCGCGCCGATGCTGCTGGCGCCGTTCGGCATCGACTGGATGCTGCCCGGCTGGCTGCAACTGCTGCTGGCGACGCCCGTCCAGTTCTGGCTCGGCGCGCGTTTTTACCGCGCGGGGTGGAAAGCGCTGCGGGCCGGCGCCGGGAACATGGACCTGCTCGTGGCCATCGGCACGTCGGCCGCGTATTTCTTGTCGCTCTGGCAGTTGTTGAATGCGGGCGGCCACGGCCACCTCTATTTCGAATCGGCCGCGGTCGTCATCACGCTCGTGCTGCTCGGTAAATGGCTGGAAGGCCGGGCGAAGCACCAGACCGTCGCGGCGATCCGCGCGCTGGAAGCGCTGCGGCCTTCGGAAGCCATCGTCCGGCGCGCCGGCCAGGACACGGTCATCGCCCTCGACGCCCTGCGCGCCGGCGACCTGACGGTCGTGCGACCGGGCGAGCGCGTGCCGGCCGACGGCAAGGTCGTGGAAGGCGCGAGCCACCTCGACGAATCCCTGCTGACGGGGGAAAGCCTGCCCGTGGCGAAGGGTGAGGGCGACCGCGTGACGGGCGGCGCCGTCAATGGCGAAGGCCTGCTGCTCGTGGAAGCGACCGCCGTCGGCGCGGACAGCATGCTGGCCCGGATCATCCGCATGGTCGAGGATGCGCAGGCCGCGAAGGCGCCGATCCAGCGCCTCGTCGACAAGGTCAGTGCCGTGTTCGTGCCCGTCGTGCTGCTCATTTCCCTGGTCACGCTGCTGGCCTGGGGCTTCGCCACGGGCGACTGGCAGCAGGCGTTGCTGAACGCCGTCGCCGTGCAGGTCATCGCGTGCCCGTGCGCGCTGGGCCTTGCCACGCCGACGGGCATCATGGTCGGCACGGGCGCCGCCGCGCGCCACGGGATCCTCATCAAGGACGCGGAAGCGCTGGAGACGGCGCACGCCCTGCAGATGGTCGTGTTCGACAAGACGGGCACGCTGACGGAAGGCCGTCCCCGCGTGGTGGCGCTGGAAGGGGACGACCCGCAACGGCTGCTGGCGCTGGCCGCGGCCGTGCAACAGGGCAGCGCGCACCCGCTGGCGCGGGCCGTGACGGACCTGGCGGCCGCGCAGGACGTGGCCGCGCCGGCCGCGACGGAATCGGCCGCATTGCCGGGCCGCGGCGTGCGGGCCCGTGTGGATGGCGCGGCCGTCTGGATCGGCAACCGCCGATTGCTGGACGAAATCGGTGCCGGTGCCCCGGCTGCCGCATTGGTGGCCGCGGCCGAACGCCATGAAGCGGACGGGCGCACCGTGTCGTGGCTCGCGCGTGAAGCGGGCGGCGGCATCGTCGTGGAAGGCGTGCTCGCGTTCGGCGACCGTTTGAAACCGACGAGCCGCGCCGCCATCGCCCGCCTGCGCGACCTCGGTGTCGACAGCATGATGCTCAGCGGCGACAACGAAGGCAGCGCGCGCGCCGTCGCGCAGGCGCTCGGCCTGACGCGCTGGGTCGCGCAGGTGCAGCCGCAGGACAAGGCGGACGTCGTGCGCGGCCTGATGGCAGAAGGCCGTACAGTGGGCATGGTGGGCGACGGCATCAACGACGCGCCGGCGCTGGCGGCGGCCCACGTGGGCATCGCGATGGCAGGCGGCACGGACGTCGCGCTGCACACGGCCGGCGTGACCTTGATGCGCGGCGACCCGCTGCTCGTCGCGGACGCCATCGACATCTCGGACCGCACGTGGCGCAAGATCCGCCAGAACCTCGCGTGGGCGTTCGTCTACAACATCGTCGGCATCCCCGTCGCGGCCCTGGGCCTGCTGAACCCCGTGCTGGCCGGCGCGGCGATGGCGCTGAGTTCCGTCAGCGTCGTCACGAATGCGCTGCTGCTGCGGCGCTGGCGGCCGGCGCCACGGCCCGCACCCGACATCATTCCAACCCAACCCCAAGGAGCACACAAGATGTATGAACTCACCGTCGAAGACATGAGCTGCGGCCACTGCGTGGGCCGCGTCACGAAGTCCGTGCAGGCCCTCGACAAGGATGCGAAAGTCGAAGTGGACCTGCCCACGAAGAAGGTCAAGGTCGACAGCACCGCGGACCTCGACAGGATCGCCGAGGCGATCGTGGCGGCCGGCTATCCGGTCACCGCGAAAAGCGCTTGACGAGCCCAACGTACACGCGCCGGGCGACGAAGTGGTCGAACCCGGCCTGGTGGAATGCAGGCGTGTCGGTCCGATAGGCACGGAGGCTGCCGTCGAAGATGTCGTTGGCGTTCACGGTCAGGCCGAGCGTCTTGCTCAACGCGTGTTTCCACGTGAGGTTCACGCTGCTCGTCGGCCCGTAGCGGCCCTGCGGCGTGATGCCGGCCGACTGGGCGTGCGCGTCGACGAACACGTCGCCGTACCCGACCCTGACGTTGACATAACCCGCGACGGCGTTCTGGTCGAGCACCACGCGGTAGATGCCGCCGTCCATACCGAACTGCAGCGGTCCGCCGGGCTTCCAGTCCAGCGAGGCCGTGACGCCGGCCGCGCGGGCCTCGCCGCCGTTCCGTTTCGACGTGACCAGCACGTCATGCTCGAACGTGCGTGCATCGACGACGGTATCGCGGCCCGTGCGGTAGAACGCGCCCAGGCTGCCGGTCACGTGCGGTGTCTCCTTGTTCACGCCGATCTCCCATGACCCCAGGCGTTGCGGTCCGAGCCCTGGATTGCCCCGCCTGAGGTTCTGCGCGTCGACATACGTCGTGAACGGATTCAGGTCGCGCGGATCGGGCATCTGCAGGCTGCGGCGGTAGCTGAGCGTCAGGTCGGTGTCGCCTTGCAGCCCATACTTCACATGCAGGCTCGGATCGAACGCCCGCCAGCGCGCGATGCGTTCGGCCCGGCCGCCCAGCAGCGCTTCCCATTTGCCGATCACGATCCGGTCGGTCACATACGCCGCGGCCGACGTCGTCGTCACGGTGTACGCATTGGTCGTGTTGCGGTCCGGCGTTTCGGCGCCCGTGGCGGTATCGACGGCGGCCTGGACGTTGCCGATCGAGTCGGACTTGTGCTGGATGTCGAGGCCCAGGCCCCACTGGCCGCGCGTCCAGTCGACCGTGGCCTGGTCGAGGCGGCGCGCCGTCCTGCCGGCGCCGCGGCTGTAGGCGGTGGCGCGCGCGGGCACGACGAACACGTCGCGGTACGACTTGTCGACCAGGGCATCCGTGGTGCTGTGCTGAATCGACGCCTTCAGCGCGCTGCCGTTCCGCTGGTGGCCGTAGCTCAGGCTCGCGCTGTCGTCGGACTGCTCGTTGGGGCCGTACGAGATGCGGTGGTGGATGGTTTCGCCGGCGCCTTCGCGCTCCTCGCCCAGCACGTCGAACAGGGGCCGCGACCGGCGCCCGCTGTGCCGCGCCGTCATCCCGATGCTGTCCGAGTCGCCCAGCGCGTAGTCGATACCCAGCGCGGCGCTGTCGACCACGCGGCGCACGAACACCTCCGAGGATTGCACCGTCTGCCCGGCCCGGCCGGTGAGCGGATCATGCCAATCGACGGCCGACCGGCGCACCTTGCGCGTGCCGTCGTGGCGGTGCGCCACGTTGGCGTGCACGCTCAATCGACCCCGCGTCACATCGCCCGACGCACCGGCATTCCACAACGCCTGGTCCGTCGCGCTGCCCTGGACCTGCGCATGCGCGCCGGGCTTGCGGTTGCGCTTCAGGACGATGTTCACGATCGCGCCGCCATTGGCATTCCGTGCGGCGGACGGATTCGTGATGACTTCCACGCTCGCGATGTCGGCGCCGCTCATCGTCTGCAGCGCCACCGCGCGGTCCTCGCTCGATCCGGACAGCAGCGCCGTCGGCTTGCCGTCGACGAGGACCGTGACCTGCGTGTTGCCCCTGACGGCGATCTGGCCGTCGGCCGTCACCGCCAGATCGGGCGTCGCTTGCAGCACGTCCTGCGCGGACCCGTTGGCCGCGCGCGGCGCGTTCGACACGTCGTGGACGGTCTTGTCGATCTTCCTCACCACCGCCTCCTTCCTGGCGGTGACGGTCACGGTCGGGGCGGGCGGATCTTCCGCGCGGGCCAACGGCGCGGCGAGGGCGAGCAGGAGGGCGGCGTAATGGGGCTTGATCACGGTGTCCTTTCAATCTGGTGGACCAGATTGTCGGAGACGACCGGCGTCAGCGCGCGACCTGTGTGACCAACGCCCCGATGGGCGTGATGGGACCGTCAGTGGCCCTCGTGCCCACCCCGTTTCGCCGTCCCGATCACCGCCCCGGACGCCGGCGCCGCCGGTGCGCCGACCGGGTCGGGCACGGCGCCCGTCCACTCGCGCGCCACCGTGCCGGCGGGATGCCTGTACCAGCCCGGATCGCGGTAATCGCCCCGCGCGAGTCCCTCGCGCACCTTGATGACGGTGAACATGCCGCCCATCTCGATGTCGCCGAACGGCCCGCGGCCCGCCATCATGGGCAGCGTGTTCTCCGGCAGCGCCATGCGCATGCCGCCCATCGAGCCGCCCTTGTCGCCCATGACCATATAGCCCGGCACGAGGTCGTTGATCTTCTTCGCCACGCCGGCCTGGTCGACGCCGACCAGGTTCGGCATGGCGTGGCTCATCGCGTTCATCGTGTGGTGCGATTTATGGCAGTGGAACGCCCAGTCGCCGGAATTGTCGGCGACGAATTCGATGGCGCGCATCTGGCCCACGCCGATGTCGACCGTCACCTCGGGCCAGCGCGCGGTCGGAGGGATCCAGCCGCCGTCCGTGCCCGTCACCTCGAAGCGGTGGCCGTGGATGTGGAACGGGTGGTTCGTCATCGTCAGGTTGCCCATGCGGATGCGCACCTTGTCGTCCTTGCGCACGACCATCGGGTCCGTGCCGGGGAAGGCGCGGCTGTTGATGGTCCACAGGTTGAAGTCCAGCATCGTGTTCACGTTCGGCGTGTAGTTGCCCGGCTCGATGTCGTACGCGTTCAGCAGGAACACGAAGTCGCGGTCGACGGCGTGCTGGCGCGGATCCTTCGGGTGCGTGACCCAGAAGCCCATCATGCCCATCGCCATCTGCGTCATCTCGTCGCTGTGCGGGTGGTACATGAAGGTGCCGGCGTAGCGCGCGACGAATTCGTAGACGAATGTCTTGCCGGGCGCGATCGCGGGCTGCACGAGCCCCGCCACGCCGTCCATCCCGCTCGGGAGGATCTGGCCGTGCCAGTGGATCGTCGTCGCCTCCGGCAGTTTATTGGTCACGAAGATGCGCACCCGGTCGCCCTCGACGACCTCGATGGTGGGGCCCGGACTCTGGCCGTTGTAGCCCCACAGGTTCGCCTTCATGCCGGGCGCGATCTCGCGCACGACGGGTTCGGCGACGAGGTGGAATTCCTTGACGCCGTCCTTCATGCGCCACGGCAGGCTCCAGCCGTTCAGGGTGACGACGGGGTTGTACGGGCGGCCGCTCGTCGGATGCAGCGGCGGCTGGGTGGCGGGCGACGACTGGACCGGGGCTTCCGGGATGGCGGCCGCGCCGGCCTTCGACACGAGCGAGGCGCCGACCATGGCGCCGGCCGCGCCAGTGATGAAGTTTCTGCGGCTGGTCATTGGGTTTTTTCCTTGTTCAATCGGGTGCCGAGCGTGGCTTCCAGTTCGGCGTGGGCGGTCCAGAAGGTGTCCAGCGCTTCGATGTAGGCGCCGACCGCTTCGGCCTGCGCGCGCGCATCGGCCAGCAGGTCGTGCGGACTCGCGAGCATGCCGTTGTAGCGCAGCAGGACTTCCTTCCCGATTCTTTTGCGCAGCGGGAGGATCGTGTCGCGGTAATGCTTCGCCACGTCGTACGCGTTGCGGTAGGCGAGATAGCCTTCGCGCGCCTCGCTGCGCGCCGTGACGGCCGTGAGCGCGACCTTGTTCACGGCCTGCATGTACGTGGCTTCGGCACGGGCGACGCGCGCGCCGCCCCAGTCGAACAGCGGCAGTTCCAGCGACAGCGAGTAACCGCGCCCAGTCGGCTCGCCCGTCTGCGTCTTGTTGGCGACGCCGAGGTCCAGCACGTTGATGAAGCGCGTCGTGCGCGTGAGCCCGAGATCCGCCGCGGTGGCGGCCGCCTCGGCCTGTGCGGCGCGCACGTCCAGGCGCTGCGCCAGCGCGATGCGTTCGACGTCCGCCAGTTCCGCCGGCGCGGCCGGCAGGTCGGGCAGATGGTCGGGCAGGGCGTAGTCCGCCTCCCGGCCCCACAGGCCCAGCGCGCGCGTGAGGCGTTCGCGCGTGCTCGTTGCGCGCTTGTCCGCGCGTGCGGCGTCGCGCGCCGCTTCGGCCAGGAACACCTGTTCGCGCGCCAGTTCGAGCTGGTTCGTGTTGCCGGCCTTCGCCATGCGGCCGGTGAGCTCCGCGCCCGCGTCCGCGGATGCCTGCACGCGGCGCGCGTACTCCAGCGCCTGCCGCGCGGCGACCGCCTCGACCCACGCCGTGCGCGTCTCGAGGGCGTGGCGTTCGATGGCCGCGCCCACGTCGCGTTTCACCTGTTCGAAGCGGCGCGTCTCCATCCGGGCGGCCAGCGGCGTCGTCAGGAGGCCGACGAGGTCGAACGTGATGCCGCGCTCGATCTCGAGGGCGCCGCCGCCGGCGAGCCGCGTGAAGTCGAACGACGGGTTGCGGGGCCGGGCCGCCTGCGCGAGATCCGCCTGGGCGATGCCGACGTTCCAGTACGTGGCCTGCAGGCCCGGGTGGTTGACGAGGGCAATGCGCACGGCCGTGTCCATGTCCAGCGGCCGGCCTTCCCGGAACACGGGCAGGTCGCGCAGCGATGCGGCGAGCGCGCCTTGCCCGGTGGCGTCGCGCGTCAGTTGCGGCGCGGTGCCGATGCGGTTTTGTGTCGTGGCGGCGACGTCGCCGAAGCCGCGGTCCGGCGTGACCGTCGCGCAGCCGGCCAGCAGGGCCAGCGCGGCGGCCGCGCCCGCACGCGGTAAAAGTCGTTGTCGCGGGTTCATTTCATCTCCCCGTGGGCGCCCAGCGCCATGGCCAGCGCGTACGTCTGGATGAGTCGTTTCATGTCGTCCTCGTTGCGAATGCGTGAATGGCACCGCCGCGCACGGGCGCAGGCGGCGACTACAGCGATCAGGCGGCGAGGCGGCGGGGAGGACGTTCGAGCAGGGGCGGGTCGACGCTGGCCAGGTGGCCGGCGCGGAAGGGGATCGCGATGGAAGGCGGCGGAAACGCCGGCGGGACGAGCGGCACGGGCACGAGCGCGACGACGATGCAGCAGTCGCCGCAGACGCTGCGGTGCTTGTGCCGGTGATCGCCGTCGTCCGCCTTGGCCACGGCCGTGGCGTGGCAGTGCTGCGCGACCGGCGCCGCGTGCGCGACGGCCGGCGCACTCACGGACGGCAGCATGCGTGCCGCGGCCAGGCCCTGGAAGGGCAGGGCGAGCAGCAACAGCCAGGCGATCAGTGAGCGCATTACGGTCTTCATCGGGCGCATTCTAGCACGATGGACTGTTGCATTTCGATGCATCCAGGGCGCAATGCCTGATGCAAAAATGGTCACGCATGCTAGCATATTGCTATTACAACGAGAACAAACGGGAATGGGATGTTGAGGCGTGTGTTCGCGATACGGACCATGCGCAGCCAGCGCCAGGTAGGCGAACGGGCCGCGCAGGTCATCGACCGGGTGATCTTCGACATGGGTGTGGATCGCCTCGTACAAGGCTCGTTCGCGCTGGATCGCCACTTGCGCCCGCACTTTTCCAGCGCGCCCGTCATGCGGGGCCGCGACGGCGTCGCGGTGGCGCTGGCGCAGCTGGCGGAATGCGCCGTGCTGTCCGCCGTGGCGAAGCGCAATCCCGATCCGGCGGTGCTGCGGCTGCACACCGCGGCCGTCGTCGACGGCCTGCTGCGCGAGTTCCGCGCCCGCTCGCCGCGGTTCCGGGCGCTGCCCGTCGTGCGGGCCGATCAGCGCATCGCCGAGCGCAGCGCGCCCGATTCGAAATAAATGTGGCGGATGGCCGGATACACGGCCGCCACCGCCTTTTCCAGGCGCTCGATCGCCGCCTCCACTTCGTCGATGCGCATGCCGCGGTTGAAACGCACGGCCGCCGTCAGCAGGACTTCGTCCGGCCCGAGCTGCATGCTGAGCAGCTTGCCGACGTCCTCGATGGCCGGATCGTCGCGCAGGATCTCGCACACGCGCCGCGTGGCGTCCGTGCCGATGCCTTCGCCCACGAGCAACGCGCCGGTCTCGCGCGCGAGGGCGAACGCGGCGCCCACGAGCAGGAGGCCGATCAGCACCGACGCGGCCGGATCGAAATACGGGCTGTCGAACACATGGCCGAGCAGGATGCCGGCGGCCGCGATGGCGAGGCCCAGCAGGGCGGCCGTGTCTTCGATGAACACGGTGAACACGGAGGCGTCCTTGCTCGCGTGGACCGTCTGCCACAGCGAGGCGCCCGGCTTGCGCCGCTTGTTCAACGCCTTGCGCGACACGTTCCAGCTATAGCCCTCGAAGCACGCCGACACGCCCAGCACGACGTAGTTCCACATCGGATCCTCGAGCGGCTCCGGATGGCGCAGCGCGCTGATGCCGTGGTAGATGGAGAGTCCGCCGCCCAGGGAAAACACGGACAGCGCGACGAGCAGCGCCCAGAAATACAAGGCCTTGCCGTAGCCGAACGGGTGGCGCTTGTCGGGCGGCTTCTCGCTGTTGCGCTCCCCGACCAGCAACAGGAATTCATTGCCCGTGTCGACCGCGGAGTGGATGCCTTCGGCGAGCATCGCGGCGCTGCCCGTGATGGCGGCGACGATGAACTTGGCGACGGCGATGCCCAGGTTGGCGAGGATCGCCGCGTAGATCACCTTGCGCGAGCCGCCGTCTTTTCCGCTTTCTTCCTTGTTTGTTTCCGTCATGGTGTGTGAGCGCTGATATCATCCTGTCTATGTCGAACCAAGTGTAGCCAATCCGCGTGGTGGGGCTTGCACGGCTGGGAGCGGTGGATGAGCGTACGTAATCTCAAGCAACTGTTTGCCCCGAAATCGGTGGCGCTCGTCGGCGCGTCCGAACGTCCGGGAAGCGTCGGCGCGACCATGCTGCGCAACCTGCGCGAAGGGGGCTTCAAGGGGCAGTTGTACCCCGTGAACCCGAAGTACGAGACGCTGGACGGCCTGGAGGTCTGGCCGGACGTCGCGCGGCTGCCGGCGGCGCCGGACCTGGCGATCATCTGCACGCCGCCGTCCACCATCCCCGGCATCGTGCGCAGCCTCGGCGAGCTGGGGACGCGGGCGGCCATCGTGATGAGCGCCGGCGTGTCGACGGCGCGCGACCTGCGCGGCCGCAGCATCAAGCAGGCGATGCTCGATGCCGCCAACCCGTACTTGCTGCGCATCCTCGGCCCGAACAGTTCCGGACTGCTGGCGCCGGGCATCGGCCTGAACGCGAGCATCGCGATGGGCGGCGCGGCGGCGGGGCGGATCGCGTTCGTGTCCGAATCGGGCGCGCTGATGGCGGGCGTGCTCGATTGGGCACGCACGCGCAATGTCGGCTTTTCCACGATCCTCGCGCTGGGCGAATCGTCCGACGTCGACTTCGGCGACGTGCTCGATTACCTGGCCAGCGATCCCGGCACCTCCGCGATCCTGGTGCATGCGGAAAGCGTGCGCTATGCCCGCAAGTTCATGTCGGCCGCGCGCGCGGCGGCGCGCAGCAAACCGACCTTGATGCTCAAGGCCGGACGCTCGCTGGAAGCGGCAACGGCCGGGGCATGTCTCTCCGGCGTGCTCGCGCGGCCGGACGACGTCTACGACGCCGCGATCCGCCGCGCCGGCATGCTGCGCGTGTACACGACCGACCAGCTGTTCGCCGCCGTGGAGACGCTCGCCCGTGCGAAACCGCTGTTCGGCGAGCGGCTGGCGCTCCTCGGCAACGGCGCCGGCCCGGTCGTGCTGGCGAGCGATGCGCTGCAATACGGCGGCGGCCACCAGGCCGAACTCGCGCCGGAGACGGTGTCCAGGCTGCGCGACCTCGTGCCCGAATGGAGCGGCACCGGTGAGCTGAACCTGCGCGGCGATGCGCCGCCGGAGCGCTACCGCGACGTCATCGACGTGCTGCTGCACGACCCGCAGGCCAACGCCGTCGTCATGATCCACGCGCCGAACGCCGTCGTCGATCCGGCCGACGTGGCGCGCGCCGTGGCGCCCCTGGCGAAGGCGTCGTCGCGCAACGTGCTCGCGTGCTGGCTCGGGCTGCAGTCCGTGGGCGAGGCGCGCACGATCGCGTACGAAGCGGGCATGCCGGCCTACCGCACGCCGGAAGCGGCCGTGAACGGCTTCCTGCAGATCGTGAACTTCCGCCGCAACCAGCAGTTGCTGATGGAAGTGCCGGCGTCCGTCGGCGACGGCGAACCGGACCGCGAACGGGCGCGCGCCCTCGTGCGCGCCGCGCTGGAACGGGGCCGCCGGACGGGCCGTTACCTGCTGGACGACCCGGACACGAAGGCGATCCTCGACGCCTACGGCATCCCCACCGTCCCCACGCGCGCCGCGGCGACGCCGGACGAGGCGGTGGCGATGGCGGCGGACATCGGCTATCCGGTCGCCGTGAAAATCCTGTCGCCGGACGTGGTGCAGAAGTCGGACGTGGGCGGCGTATCGCTCGACCTGGACACGCCCGACGCCGTGCGCGCGGCGACGGAGCGCATGGCGCGACGCCTCGCGGAACTGAAGCCGGATGCGCGCCTGGACGGCTTCATCGTGCAGGCGATGGCGCGCAATCCGGAAGCGCACGAACTGATCGCGGGCGCGGCGACCGACCCCGTGTTCGGTCCCGTGATCCTGTTCGGCCAGGGCGGCCTCGCGGTGGAAGCGGTGAACGACCACGCAGTCGCGCTGCCGCCGTTGAACACGGTGCTGGCGCGCGACCTCATCGCGCGCACGCGCGTCGCGCGCCAGCTGGCCGGCTACCGCAATCACCCGGCCGCAAACCTGGACGCGATCGCCGCCGTGCTCGTGCAGGTGGCGCGCCTCATCGCCGAGGTGCCGGAGATCGTCGAGCTGGACATCAATCCGCTCCTCGCGGACGCCAACGGCGCCGTCGTGCTGGACGCGCGCATGCGCATCGCGATGGCCGACCGCGCCGGCAATGCGCTCGACCGGCTCGCGATCCGGCCGTATCCGGTCGAGCTGGAAGACGTCGTGCCGTGGCAGGGCGGGACGATCCTGCTGCGCCCGATCCGCCCGGAAGACGGCGCCGCCCACGTGGCGTTCTTCAACGCGCTCACGCCGGACGACGTCCGCTACCGCATGTTCGTGCGCGTGCGCGAGCTGCAGCCCGCGCAGCTGGCGCGCTTCACGCAGATCGACTACGACCGCGAGATGGCCTTCATCGCCACGCGCACGGGGCCGGACGGCCATCCCGAGACGCTCGCCGTGGCCCGCGTCGTGGCGGACCCGGACAACATGAGCGCGGAATTCGCCGTGACGGTGCGCTCCGACCTGAAGGGCAAGGGCCTGGGCGTCATGCTGATGAACAAGCTGATCGCGTACTGCCGCGCGCGCGGCACGCGCGAGATCGTGGGCGAGGCGCTGCCGCAGAACGCGCCCGTCATCGGCCTCGTGAAGAAGCTCGGGTTCACCGTCGGGCCGGTGGACGAGGACGAGGGGGTGAGGAAGTTCTGGCTGGAGCTGCGGTGACGTCGCGGTGACAAACCGTGGTTATTTTCCGGCTTGCGTCACGTAAAATCGGTGCGACAAACGAACGGAGGCAAGATCGCTGAACTGATCGTGCGCAGGCGCGCCATCTTGCCTTGCCGGACGTGCGCGATCCGGTCAGCGCCTGAATCGCACGTCTTCCTGCACGACGGGCGCGTCGCGGTCGGTGCCCTTCGGTTTCTTTGGCTTCTTCGGCTTCTTGACGACCTGCCCGGCCGCATTTGTCTGCGGCACGCGGTGCTCGGGCTCGAAACCGGCTTCCTCCTGGCGCTGCAAGGCCTGCTGCGTCAGCGCCTCGATGGCGGCCAGCTGCTGGACTTCGTCCGCGCACACGAGCGACACCGCGTCGCCGGACGCCCCCGCGCGGCCCGTGCGGCCCGTGCGGTGCACGTAGTCTTCCGCCACGATGGGCAGGTCGACGTTGACGACGACCGGCAGTTCCTCGATGTCCAGGCCGCGCGCGGCGACGTCGGTCGCCACCAGCACGCGCACCTCGCCCGCCTTGAAGCGGTCGAGCGCGCGCAGGCGGGCGGGCTGCGGTTTGTCGCCGTGGATCGAGTCGGCCGCGATGCCTTTCGCGTCGAGCAGGTCGACGAGCTGGTCGACGCCCTTGCGGGTCTTCACGAACGCGAGGACCTGCGGCCAGCCGTGGCGCTTCAGTAGGTGCAGGAACAGGTCCGGCTTGCGCTTCTTGTCGACGGGGACGATCCACTGGCGGATCGCCTTCACGGTCGTGTTGCGCGGCGTGGCCTCGATGCTGACCGGATCGACCAGCAGCTTCGTCGCGAGCGCCCGGATCGGATCGGAGAAGGTGGCGGAGAAGAGCAGGGTCTGGCGGCGTTTCGGCAGCAGCGCGAGCAGGTTGTCGATGTCGCGCGCAAAGCCGAGATCGAGCATGCGGTCCGCTTCGTCCAGCACGAGCGTCTGCACCTGGTTGAAGCGCACCGCGTTCTGGCGCTGCAGGTCGAGCAGGCGGCCCGGCGTGGCGACGAGGACGTCGACGCCTTTACGCAGGCGCATCATCTGCGGATTGATGCTGACGCCGCCGTACGCGACCATCGTGCGCAGCGGCAGTCCGGCCCCGTAGGCGCGCACGCTCTCGTGCACCTGTTCGGCCAGTTCGCGCGTCGGCACGAGGATCAGGGAACGCGCCGAATTGGCCGCCACCTGCGCGCCGTCCATCACGAGCCGCTGCAGCAGGGGCAGGGCGAAGCCGGCCGTCTTGCCGGTGCCTGTCTGGGCGGCCGCCATGACGTCGCGTCCGGCCAGCACGGCGGGTATCGCCTGCGCCTGGACGGCGGTGGGCGTGGTGTAGGACAGCGAGGCGAGGGTGCGCGTGATCTGGTCGATCAGGCCGAGCGATGCGAACGACATGGTGGCGGAAGCGGCTATTCTTTTCGAAAGGCGACAGTGTAACCGCTAAGCCTGGAAACCGCCGGTAAATGCGAAGTCGACGTCCGGCCGCCTCCCCGACACGATGTCCGCGATCGCCCGCCCCGACCCGCAGCCCATCGTCCAGCCCAGCGTCCCATGCCCCGTGTTCAGGTACAGGTTCGCGAACCGCGTGCGGCCGATGTACGGGACGTTCGACGGCGTCAGCGGGCGCAGGCCCGCCCAGTAGGTCGGGTTGGCGTAGTCGCAGGCGTCCGGGAACAGCGCGCGCACGCGGCGCGTGATCGCGTCGCAGCGCACGGGGTTCAAGTCGCGCGTGTAGCCGTTCAGTTCGCACGTGCCGGCCACGCGCAGGCGGTCGCCGAGGCGCGAGAACACGAGCTTGTGGCCGTCGTCCGTCAGCGAGACCGTGGGCGCCGCGTCCGGGTCGAGGATGGGGTAGGTGGCGGAATATCCCTTGCCCGGATAGATCAGCAGCCGGATGCCCAGCGGCGCCAGCAGGCCGACGGAAAAACTGCCCAGGGCGACGACGACGGCGTCCGCGTATAGCACGCGATGCCGGCCATCCGCATCGATGATTTCCACGCCGCGGATGCGGCCGCCTTCGGCCAGCAGGCGCGTGACGGTCGTGTTGTAGGTGAAACGGATGCCGGCCGCCGCGCCGCGCGCCGCGAGCTGCGTCGTGAAGCGGTGGACGTCGCCCGATTCGTCGGTGGCCGTGAAGTCGGCGCCGACGAGCTTGCGGCGCACGGTCGCGAGGGCCGGCTCGATCCGCACGGCCTCGTCGGCATCGACCGTCATGCGCGGGCAGCCCAGGTCGCGCATCGCGGCGGCCGCATGGCAGGCCCGCTCGAATTCCCGTGCGTCCGTATAGAAGTGCAGGATGCCGCGCGTGAGGCTGTCGTACTCGATGCCGGTGCGCGCACGCAGCGCCTGCAGGCTGCGGCGGCTGTACTCGGCCATGGCGACGATCCGGCGCAGGTTGGCGGCCACGCGGCCGGGCGCGCATTCGCGCACGAACTGCAGGCACCAGCGCCATTGCAGCGGGTCCGCCTGCAGGCGGAACAGCAGCGGCGCATCGGCGCGGCCCAGGGACTGCACGACCTTCAGCAGGCCGGCGGGCGTGGCCCACGGTTCGGCGTGCGAGACGGAGATCTGGCAGCCGTTGGCGAAGCTCGTCTCCCGCGCGGCGCCGCTCCGGCGTTCGATGACGGTGACGTCGTGGCCGGCGTCTGCGAGATACCAGGCGGATGCCGTGCCGACGACGCCGGCGCCCAGGACGATCACGTTCATGGACGCGCGACCGGGTCGATATCGGGATGATGCATGCGGCTCCTCGTAAGTGCGACGGGTGGAGCCGGCAAGGGAGTACCGGAGCCGGTGCGCGACCGGAATCCGCATGCTTCCCTTCGCTGGCATTACCCAGATCAGGTTCGGAGGGTGTTTCTCACCCGCAGCCGCGGTGGCGGCTGCAGGACCCCTAGCGTTGCCTTATGGCAGGGAAGATTCTAACACGAGGATGCAACGGGACACCGGCCCGCGGTGGGGCCGGAAGTGGGGAAGGCCGCGCGGCAGGCGCGCGGTCAGGCCGTGACGGCGATGGCGGCCGAGGCCAGCACGACGGTGGGTTTCACCGGTTCGCGCCGGTCCTGGCAGGCCACCAGCATGAGGCAGGCCAGGAGCAGCAGGCTCCAGCGTGCGCGATGGTTCATGATGTGCGCCTCCTTTGGCGGCATCGTAGCGCAACGCCGCGGCGCGCGGCGCGCCGGTCACATCGTCAGAACTGGTAGCCGATGCTCGCGCGCACGACCGGATAGACCTTCAACGCATCGACGTCGTCGCGCAGGCGCAGGCGTTCCACGGCGACGTCGTTGGCGAGGGTCTTGCAGACCGTGTTCGACACCGTGCAGCCGACGCTGGCCAGCTGGACGTTCGGATTGCCCTGGTAGAAGACGCCGAGATCGATGTTCGTGGTCCAGCGCGACGAGCGGGCCAGCGCGTTGCCCCAGCCGATGCCGAGGTAGGGCGCCGCCTTGCGGTAGTCGATGCGGCCCGTCAGCAGGCCGACGTCGGCGGCCGTGTACGCGTGGCCGTTCAGCGTGAAGCCGCCGAGGCCGTTCGGCTTTGCCTTCGCATTGAACTTGTTGCCGTTGTAGACGAGGCCACCGGTCAGGTGGAAGTTGCTGCCTTCGGTCAGGTACCAGTCGAACAGCACGTCGAACGTCTGCAGCTTGCCCTTGATGTCGTAGTCGACGCCGCCGGACGTCTTGTCGAAGTCGTGGCGGAAGTAGTTGACGCCGAAGCGCCCGTTCAAATAGGTTTCCATCGGCACGACGACGTGGAAGCCCACGCCGGTGGAGCCGACGTCGGCCGTTGCGCCGACCTGCGCGTTGGCGGCACCCGCCGCCAGCAGGGCGGCCGTGGCCAGCACGGTGTATTTCGCGAACATCGATAGCCTTTCAGTGGTTGAGGCCGCGATTGTAGCTGCGCACTTACCGCAGTGGAATTGTTGCGCTGCGGTTTGTTGTAATCCCGCCCGGAACGACAATGTAAGCAGGTGTTGCAGCGAATTGTGCATATGATTTCGTTTGATAAACTTCATTTAAACATTACAACGAGGTCATCCTATGAAAGCCCTGATCTTCGGCGTGGCGCTGTGCGCCGCCTCCCTCCCGGCCCTGGCGCAGACCAACGTCTCCGTCAGCATCGGCCAGCCCGGCTTCTATGGCCGCATCGACATCGGCGATTACGTGCCGCGTCCCGTCGTGTACGCGCCGCAGCCGGTGATCATCACGCCGGCGCCGCACTACGTCGCGGAGCCCGTGTACCTGCGCGTGCCGCCGGGCCACCGCAAGCACTGGGCCAGGTACTGCGGCCGCTACGGCGCCTGCGGCCGTCCGGTCCTGTTCGTGCGCGACGAGTGGTACACGAACACCTATGTGCCGCGCTACCGCGAGCATGTCGGCTACCGCGGCGACTACCGCGGCGGCCCGCGCGAAGTGCGTGTCGTCGAGCGCGTCGAGTACCGCGACGACCGCGGCCACGGCGACTGGGACCGCGGTCACGGCCACGGCAATGGCCACGGCCACGGCAACGGTCACGGCAAGGGCCACGGACACGGCCACGACTGATCCGTGCCGGGCGGTTTCGCCGCCCCGTAGTAAACTGCCTGCGTGAGCCCGGCGACGGGCGCGACCGACGGAGGCAGGCTTGCAAAGCGATATCGTGATCGTGGGCGGCGGGGCTGGCGGACTGGAGCTGGCCTGCAAACTGGGCCGCAAACTCGGTCCGGACAAGGTGACGCTGGTCGACAGCCGGCTGTACCACGTGTGGAAACCGTCGCTGCACGAGGTGGCGGCCGGCACGCTGGACATCCACCAGGAAGGCCTGTCGTACCAGATGCTCGCGCACGACCGCGGCTTTTCCTTCGTGTACGGCGCCATGACGGCGCTGGACGCGGCCGCGCGCCGCATCACGATTGCCCCCGTCACCGCGGCCGGCGACGGCGAGGAGGTGCTGCCCGAACGCACGCTCGGCTACCGCTCGCTCGTGATCGCCGTCGGCAGCACGTCGAATTATTTCGGCGTGCCCGGCGCGCGCGAATATACGATTTCCCTGAATGCCACCGAGGACGCGGAACGGTTCCGCCTGCGCCTGCTGCGCCTGCTCGCCCAGGCCGAGCAGCAGAAGGAGGACGGCGCCGGCGGCTCCGGCCTCGACATCGTCATCATCGGCGGCGGCGCCACGGGCGTCGAACTGGCGGCGGAATTGCGCGAAGCGTCCGGCGTGTATGCCGCGTATGGCTTCCGGCGCCTGCAGGTCAAGCGCGACGTGCGCATCACCCTGCTCGAGGGCGCGCCGCGCATCCTCGCGCCGCTGCCCGAGCGGGTGTCCGCCGCGGCCGCGCGCCTGCTCGACCAGCGCGCCATCCGCGTCGTGACGGATTGCCGCGTGAACGGCATCGGCCCGAAACAGGTCAGCGACAACAAGGGCAATGTCTATCCGGCCGACCTGTGCGTGTGGGCGGCGGGCATCCGCGCGCCGGAATTCCTGGGTTCGCTGGGGCTGCCGGTCGCGAAGGGCGGCCAGATCGAGGTGGACGCGCACCTGCGCGTACAAGGCGTGCCCGACGTGTATGCGCTGGGCGACTGCGCGGCCTGCACGGACGGCAACGGCAAGCCCGTGCCGCCGCGCGCCCAGGCCGCGCACCAGCAGGCCGACTACCTGCTCAAGACGTTCCTGCGCCTCGACAAGGGTGAACAAGCGCAGAAGGATCCCTACGTCTACCGCGATTACGGGTCGCTCGTCTCGATCGGCCGCGAGACGACGGTGGGCAGCCTGATGGGTTCGCTACGGGGCGCCAGCCTGTTCGTGGAAGGGTTCATGGCGCGCATCATGTACATGAGCCTGCACCTGATGCACCACAAGGCCGTGCTGGGACCGCTGCGCACGGGCCTGATGGCGTTCGCGCGCTTCCTGATCCGGCGGACGACGCCGCTCGTCAAACTGCACTGAGCGTGACGTCGTCTCTCAGTTTCCCTGTTTCGGAAAGACCAGCGTGAGCGCGGTGCCCTTGCCGTCCGGTCCGGCGCCGATGGTCAGGGTGCCGCCCAGCGTGCGGGCCCGTTCGCGCAGCATGCGCAGGCCGTAGCAGCTCGCGGGCGGGGAGGCGGCCGTGCCGGGGCCGACGCCATCGTCGCGCACCGTCAGCATGGCCTGGTCGCCGTCGTCGTCGAGGATCACGTCGACCTTCGCCGCCTGTGCGTGCCTGACGATGTTGCGCAGGCCTTCCTCGGCGCAGCGCAGCAGTGCCACGCCCTGGGCGCGGGTGTAGTCGGGATCTTCGTCCGGCATGCTGGCTTTCGCCTTGATGCCGTGCTCGCGGCCCCATTCCTGCACGAGTTCCGCGATGGCGGCCTTGGGACCGAGGAATTCCAGCTTGTCGTTCCAGAGCGCCAACTGCATCTTGCGGTTGGTCTCGATGATGTTGTTCAGCAGTTGCTTCATCTGCGCGGCGCGGTCGCGCTGCGGCTGGTCCTGCAGGTGCTGCGACAGCAGGCCGAGATGCATCGTCAGCGCCGTCATCGACGAACCGAGGCTGTCGTGCAGCCGGCGGGCCAGCAGGCGTCGTTCTTCGTCCCAGCAGGTCGTCATATGGGCCAGGAGTTCGGCCAGCTCGGCGGCACGCGCCGCATGCTGGCTGTCTTCTCCGGAATCCGGCGGATGAGGTTCCGAAACTTTCATGAAGGCAACCAAATTATGTTTCTCGGGATGATACAACAGCTTGGGCCGGGACGGCGCAGGAATCGTCTTTGTGAGTTCCCGTACAGTCCGATGTTGCAGATCCGGTCATTCTAAGGGCTCTGGCCGAGCGCCGATAACCCCACTGAAGGAGTCAACATGAGCACGAGAACCCAATCCGGCGCACGGGCCGGCACCCAGTCGAACGCCATGGCCGCAGGCCAGGACGCCATCGCCCTCCTGACCGCCGACCACCGCGAAGTGGCCGAGATGTTCGAACAGTTCGAGCAGCTGGGCGACCGGGCCACCACCAGCAAGGAAAAGCTGAAGGACAAGATCTGCAAGGCGCTGATCGCCCACACGACCATCGAAGAGGAAATCTTCTATCCGGCCGTGCGCGCGGCAAACGTCGAGGAGGGCGAGGACATGGTCGACGAGGCGATCGTCGAGCACGCCGCGGCGAAAGACCTGATCAAGCAGTTGCAGGAAATGCAGCCGGACGACGACCTGTACGACGCGAAAGTGAAAGTGCTCAGCGAACAGATCGAGCACCACGTCAAGGAAGAAGAGAAAGAGATGTTCCCGAAGGCGAAGAAGGCGGGCCTCGACCTGCTGGCGCTGGGCCAGGAAATGGCATTGCGCAAGCAGGAACTGATGTCGACGCTGTAATCCTGTCGGTCAGCCGGCGGCCGCCGGCTGGATTTGCGGCCGGCCCGCGTCGTCCGGAGCGGGCGCCGCGGCGGCCAGCTGTTCGAGCAGGGCATTCAGATCCACGGGCTTCACGAGGTGCAGGTCGAAACCTGCCTCCATGACGCGGCGCTGGTCTTCTTCGAGACCGTAACCCGTCACCGCGATCAGCCGGATCGCACGCGCCGCCGGGTCCTGGCGCAAACGGCGCGCCACTTCGTAGCCATCGATGCCGGGAAGACCGATATCGACGAGGGCCACGTCCGGCGTTTCCGAGCATGCCACGCGTACGCCTTCCAGACCGTCGCCTGCCTGCAACACCGGATAGCCGAACGAGGCGAGCATCGTCGCCATCATCTCGCGGCCGTCGTCGTTGTCTTCGATCAGCAGGACTTTCGGCTTGCCCGCTTCCTGCGGCCGGGCGCGCGCGGGCGTGTCGGCGGACAGCGCCGCGTCGGTGCGCGGCAGACGGATCTCGAACGTGCTGCCGCTGCTGTTGCCGGGGCTGCAGGCGCTCACGGTGCCGCCATGCAGTTCGACGAGGCGGCGCACGAGCGACAGGCCGATCCCGAGGCCGCCCTGCGAGCGGTCGATCGAGATCGCGCCCTGCACGAACACGTCGAACACGTGCGGCAGCAGGTCCGGTGCGATGCCGACGCCGGAATCGCTCACGCGCAGCACGACGTCTTCGCCGATCGGCACCACCGTGATCTCGATGCGGCCGCCGGCCGGCGTGTATTTCAGCGCGTTGTCGATGAGGTTCGTCGCGATCTGTTCCAGCCGCGTCGCGTCGCCGTCGACCCAGGCCGGCGCCAGTTGCGCGTCGATGTCGTAGCCGGTCGTGCGGCCCGTCGCGCGGAACGTGTCGAGGCAGCTGGAGACGAGCGTGGCGATGTCCAGGCGTTTGCGCGACAGGAGGATCTTGCCTGACATGGCGCGCGACAAATCCAATAAATCGTCGACGATGCGCGACAAATGCTGGCTTTGGCGCTGGATGATCACGCGGGCCCGCGTGATCGCATCGCCGCTGACGCCCGGCATGCCGAGCAGCGAACCGGCGCTGCTGATGGCGGACAGGGGGTTGCGCAGCTCATGGCCCAGCATGGCGAGGAATTCGTCCTTGGCGCTGCTCTTGCGTTCGGCCGCGCGCCGCTCTTCCATCTCGCGCACGAGACGTTTATTGGTCGCGGTCAGCTCGGTCGTGCGTTGGGACAGCTTTTCCGCCTGGCGCTTCAGTTGTTCGTTCTTCGTCGCGAGCGCCACGAACACCTGCACCTTGGCGCGCAGCACCTGCGGGATCACGGGCGTGAACAGGAAATCGGCGGCGCCGCGCTGATAGGCCTTCAGGCGGTCGATCTCGTCGGCGAGGAAGGCCGTGACGAAGATGATCGGGATGTCGGCGGAGCGGGGACGCAGGTGGATCGCCTCGGCCGTCTCGAATCCGTCCATGCCGGGCATGTTCACGTCGAGCAGGATCACCGCGAAATCGTGACGGAGTACCTGGCGCAGCGCATCCTGGCCGGAGCGCGCGGACAGGACCTCGTAATTGCTTTCGTCGGCCCATTGCTCCAGCAGGCTCGTCAGTGCAAGCAGGCTGGCGGCGTCGTCGTTGACGACGAGAATCTTCGGTTTTTCGGTAAGGGACACGGCGTTCGAACAGGCTCGGAAACTGTATTCACAAGCTCGGCAGGATAGCAGAGCATGCCGTTTTGCAAAATAATTGATAAAAACTGTTGCAATTCGTCATGGTAGCACGGGCGCGTACTTACCCGAAAACCAATCGTGCGCGGTCATCGTTCGGTGCCGCACATACCGTATCAAGGCCGTATGCGATAGTGGCAACGTGTCAGGGGCCCACTTGAAAGGACAGACATGAATATTCAAATCATCGTAAACGACACCCATCACGACAAATGTTTCCGCGAACTGGTGCACCAGCCCGTGACGGCGCTGCGCGACGTCACCCAGCAGCAGGCGGATGCGTTGCGTGATGCGTTCGGTATCAATACCATCGCCGACCTGGCAGACCTGAAGGTCGTGAAATGGGCCCGTGCGATCCGCACGATGGCCAGCGCCGAGGCCGAGCCGCGCGAAGCCATGGCCAAGGAAACGCTGCTCGACGACGCCGTGGAAATGACGTTCCCGGCCAGCGACCCGGTGTCGGTGGCATCCAGCATCACCCGTATCGAGGTAGCGCCGGAAAAGGTGGATGCAAGCTCGGACCACCAGAACGCGGCCGCCATCGAGGCGCACAACGAGCAGGCGGTCGGTTGCCGGGCGCTGGGCCCGGGCGGGGAAAAGACGGCCGGAGCCGCCTGATCCATTGCGGGCGTGCGCCAGGCGGCGCACGCCCGTTGTTGCTATCGGATCATCAGAAGTTCACGCGGAACTGCGCGCCATAGTTGCGCGGTTCGTTGACGATACCCGTGAGGTTGTCGAAGTCGATCGCCGCCACCACCTGGATACGGTTGGTGATGTTGCGGGCGAATGCGGCAACCTCGTACTTGCCGTTGTCCCACTTGTAGCCGACCCGCAGGCCGCCTTCCAGCAGGGCCTTCGCCTTGTACTCCTTCGCTTCGTACAGGAACATGTTGTACTCGGTGCGGTACGACCAGTCCGTCAGCGCATACAGTTCACCGTCGGCCAGCGGATGCGAGTAGCGCAGCGTGAAGTTCGTCTGCCATTTCGGCGAACGGGGCAGCGGCAGGCCGTTCAGCTTCTGCGTGTACGGGAACGGGCCGGGCGCGCCGGTCGGGGTGCAGCCGTTCACGCCGCCCGTGTTGGGCTGGTTGCCGCAGGTTTGCACGAACAGGTTCGGATCCTTGATCTCGGTGTCGTTGTAGCTCGCGCCGATGCTCGCGCGCCAGTCGTCCGCCAGGATCGCCTGGAAGTCCAGTTCCACGCCCTGGCCCGTGACCTTCTCGGCGTTGATCAGCTGGTTCATGTTGATCGTGCCGCTGCCGGCCGTCAGCTGCTTGTCCTTCACGCGGTACTGGAACGCCGTCGCGGACAGGCGCGCGCGGCGGTCGAGCAGGTCGGCCTTGATGCCCGCTTCATACGACAACGCCTTTTCCGCACCCGCGATCGACGGTTTGTCGCCGAGGCCGTTCAGGCGGCCCTGCATCGATGGTGCGCGGTAGCCGGTCGCCACGCGCGCGAACAAATTCGTGTCCGCATCCAGCGCATACGTCGCCGACGCATCCCAGCTCACGTTGTGCGAATCGCTGTGCAGCGGCAGCGGGCCGCTCGTCTGCGGCGGTTCGAAGCGCTGCGCGACGAAGTCCTTGTTGTCGCTCGTATAGCGCACGCCGCCGCGCAGTTTCAGCTGGTCCGAGACCTTGTAGTTCAGCGTGCCGAACACCGCCCACGAACGGGCGTCCTGCGTCTGCGTCGCGTAGGCGTCGTTCTGCGGATTGCCCGGCGCCAGCGTGTTGAAGCTGATCGAATCGATGCGGATGTGTTCGTTGAAATAGAACACGCCGGCCATCCACTGGAGCGGATCCTTCGTGTTCGATTCGAGGCGGAATTCCTGCGTCGTCTGGTCGTGTTCCGGCAGCAGGTCGGCCGTCTCGACGGTGAACGGGATGAAGGCGTTCTGGCCAGGATAGTTCGGACCCATCGGTGGGGCATACACGGCGCCGAAGCCGCCGTCCACGTCGCCGCGGCTGTAGAAGGATGCGTGCTCGTAACCCGTGATCGAGTGCAGGGTCATGCCGTCCAGGTCCCAGCGCAGGCGCAGGTTGGCACCGCTGGTGCGCAAGGTCTGGCTGTTGCCGCCGTCGGTGGGGTAGCGGTCGTAGTCGAAGCCGTCGACGAGGTCGTTCGTGCCCTTCTTGATGATATTCGCGCGGAACAGGGTCGCATTGCCCTTCATGTCGCGGCCGTGGGCATTGAACAGCGCGGAGAAGTCGCGCGTCGGCTTGAACAGCAGCTGGATGCGCGCGGCGTTGTCGTCGTAGCCTTCGAAATCGCGGGTGTAGGCGTTGGGCCGCGGGTTGTGCACGCGGTCGTTGCGGTGCTGCGACTGCAGCGAGACGCGCAGCGCCAGCATGTCCGACAGCGGCACGTTGTACGCCCCTTCCGCATTGATCGTGCCGTAGTTGCCGGCGCCGAGCACGGCATAGCCTTCCGTCTTGAACACCGGTTTCGCGGAATCGAACTTGATCACACCGGCGGGCGAGTTACGGCCGAACAGCGTCCCCTGGGGGCCGCGCAGCACTTCGACCTGGTCCACGTCGAACACGGGGAAGCCCTTGAGCATGGGGCTTTCCTGCACGATGTCGTCGACGACGAGGCCGACCGGCTGCGACGCATTCAGGTCGAAGTCGGTATTGCCCTGGCCGCGGATGTAAAAGCGCGGGAACGAGCGGCCGTAGTCGGATTCGACGTTCAGCGAGGGCGAGCGGCCCGCCAGGAAGCGGATGTCGGCGCCGCCCGACGTCAGCACGTCCAGCTTCTCGCCCTTGATGGCGGTGACCGACATCGGGACTTCCTTGAGGTTCTCGGCGCGCCGCTGGGCGGTCACGATCACGGTTTCCAGGCGCTGGCCGGCGGGCTTCGCGACGGCGGCGGTGTCTTGCGCGGTCGCGGACTGGTCCGGTTCATCGGCCAGCGCAACCAGGGGAAAGGCGCTCGTCACGGCGGCGGCGAGCAACGTGCGGGCTAACAGGCGGGTGGGGCGTACGCTCATGGATATCTCTTCCTTGTCTTGATGCTTGTTTTTATTCTCTTTGTCATTTGGCAAAGATTACTCATCCTAGCAGTAAAGACATTTGGAAAAGATGCCGATGTATATATTTTGAAAACGTATAAATTGCTTAACTAAACGGTATTTGCCTGTGCCGACCGACTGTTGCATAGTGACGGGTTGCCGTTCACGATCGTATTTGCGGATTCCAGAGAGAGGACGGCGGCGAAGGCCGGCGCCGGGTATCCTGTGGCATGCCCGGCGTATGATTCAAGCAACGTTTCCCCTGTTGTTAATGGCCAACACCGACGCTAGTTCTGCAGGTCCGGCGGAATGTCGTAGCTGAACGTCCTGGTGTCGAACATCAACTTCCAGGTTTGTGCTTCCACCGGTTTGTCGTCCAGCGTGCCGCCCGCCGTCACCGTGATCGGCACGGGGATTTTGCCGTTGACGGTGGCCGTGCGATAGGTCCAGCGGCGCTTGTCGCAGCGGGTCGGCGGTATGCCCCCGTCGTCGCCATCCTCCGTGTTCGCGATCTGCGCCAGCCAGGCGTCGTACGCGGCCTTCGCGTCCTCGCAGGACCCCTCCGGTTTCGCGTCGCGTGCGGCGAGGAATTCTCCCAGCACGGCGATCTGGCCGTCGTGCGGTGCCAGCACCGTATTCATGGTCGTGACGGCTTCGCTGTCCGGCTCGGCGTCCCAACGCGTCTTGACGACCCAGCCCCACAGGTTGTCGCTGAGGGCTTCGAAGCGGACCTGTTCAGGCTTGACCGGGGCGTTGGAGAGGAAGCGGACCTGCGTATTTTCCTGGGCCAGGCCGCCGTCCTTGCCGTCCGGGTGCACGTAGAACACGCCATAGACCGCCTGGCCGTCGCCGTTCACGGCGGCCCCGCTGGCCACGAAATACAGCTCGTCGCCAGCCGTCCCGTCGGGAATCTTCGCCTGCTGCACGACGCGCATCAGATACGTTACGCTGTCTTCGCCCACGTACAGCCACCCCTTTTTCGCGGCGGAGTATTTGCCGTAGGTCTGGCCCATCACGTCGTCGATGACGGCGGCTTCGTCGATCGTGACGCGTTTGCGCGCATCGTGCGCGTGCAGCCAGTAAGCAAGCGCGATCAGGGCCAGGGCGAGCGCGCCGACCGTGGCCAGCACATACAGCACCAGGCGGCTCCAGCGGCGGGACGGCCGGGCAGGGTGGACGGGCGTGGCGGTAGCCGGTTCCTTCAGGTCTTCCATGAGATCCTCAAAAGTAAAAAATCGAAAATGCTAAATTGCAATTGTGAAATTTTACATTAGAGGTGGGGAATGTTGTAAAGAGAAAAACAAAATGCCCGCGCAAGACGGGCATTCGAGATGGGGACGGCGACGGTCAGCGATGCTGCGCCAGCTCCGGCGATGGCGCGACGGCCGGCGCGGCGGGCGGCGGCATGGTCGGCTTGACGGCCAGCGCGGCCTGGCGCGCGGCGCTGCCGTTGGCGCAAAAGCGGTTCTTGCCGGCGCGCTTCGCTTCGTACAGCGCGTAGTCGGCGATGCTGATCAGGTCGACGACGTTTTCCGCGTCGTCCGGATACAGGCTGATGCCGATACTCGTCGACAACTGCAGGGTCAGGTCGTTGATGAAGAACGGTTCGGACAGCGCCTCGACGAGCTTGGCGGCCGGTCCCTGCGCGTCGGCCAGGCTGTGCACGTCGGCCAGCAGGACGATGAATTCGTCGCCGCCCAGGCGCGCCACCGTGTCTTCCTTGCGCGAATTCGACAGCAGGCGTTGCGACACCATCTTGAGGATCTCGTCGCCGTAGGCGTGGCCGTATGTATCGTTGATCGCCTTGAAGCCGTCCAGGTCGAGGTACATCACCGCGGCCTTGTGGTGGTTGCGGTTGGCGTGCTGCAGGGCCGTTTCGATGCGGTCTTCCAGCAGGCGGCGGTTCGGCAGGCCGGTGAGGGCGTCGTGCAGCGCCAGTTCCTGCTGGGCGCGGCTGTACTGGGCCAGTTCCTTGTACAGCAGGCGCACTTCGAGCATGTTATGGATGCGCTTGTGCACTTCGAGCAGGTCGAACGGCTTGCTGATGAAATCGCGGGCGCCCGCTTCCAGCGCGGCGATCTTGAAGCTGGGCTGTGCCGTCAGGGCGAGCACGGGCAGGTAACCGCCCTGTTCGATTTCCTTCAGGCCTTTCATGACCTGGAAACCGTTCAGGCCCGGCATTTGCAGGTCGAGCAGGATCAGGTCGTAGTTGTGTTCGCGATGCAGCGGGCACACCTGTTCCGGCAGCATCGTCGAACTGACGTCGGTGTAGCCCTCCTCGCGCAATATCTCTTCCATCAATTCGATATTGTCCGGGGAATCATCTACGACCAGGATCTTCGCGTTCAGGATGTCTTGTCGGCTGGGCATGCGTACTCTCGTCAAATCAAGGCCGGTATTATTTGTTCCTTAACTACTCATACCAGCTCTAGAACAACATTTCATAGTCTAGCAAAACGCCGAGAATTTCTTGTAGGACAGCGCCGCGTCCTTGGGTAGGAACATCTTTCGTATTCCTCCAGTCCCTATTAGCGTACGCCATTTCTGCCCGCCGTGGCTGCGTCGGCACGATTCACGAACGGGGACGAGGGGCCGACAACGGAAGCAACTGTTGCAATTAGTTCACTCGGTTCGACCGGTTTGGAGATATGCGCCGAAAATCCGGCCTCCAGCGCGCTCAGCCGGTCTTCCGAGCGGGCGAATGCCGTCAGGGCGATGGCCGGGACCTGGCTGCCTTCCTCGCGTCCCAGGTGGCGGACCCAGTCGAGCAGTTCGAAGCCGTCCACTTCCGGCATGCCCAGGTCGCTGATCAGGAGGTTCGGCACGCGTTCCTTGAACAGGGCGAACGCATCGCGCGCGCTGGCGGCGATGCGGACGGACGCGCCGCAATCGCTCAGGATGCGCTTGATCAGTTCGCGCGCATCGCGGTCGTCGTCGACCACCAGCACGTTGACGCCGGACAGGTCGAGCACCGTCATCTCCGGCGTGGCGGGCGTCGGCAGGATCATCGCGGCGCGTGCGCTGCGCGTCGCCGGCGGTTGCTGCTTGGCGAGCGGCAATTCGATGGTGAAGCTGGCGCCCTTGCCTTCGCCGGCGCTCTCGGCGCGGACGGTGCCGCCGTGCTGCTCGATCAGGTGTTTCACGATCGCGAGACCCAGGCCGAGGCCGCCGTGGCGGCGCGTCATCGATGCGTCCGCCTGGCGGAACCGTTCGAATACGTGGGTGATGAATTCCGGCCGGATGCCCGCGCCGTTGTCGCGCACGGTGATGGCGACGCTCGCATCGTTGCGGGCGAGTTCGATGCCGACCTGGCCATCGCGCGGCGTGAACTTGATCGCGTTCGACAGCAGGTTCCATACGACCTGCTGCAGGCGCGCCGGATCGCCCGCGACGAGGCCCGGGTCGGCCGCGTACTGCTTGTCGATGCGGATGTTTTTCGCATCGGCCGCTGGGCGCACCGTCTCGATGGCCGCGTCGATGAAGCTCGCCGGCGCCACGGCCTGCATGTCGAGCAGGACCTTGCCGGACGTGATGCGGCTCATGTCGAGCAGGTCTTCGATCAGCTGGGCCTGGGCGCGGGCGTTGCGCTCGATGGTCTGCAAGCCTTTCTGCAGGTCGTTCTGATCGCGGCTGCCGCGCCGCAGCACCTGGGCCCAGCCGAGGATCGCCGACAGCGGCGTGCGCAGTTCGTGCGACAGCGTCGCCAGGAATTCGTCCTTCATCTGGCTCGTCCGTTCGGCCTCGGCGCGCGCCTGGCGCTCGCTTTCGAGCAGTACCTTGCGCTCCTCGGCCGCGCGCTGGGCGGCTTCGTACAGCCGCACGTTGTCGATGGCGACGGCGGCCTGGGCCGCGATGCCGCGCACGATGCGTTCCGTGCGTTCGCTGAACACGTCCGCTTCGGGGTGGCCGAAGAACATGGTGCCGAGCAATTCCCCGGAATGGCCGACGACGGGCACGGCGAGATAGCTGCGCACGGCCGGGTGGCCCGCAGGCAGGCCGAACGGGGGCGCGTCGCGCAGGCGTGCGTCGAGCGTGACGTCGCCGGAGCGGATCACGCCCGCCGGATGGTCCAGCAGGCCCGGGCCGAACAGGCCGGTGGGACCGGCCGCGCCGAACGCTTCGAATCCGACCGGGCTGCCGCCGGACACGGTGTACAGGGTGAACAGGTTGTTCGCATCGGGCTCGATGCCGTCGTTGCGTCCGTGGTACAGGAACGCACCCTGGCGCGCGCCGGCGATGCCCGTGGCGGCGTCCGTGGCGACTTGCAGCAGCGAGCGCAGGTCGCGCGTGGAAGCGAGCGCGCTGCCGGTGCTGTTGAGCAGTTCGAGCACGTGCGATTCGTCCCGCAGCGCTTGCTCGGCCCGCTTGACCTCGTCGACGTCCGTGTCCGTGCCGAACCAGCGCAAGACCTTGCCGTGGCGGTCGCGGACGGGATTCACCCGCGTGAGGAACCAGCGGTACTGGCCGTCCGCGCCACGGATCGGGTATTCCATTTCGAACGGATTGCCGCTCTTGATGCTGGCGCTCCAGCGCTCCAGGACAGCCGGCAGGACGGTCGGCTCGACGGCCGTCTGCCAACCCCAGCCCACGACCTGGTCCGGCGTCGTGCCGGTGTATTCGAACCAGCGTTCGTTGAACCAGACGATGGCGCCGTCGGCCTGCGCCATCCAGGCCAGCTGCGGGATCGTGTTGGCCAGCGCGCGCAATACCTCCTCGCTCTGGCGCAGGGCATCCGCGGCGCTGCGCCGGGCCGTGACGTCCTGCACCACGCCGGTCATGCCGAGCACGCCTTCGCGCCGCGCCTGGTCGGCGTAATCGGCGCGGCCCACGAGCGCCACCCAGCGCGGTTCGCCGCTCGGGCCCGGCAGGCGGCATTCCAGTTCGAGGTCGCTGTGGCCGGCAAAGGCTTGCAGCACGGCGCGGCGCACGCTTTCGCGGTCGCCCGGGTCGATGCGGGCGCGCAGTTCGCTCCACGCGAGCGGCTGCTCGGCCGGCAGGCCGAAGACGGCGGCCGCCCGTTCGCCCAGCATCACGCGGTCGCTGGCGGCGTCCCAGCGCCAGTCGCCCAGGCGGCCCGCGGCCAGCGCCACCTGCAGGCGGCTGTTGCCTTGCTGCAGGGCCTGCTGGTCGGCCTTGCGCCGGTTGATGTCCTGGAAGTACAGCGTCAGGCCGTCCGGCGACGGATGGGCGCGCACCTCGAACCAGCGTTTCAGCGCCGGCCAGAAGAATTCCTGGATCGCCGTCTCGCGGCTGACCATTGCGCGCCGGTAGACGGTTTCGAGCATGCTGCCGCGCAGTTCGGGGAACGAGGCCCACAGGTCGTGGCCGACCAGGCTGGGGCGGGTCTTTTGCAGGGGCGCGAGCATCTCCAGCGCGCGCCCGTTGATGTACATGATGCGCCATTGGTGGTCGACCGCGCAGAAGCCGTCGACCAGGCTCTCGAGCATGTTTTCCATGCGCGCGTTGGCCACGCGCAGCGCTTCGCGCGCTTCCTGCAGTTCGCGCGCGGTCGCGGCCGCGGCAGCAGCGGGCTGCGCGGAGGGATGCCGCAGCTCGTCGCGCTCGTTGCTCACCGTACGCCTCCCCGCGAGACCACCGCGGACGGCGCCGGGTCGAGCATGTCCGTCAGCTCGGAGGGGCGGGGTGCACTGCCGGTGGGCTCGAAATCAATCATCGCGTTGGGCTCTGCGCGCGCGACGGTGGTGCCGCGCAAAATGGACGGGTACAGCCGTCGCGGGCACGTCCGTCCACGGCGCGTAATGAGCCGTACACCGATTCTAGCCCAGCCCGGGCGCTTTGTTGCACACCTTTGGGCCATCGTTCAGGTGCGCACCGGCAGCGGATGCGCCACCTTGTCGAGCGCCTGCTGGAGCTGGTCCAGCTCGTAGGGCTTCTGCAGCGACAGGTAGGGGAATTCCACGTGGCGCAGCAGGGTGTCGCCATAGCCCGACGCGAAGATCACCCGCATCGACGGCGCCTGCGTCACGGCCTGGCGCGCCAGGTCGACGCCGGACATGCCGGGCAGGCTGACGTCCGTGAACAACACGTCGTATTGCCCGGCCGCCAGGTGCGCCAGCGCGTCGTTCGGATGGCCGACGCCGTCCGCCTCGTGGCCGAAGGCGCGCAGCATCTCGCACACGAGGTATTGCGAGTCGACGTTGTCTTCGACGACGAGGATGCGCATGGGACCGGTCGACTCGGCCGGCGCTTCCGTCACGGGCGCGGCGGGCGCCAGCGCGCACAGCACGCCCGCGACGGCGTCGCCGTCCGCCCGCACGGGCGTGAAATACAGGTCGTAATGGCCGCTGCCGCCCGCGCTGCCCGCGAACATGAGGTTGCGGCCCGGCGCGTACGCGGCCTCGCCGCTCCAGGCGCGCCGCAGCTCGTCGCCCGCCACCGCCAGCGGAGGCGGCATCACGGGCGGCACGCCGCCGCCGGGGGCCCGTCCGTAGGCCGGCCCGGCCAGCGCGCCGTAGGCGTCGTTGAACAGCATCGTCATGTCGCGTCCCCACACGAGCAGCATGGGCAGGGGCGTGTTGAACATGACGTCGGCGGCCAGCCTCAGTGCCTGCGGCCATTGCTGCGGTTCGCCGAGCCGGGAAGCGGACCAGTCGTAGGAACTGGAAGAGTGTGCGGACCTGCCGGGATGGAGCATAGCGCGGTAAATATTGTTATCTAAACGAAAAGAGGTTGCATAGTACCCCAAATTGTAAGCAGGGGGCGACACGACTGCGCGTCCTGCGCAGAGTCGGAAAAGACGGCAACCGGGTCGTAAAACAACAACATCGTGCACTATTGATATTGCACCACAGCATAGGTGGCCCTGTGCGGGCGCCGGGGCAAAAAAAAGCCCGCTACGGGAGCGGGCTGAATCTATCCTTGGAGGAGAATAGAGGAGACAGGTTCATAATGCTGCATCGCAAAAAAGAAATCCAATTTAGATTTGTAATGTCAGCCATTGCTTTTATAAATGACACAGCCGTGCACGCTTCAATCGGGTCACTCTTGGTGCACCAAAGAAAATGTTCTACGATAGCAAAATGTTTAAAGACGCCTTGCTGTCGTTTTCGTATTTTCCAGTCGATCCATGCGTATGGACGCTGCCGCTGCGCGCCGCGTTGGCATGGTCGACCATACCCGGCTATCATGGACCGTCCATTTCCGGCCGTTCCGTAGGGCGCCGAAAGCCCGGGCGCTTCCTGCCACCGTCTCCAGTCCAGGGTTTGCCATCCGGCCGATGCATCGTCAACTGAAGCCATCCATGAATCGAGGCCTGCGGCGGTCCTTTGTCGGCTGGGCGCTGGCCTCGCTGGCCGTGCTGTGCGCAGGCGCCGGACTGATGCCGCCCGCGCGCGCGCAGAGCGCCGTGCCCGGCGTGCCGCTGGAGCGGCGCGTGAAGGCGGCTTTCCTGTACAAATTCCTCGGCTATACCGATTTTCCCGCGAGCGCGTTTGCCGACGCCACGGCGCCGCTGACGATCGGCGTGATCGGCGCCGACGACCTCGCCGTCGAGCTGGCGCGCGTGGTGGCCGGACGCACCGTCAACAACCGCACGATCGAAGTGCGCGAGCTGCGCGAAAGCGATGCGGCGGCCCGGGTGCACCTGCTGTTCGTGGGCGGGAGCGATCCGCAGCGGGTCGCGCGCATCGTGCACCAGGCGCTGGGCGCGATGCTCGTCGTGACCGAATGCGACAACGGCTTGCAGCTCGGTAGTGTGATCAATTTCCGCATCGTCGACGAACGGGTCCGCTTCGACGTCGCGCTGGATGCGGCGGAACGCAATGGCATCAAACTCAGTTCGCGCCTGCTGACGGTGGCGAACCGGGTGCAGAAAGGAGCGCAGTGATGGTAATGCGCGACGGCGGCACGGTCCGCGGCAAACTGATTCTGATGGCGGTATCGACGACGTTCGTCGCGTTACTGGCGGCTTCCGTCGCCATGTTGCTGTTCGACCTGCGCGCGTTCCAGCGCTACTGGACGGACGACCTGATGACGCAGGCCGACATCATGGCGCGTGTGACCGCCCCGGCCCTCACGTTCAACGACGAGGAGACGGCGCGCCAGAATCTGGCCGTCCTGCGCGTGCGCCCGCAGATCCTCGCCGCCGCGATCTACACGAGCGACGGCACGCGCTTCGCCACGTACGCGGCGGCCCCGAACCAGCCGATCCCGGCGCGCCCGGCTCCGTCCGGCTACCGCATCGAGGGCGGCGAAGTGGCGGTGTTCCGCAACATCGTGGAAAACGGCGAGATGGTCGGCACGGTCTACCTGCGCTCGCGCTACGGCCTCGTCGACCGCCTGTTCAGCTACGGCGCCATCCTCGGCGCCGTGATGCTGGGCGCGCTGTTGATCGCGGGCCTCGTCGCGTCGCGCCTGCAGGCCGCCATCACGCGGCCGCTCGCGGCCGTGACGAACGTCGCGCGCCAGGTGATGCAGCGGCGCGACTTCACCCTGCGCGTGCCGGGCAACGACAGCGGAGAAATCGGCGTCCTCGTGGCCGCCTTCAACGACATGCTGGCCGAGATCGGCCGCCGCTCGCACGCGTTGCAGGAAGCGAATGCGACCCTCGAACACGAGATGCAGGTGCGTGAGCGCGCGGAGGAGGCGCTGCGCCTCGCGGACCGCCGCAAGGACGAATTCCTCGCCACGCTGGCGCACGAGCTGAGGAACCCGCTGGCGCCGATCCGCACGGGCCTCGACATCCTGCGCCTGCGCAGCGGCGATGCGCAGGCGACCCAGCGCGCGACCGACATCATGGAGCGCCAGCTGCGCCAGATGGTGCGCCTCGTCGACGACCTGCTGGACGTCTCGCGCATCAATACCGGCAAATTCACCATCAAGAGCGGCCGCGTGGAGCTGAAAGCGGTCGTCAACGACGCGCTGGAAGTCGTGCGGCCGTACATCGAGCTGCATGGCCACGAGCTGACGATCGACCTGCCGGACCGTCCCGTGTTCCTGAACGGCGACGCGACCCGTCTCGCGCAAATCCTCTCGAACCTCTTGAATAACGCGGCCAAATACACGAATCGCGGCGGCCGCGTGGGCCTGAGGGCGACGGTGGACGACCGCACGCTGACGCTGGTCGTGTCCGATACGGGCATCGGCATCGCGCCGGACATGCTGGACACCGTGTTCGAGATGTTCGTGCAGGTCGATTCGACGCTGGAGCGTTCGGTGGCCGGCCTGGGCGTGGGGCTGTCGCTGGCGCGCAAGCTGGTCGAGCTGCACGGCGGCTCCATCGAGGCGCACAGCGCGGGCCTCGGCCATGGCAGCCAGTTCGTCGTGCGGCTGCCGATCGTCGTCGAGCCGGAGCTGCCCGCGAAGCCGACGCCAATGTCGTTCATCAGCGCGGAAACGTACCGCATCCTGCTCGCCGACGATAACGTCGACTTCGTCAACAGCATCGGCGCGCTGCTGACGGCGATGGGGCACAGCGTCGTCATCACGCACAATGGCGCGGATGCGCTGGCCGCGGCCAAGCGCTTCTGTCCGGATTACGCCTTCCTCGACATCGGCCTGCCGCAGATGTCCGGCTACGACCTGGCGCGGGGCATCCGCGACCTGTCGTGCTGCACGATGACCGTCATGGTCGCCGTCACGGGCTGGGGCCAGGAAAAGGACCGCCAACTGGCGTTCGAGGCCGGCTTCGACCACCATATGGTCAAGCCCGTGCGCTTCGAGCAGATCGAGGAAATCCTGGGGAACCGCAGCGTCATCAAGAAGCTGCGCACATAAAAAAAAGCGGAAGCGCGTGCGCTTCCGCCCGACTCATGCGAAGGGGGCTATCAAGCCGGCTTGGCCTGCTTGCGGCGACGAGCCAGGAAGCCGAGGACGCCCAGGCCGGCCAGCATCATGCCGTAGGTTTCCGGTTCCGGCACCGGGGCAGCCAGGGACACCGCGCCGCCGAAGCTGGCGGCCTGGTCCGACACCAGGTTGCCGCTCACTTGCAGGTAGTAGTTGCCGGCAGCCAGGTTGTCGCTCGAGATCGTCCAGACGTCGATGTCGCCGGATTGCAGCGATTTGCCCGACGAGATCAGCGCGTTGCCGGTGGCGTTGTACAGGGACACGCCGGTGATGTCGAGACCGGTGTCGGCGCTGCGGCTCACCGACGAGATGATGGCGTCGAGGTTCCAGCCGGTGGTGCCTTCGACGGCGAAGGTAAAGCGGTCGGCAAAGGTATTGCCGTTGTTACCGGTTGCGAACGTGTCGCCGAAGAAGCCGGCGCCGTCGGTCAGGTCGAGGACCTGCGGGGTGTTGCCGACGGTGGCCGCCATGGCAGCGGTGGAAACGAACGACGCAGAAGCCAATACAACAGCAGCAATCAGTGATTTTTTCATTTCTTACCTCGCAAAGAAACAGCCGCGTCCTGCAGCTTGGTTTTCAAGAATCGGGGAAGTTCATCGTATCAAACCATCGATAAAAAGCACGGAAAATCACCGAAGTGTGCGCTACTTCGCGGAAAGATGCTGAACATAAATAGTTTCCGCCAGGATGCGGTTTTCACCCGCTTTTCATAGAGGAGTTGGTGTGTCTGGCATCAGTCATCGGCGGCGATCAGCCAAATTGCATAGTATTTGTAGGTTCACTCCTACGTAAAGACGCGAGAAAATCCGCCGCTGAGCTTTTTCTGTTTGCAGACAGGCATTGGGGCGATCGTCAAGATCGCAGGGGATACGGCTAAAAGACCGGAGGAGGGGACGCGGCAATGAAAAAGGCCAGATCTTGCGATCTGGCCTTTCGTATAAGCTGGTGCGGCTGGCAGGAATCGAACCCACGACCCCTTGGTTCGTAGCCAAGTACTCTATCCAGCTGAGCTACAGCCGCCCGAGGCACGCATTATAGCGGCGAATCGCGGTTTCGCAAAGGGCAATGATGCCGGTTCGGCAGAAATCCGCGAAGATAAAGAAAAAGGCCAGATCTTGCGATCTGGCCTTTCGTATAAGTTGGTGCGGCTGGCAGGAATCGAACCCACGACCCCTTGGTTCGTAGCCAAGTACTCTATCCAGCTGAGCTACAGCCGCCCCGAGGCCGGCATTATAGCGGACTTTTTCCTTTTGGCAAATACGAGATCACTTCGTCGTCACGGTGACCGACGTGCTGCTGGTATTGCCCGCCGCATCGCGCGCCGTCGCGGTGATGGTGTGCTGGCCGGCAGCGACCTTGCGCGTGTTCCAGTTATAGCCGAGCGTACCGCCCGTGCCCTGGGCCTTCGTCTGGCCGTCGATGACGAGCGTGGTCTTGATGCCGGCGGCGCCCGCGTCGTCCGTCGCGTTGATCGAGACCGCGACGTTGCCGTTGACCGTACCCGCCACCGGATTGCCGATGGCGACGGCAGGCGCCGTCGTGTCCTTGCTGACCGTCGTCACGCTGTTGGCGACGTTGACGGCGACGGCGGCGGACTGGCCGGCGTTACCCGCAGCGTCGTAGGCGACGGCGACCAGGCTGGCCATGCCGTTGGCGACGCCGGTCGAGTCCCAGCTGAAGCTGTACGGCGCGGCGGTGTCCGTGGCGACCACGGTGCCGTTGACCTTCAGGTCGACGCGCGCCACGCCCACGTTGTCGCCGGCATTCACGGAGACGCCGACGAGGCCGGAGACCGAGCTGTTCGCCAGCGGCGCGGCGATCGATGCGAGCGGGGCGGCCGTGTCGACCGGCGGCTGGTAGGCCACGGTGGCGCGCAGGGCGGCGGCGGCGTCCACGCGGCCGTAGCCGAACACCGGATCGCGGCCGGCCGCGCCGAGATCGACGGCCGTCGAGTACAGCAGCGACTGGATCGTGTTGCCGCCCAGGTCGGGACGGGCCGCCATCATCAGCGCGGCGACGCCGGCAGTGACCGGGGCCGAGAACGACGTGCCGTTCCATGCCGAATAGCCGAGCGAATTGTTCGTCGTCCAGATGTTCGTGCCCGGCGCTGCGATGGTGACGAAGCTGCCCCAGCTCGAGAAGCTGGCCTTGGCGTCGTTGCTGTCGGTGGCCGACACGACGACCAGCGCCGGATCGGGCACCACGTTCTCGTCGACGTTGTTGTTGCCGGCGGAAACGAACACGAGACCGCCCTTGCTGTTCATGTAGCGGGCCGCGCTGAGGATGGCGGAGCTGCCGGCGATGCCGGTATAGCTGATGTTCGCGATCCGTGCCCCGTGGTCGGCCGCATACGTGATCCCGCTGGCGATCGTGCTGAAGTAGGCGTGGCATCCGGTGCTGTCGCTGTAGGCGATGCGCAGGGGCATGATGCTGGCCGCGCCCGCGATGCCGGCCACGCCGGCCGCGTTGTTGGACGTGGCGGCCGCCGTGCCGGCGACGGCAGTGCCGTGCCCGCAGACGTCCGTCAAGTCGGTGTTGCCGCCATAGACGTTATAGCCCGCGACGAGGCGGTCCTTGAGGTCGGGGTGGTTGACGTTCACGCCCGAGTCGAGCACGGCGATCGTCACGCCGCGGCCGAGGGAGCTGTCCCACGCGCTGGTCGCGCCGATCTTGTTCAGGTGCCACTCGCTGCCCGCATACGGGTCGGTCACGGCCAGCGCGGCCGGCACGATGCGGTCGAGTTCCGCGAATTTGAGTTCGGGGCGGTGCGCCAGCTTCGCGACGACGGCCACTTCCGACGCGTTGGCCGGCAGGTCGACGATTTGCAGGCGGCTTTGTCCGACCTTGCGGCGCTTGCCGCCGTGTTCCTTGAGGATGCGATCCAGGGCCGCGTCCGACAGGCCCGGGCGCGCCTCGACCAGGATGCGGCCGCGCGCATAGCCGGCGTCTTGCGCGGCGAGGGCGGACTGTGCGGCACCGATGGAAAGGGTGCTGGCGATCAACATCGGCAGCAGGCTGAGCGAGGTGTGTGCGGACTTCATCACGTACGATTCCTTGAGATAAAAATTAGCAGGATCGTGCGCAATGACGTTCTGTCGCGACAGGCGATGGCCTGTATCGAAAGCTGGCATTGGCAGTCCTGCCGTCTTGGAGCCTAAGCTCGTTAGACCGTTGACTTTGCGTCACCCGCTTTCGCGGGCTTTGCCCTTTTCAATAAGCAGCGTTCAGCTGTTTCGGGAAATCATAATCGTTTCCGGAAATAAATTTACTGCGAAATGGAAAGAAAATGTAAGCGTATCGCGATTTAATTGCACCGACGCAACAGTTCAATATCGAAAGTGAAATGGATGTGATAATGAAATTAATACATTGCGGGGTAAAGAGAGGGAATCAGAAAAAACGAAACGATTAAAAACAAGGAAAGTGACTTGCAGTCAAATCAAGGTTTTTTTATGAGCCTGGAATAAAAAAAGCCCACCGGGCGGTGGGCTTTGAAATGAGCGGGGAATGCGGCCGAAAAAATCAGCCTTTGCGGCGCAATTTGGTCATGCCGAGCAAGCCGAGGCCGAGAAGTGCCAGCGTCGCGGGTTCCGGCACTTCGCCGCCGCCCGAATCGCCCGATCCGTCGCCATTCCGGTAATACACGGAGATGTGAGAGATATTGTGCACGGTCGAGGCGCCATTCAGCGGGAACGGCGGATCGGTGAACGGCGACGAGTAAGTGCCGCCGTAAGGCATCTTCAGCAGATACCCGACCAGGTTGGTATTGTCGCCGTCCTTGAAGATCAGCATCACGTCCTGCGGTGCGGGGGAGCCGCCGGCGTAGATGTAGGTGCCCGACACGTTGTTGCCGGTGAAGTTGAACAGTGCCGAGGTGTCGCTGCCTCCGGAAGAGTTCATATTGTCGTACTTCCCGCCGAACACCCAGTTCGAGATGCTGAAGAAGCCGCCGGAATTGATCGTGGAGAGATTGTTGTCATTCTGGTTGGCGTCGATCGGCGAGAGAATTGCGCAATTACTGGTATTACTGACTTTGCCCGAAATATCGTAAGCGGGCGATACGCCGGTACACGATACCGTAGTGGCAAATGCGCCTTGTGCAGCGAACAGTATGGAGCAGGCTACGCTGGCTTTTACAAAATTTGTGCGGAACATGATTTCTCCCTGGTTTCAGATGGGTGGTAATGCAATGATTAATGCTGCAATGACCATGCCAGGAAATAGAAACCTTGTGTTTACAGCGATTTAATTTAGAAACTCTTGGTTAAAAAAAATCGATGTAAATTTATTCGACAGATATAGTTGTTTCTAATAAAGTGATCTAAAGAAAGAGAGAAGGAAACGATGAAATAGATCGCTTCAGTGGAACATTCATTTCCGGCGAGACCGCGTAACGGGGCGCGCTGGCGTGGCAAGAATATTGCGTGATGGAATTGCGTGAGGCGAGACGGCGCGCGTCGAAGAAAACCGCAAAGGCAGAAAAGACGGAAAACGTCGCAGAACGGTACGCATCAATGAAAAATGGCTCATAAAACACAATGCGTTTTATGAGCCATTCGTAATGAGTTGGTGCGGCTGGCAGGAATCGAACCCACGACCCCTTGGTTCGTAGCCAAGTACTCTATCCAGCTGAGCTACAGCCGCCCGAGGCACGCATTATAGCAGGCTTGCCCCGAATGACAAAATGGAATGCTTGACAACCCGGAAAGGTGATCCTAAAGTGATATCACTTTCATATAACCTCATGGGATCCTGCATGTCCGCACACACTCGTCAGGAAATACCGCTCTCTTCGATGAATGGCTACCTGGCCCTGGCCGGTGGCATCCTCGCCGTCCTGGCCGGCGCCTGGCTGGTCCACCTGTCCGTTCTGGGCAGTATGGCGGGCGGGGCGGCGCTGGCCGGCATTGCGCTCGTCCTTGCCGGCGTGTTCGTGTGCGCAGGACTGTACATGCTGCAGCCGAACGAGACGGCCGTGCTGACCTTGTTCGGCCGCTATATGGGCACGGACCGCGGCGAGGGCCTGCTCTGGGCGTTCCCGCTGTATCGCAAGCGCAAGCTGACCGTGCGGGCGCGCAACCTCAATATGTCGACGCTGAAGGTCAACGACAAGCGGGGCAATCCGGTGGAACTGGCCGCCGCCGTCGTCTGGCGCGTGCGCGATACGGCCCAGGCGCTGTTCGAGGTCGACGATTTCGAGCGCTACGTCAGCGTGCAGGCCGAAGCGGCGCTGCGCCACCTGGCCGCGCAATACGCGTACGACGAGGGCGAGGACCTCGCGCCGGGCGAAACGACCCTGCGCGGCGGCGCGGCGGAAGTGGCGCAAGCGCTCAGCGTGGAACTGACCGCGCGCTTCGAGGCGGCTGGCGTCGAAACGCTGGATGCGAAGCTGACGCACCTGGCCTACGCCCCCGAGATCGCCCAGGTGATGCTGCGCCGCCAGCAGGCGCAGGCGATCATCAGTGCGCGCGCCCGCATCGTGCATGGCGCCGTCACGATGGTGGAAGATGCCCTGAAAGGCCTGGCCGAGCGCGAGATCGTCGAGCTGGACGCGGAACGCAAGGCGTCGATGGTCAGCAATCTGCTGGTCGTGCTGTGCTCGGACCGCGACGCGCAGCCCATCATCAATGCAGGCACCCTGTACAACTGAGGCGGTGCGTCGATGGCAAGTCCCGGCAAGAAGTCCTATCCGCTGCGGATCGATCCCGCGTTGTGGGAGCAACTGCAGCGGCTGGCCGCCAACGATTTGCGCAGCGTGAACGCGGAGATCGAATTCCTGCTGCGCGAGGCGCTGGCGCGGCGGGGCATCCGGGTTGGGTCCGCGCAGCGGGATGCGGAAGAGGGGGGCGCAAAATGAAAAAGGCCAGATCTTGCGATCTGGCCTTTCGTATAAGCTGGTGCGGCTGGCAGGAATCGAACCCACGACCCCTTGGTTCGTAGCCAAGTACTCTATCCAGCTGAGCTACAGCCGCCCGAGGCACGCATTATAGCAGCGGTTTCCAGTTTGGCAAAGCGCGTTACAGCTCGTGCGTGTACACGATGAAGCCCAGGTGCCGCGCGACCTTGTCATAGAGCGCGCGCCCGGCCGCATTGTCCGTGTGCGTCTGCCAGTACACGCGCGAACTGCCGGCCGCGCGCGCCTTGTCGTAGACGGCTTCGATCAATTGTCGGCCGACGCCCAGTCCGCGCCTGTCGGGCGCGGTGAACAGGTCTTGCAGGTAACAGACGTCGTGCAACCGCGTCGTGCTGCGATGAAAGATGTAATGGGCAAGGCCCACGATGCGGCCTGCGCTTTCCGCGACCAGCGCGTGCACGGGCTCGGCCGGATCGAAGAACCGGTGCCACGTGACTTGCGTAATGGATTCGGGCAGGGCCGTCGGGCCGCTGCGTCCGTAGAAGGCGTTATAGCCTTCCCACAGCGGGCGCCAACTGGCGAGCTCCTGGAGATCGAGGGGGCGAATGATGAGCTGGTCGGACATGATGAGATGTGGCGCAGCAAATGGAAAAGGCCAGATCTTGCGATCTGGCCTTTCGTATAAGTTGGTGCGGCTGGCAGGAATCGAACCCACGACCCCTTGGTTCGTAGCCAAGTACTCTATCCAGCTGAGCTACAGCCGCCCGATGCACGCATTATAGCAGTGGCATGGCGAATGAGGAAGTCTTAATTTAATTCAACATTTTCGGGGGTTCTGGTAGATTAGCCCTGTGTCCTGGAAACCCGAACTCCTCCCGTCAGTCAACCAAGCGCTGCGGCGCATGCTGTGCGGCCTGCTGCTGGCCTGCGTGTGCTCGCTGGCGCTGGCGGGCAGTCCGCGCAGCCTGCGTTTCGAGCGCATCGGGCTGGAAGAAGGACTGTCGCAGGAATCCGTCCTCGCGATCCTGCAGGATCACGACGGCTTCATGTGGTTCGGCACGCAGGCGGGCCTGAACCGCTTCGACGGCTATCGCAACCAGGTCTTTCGCAACGACCCCAACGACCCGGCCAGCCTGGCCGACAACTACGTGCAGGCCGCGTACGAGGATAGCCAGAGCCGGCTGTGGTTCGGCACGCGCGGCGGGCTCGCGCGATTCGATCCCGCGAGCCGCAAGTTCATCCGGCTGCCCCTGCTGGCCGGCACGGAACCCAATGCGCGCAACAGCGCCGTCACCGCGATCATCGGCGACGGCGCCAACGGCCTGTGGGTCGGCACCAGCGACGGCATCGTGCACGTCGATCCGGCGACCGGCGCGCTGCGCACGCTGCGCCACGATGGCCGGGATCCCGGCAGCCTGCGCGACGACCGCGTCACGGCGCTCGCCCTCGACCCGCGCGGCGGCCTGTGGATCGGCACCGGCGTCGGCCTCGACCACCTGCCGGCGGGCGCCGCCCGCTTCGCCCATTACGACATCGACACCGGCAAGCGCAATGCGGTCGCCGCGTTGTCGATGGGCCCGCGCGACACGCTGTGGATCGGCACCGACGCCGGTCTGGAAGCGTGGCGCATCGGCCAGGGTGCGCCGCAGCGCCACCATGTCGGCGCCGACGAAGGCATGAACGACGGCCGCGTGCAGTCGCTGTACCACGACCAGGGCAACACGCTGTGGGTGGGCACGGAACTCGACGGCCTCAAATGGCGCGACCCCACGACCGGGCGCTTCATCGGCTACACCAGCCAGCCCCTCGACCGCCACACGCTGTCCGACAACCGGGTCATGTCGATCTGGGTCGACCGCACGGGGACGCTGTGGGCGGGCACGATGTTCGGCGGCGTCAGTCGCGCGGACCTCGCCAGCGGCGGCTTTTCCCGCTTCGCGCTGTTGCCGGGGCAGGTGGCGGACCCGCGCAGCGCGCGCAAGATCCGCAGCATCGCCGTCGGCGCCGACGGCCGCCTGTGGCTGGGCACGACCGGCGGCGGCATCCTGCACCTCGATCCGGAAAGCGGCCGCGTGGACATGCTGCGCCACGATCCGCGCGACCCCGCCAGCCTGCCGGACGACACGGTCAGCAGCGTGCTGCCGGGACGGGGGCGCTTGTGGGTTGGCTCGCCCAGCGGCCTGTCGTGGCGCGATCCGGCGAGCGGCCGTTTTACACCCGTGCCGCTGGGGCGCGAGGCGGGCGCCAACTGGGTCCAGGCGCTCACGCTCGACCGCACCGGCGCGCTGTGGATCGTCACGCGCGGCGGCCTGTTCATGCTGGAGGCGGACGGCACGCTGCACGGCTGGCGTCACGATCCGGCGAATCCGGCCAGCCTGGGCGACAACTATGGCTTCGCCGTGTTCGAGGACCGGGCCGGCACGATCTGGATCGGCACCGAGAATGGCCTCGACCGCTACGACCGCGCGACGAACACGTTCACGCACTTCCGCCACGACGCGCGCGACCCCGCGAGCCTGGGCCACAACCGCGTCTATTATCTGCAGGAGTCAGCGCGCGGCGACTTGTGGGTCGGCACCGCGGGCGGCCTGCACCGCATGCAGAGGGAGCCCGGCGGCAAGGCGGCGTTCCGCAGATTTCCCGTCGCACCCACGCGCGAGCAGGTGCCGATCGGCGGCATCCTCGAAGACGGCAACGGCCAGATCTGGGTCAGCACGACGACGGGCCTGACCCGCGTCGATCCGGAGACGGGGCGCTACAAGAACTACGCGGCCAGGGACGGCCTGACGGACGGCTCGTACTTCGTCGGCTCGGCGGCGCGCGGCGCGGACGGCGAGCTGCATTTCGGCGGCATCAACGGCATGACGTCGTTCCAGCCGGAAGACATCCACGACAACCCGTTCCCGCCCGCAGTCGTCATCACCGACTTCCTCGTGTTCAACCGGCCGCGCGCGCTGCCCGTCGCCGTCGACCGCCTGCGCGCCATCCGCCTGAGCCACCGCGATTCCGTGTTCACCCTGGAATTCGCCGCGTTGCACTACGCCGATCCGCAGGCGAACCGCTATGCCTACCGGCTGCTCGGCTTCGACCAGGACTGGACCGAGACGGACGCCCGCAAGCGCTTCGCCACCTACACGAACCTCGATCCGGGCGAGTACGTGTTCGAGGTGAAGGCCGCCAACAAGGACGGCGTGTGGAGCGAACGTCCGGCTACCCTGAACATCTCGATCCCGCCCCCGTTCTGGATGACGTGGTGGTTCCGCCTGCTCGTGGCGACCGTGCTGGCGACCATCGCCGTCGCGCTGTACCGCTTGCGCGTGCGCGCGCTCGTGCAGCAGAAGGCGCGCCTGGAAGGCCAGGTCGGCGCGCGCACGGCGGAACTGGTGCTGCAGAAGGAGCAGGCGGAAAAGCGCAAGCAGGAGGCCGAGGCGCAGAAGGAAGCGGTGGAGCAGGCGCGCCGCAACATCGCGCTGCTGTCCGACATCGGGCGCGAACTGACGGCGAACCTCGACGGCGAGGCGATCATGGCCAACGTGTACGGCCAGGTGCGCCAGTTGATGGACGCGCCGCTGTTCGCGATCGGCGTGGCGCGCGTGGACGGGCCGATCGACTACCCGTACGTCGTCGCCGACGGCCGCCGCGTGCCCGAACAGGGACGCTTGCCCGCGCGCGTGCGCGGCCTGGGCGAATACTGCCTCGCGACGGGCGAGGAGATCCTGATCGGCGACCTGGCGCGCGACTACGCCCGGTTCGCGGGACTCGTGCGCGACGTGCTGGGCGCGGATCCCGCCAGCACGGACGCCGACACGCCGCCGGCGCCGCGCTCGCTGATGTTCGTGCCGATCCTCGTGGGCCAGCGCGTGCTGGGCGTGATCACGGTGCAGAGCGGCCGGCCGGGCGCGTACCAGAACGTGCAGCTCGACATGCTGAGCACCCTGGCGTCCTATGTCGGCGTCGCGCTGGACAATGCGGACGCCTACCGCCAGCTGAAGGAAACCCAGGCCCAGCTGGCCGCGCGCGAAAAGCTCGCGTCGCTCGGCTCCCTCGTCGCGGGCGTCGCGCACGAATTGAACACCCCGATCGGCAACAGCCTGCTGATGGCCAGCACCCTGGAAGAAAAGACGAACGCGCTGGCCGACCGCTTCGCGCACAACGCGCTGAAGAAATCGGACCTGGAGACGTGGATCGCGGCGGCGCGCGAAGCGGCGGGCCTCATCGTGCGCAGCCTGCACGGCGCGGCCGACCTCGTGAACAGCTTCAAGCAGGTGTCGGTGGACCAGGCCAGCACGCAGCGGCGCCGCTTCGACCTGGACCAGGCCTGCCACGAGATCGCGGCGACGATGATGAACCAGGTGCGCCGTGCCGGTCACACGCTCGACCTGCAGGTCCCGGCCGGCATTGCGATGGACAGCTATCCCGGCCCGTTCGGCCAGGTCGTCATCAACTTCATCAACAACGCGCTGCTGCACGCGTTCGACGCGCCGGGCGGCCACATGCGCATCGATGCCCGGCCGCTGGACGGCGACCGCGTGCGCATCGAATTCGCCGACGACGGCCGCGGCATCGCGCCGGAGCACTTGTCGCGCATCTTCGATCCATTCTTCACGACGCGCATGGGACAGGGCGGCACGGGCCTCGGCCTCAACATCGCGTACAACCTCGTGACCACGCTGCTGCAGGGGACGATCCGGGTCGAGAGCCGGCCCGGCCACGGCACGGTGTTCATCATCGAGCTGCCGCTGCGGGCGGACGGTTAGACCACGTTGGTCGGCTTCCCGGCCACCCACGCCTCGAGATTATCGACCAGCATGTCGGCCAGCGTCTGCATCGCGCCGCCGCTGGCCCACGCCACGTGCGGCGTCAGCACGAAGTTCGGCAGACGCAGCCGCAAGAGCGGATTGTCGGGCACGGGCGGCTCCTTGCTCAGGACGTCGAACCCGGCGCCGGCGATCGTGCCCTCCGTGAGCGCCCGCGCCAGCGCCGCTTCGTCGACGAGGCCGCCGCGCGCCGTGTTGACCAGGATGGCGCTCTTCTTCATGGCCGCGAGCTCGCGTGGTCCGATCATGTGGCGGGTCTGGTCCGTGAGCGGCAGGTGCAGGCTGACGACGTCGGACGTGGCCAGCAGCTCGTCCAGCGGCAGCTGCACGACGTCCGTGTCCGCCACGGGCGAACGCGACGTGACGGCGACGTCCATGCCGAACGCGCGCGCGATCTGGGCGACGCGGCGCCCCAGCGCGCCATAGCCGACGATGCCGAGGCGGCTGCCGGCCAGGTCGCCGATCGGGTGGTCGAGCAGGCAGAAACGTGTCGACTGCTCCCAACGCCCGTCCTCGACGTCGGCCACGTAGGCGCGCAGGTTGCGGCGCACGGCGAGGATCAGCGCGAAGCAGTGTTCGGGCACCGAGACCAGCGAGTAGTTGCGGATGTTCGCGACGACGATGCCCCGCTCGCGGCAGGCGGCGAGGTCCACGTTGTCCGTGCCCGTCGCGGCCACGGCGATCATCTTCAGGTCCGGCAGTTGCGCGATCGCGTCCGCGCGCAGCGGCACCTTGTTCGTGATGGCGATGGTGGCGCCGCGCAGGCGTTCGACGACCTCGCCCGCGTTCGTGGCGGGGTAGTCGCGCCAGCGGTGCTCGAAGGAGGGTTTGCGGAGGTTCGCGATCAGGCTGTCGCGATCGAGGAAGACGATGTCGTGCATGGTAGTCCCGGCTGATAACGGACTGCCATTGTAGATCGCGGACGAAAAAAAGACAGGGCGAACCCTGTCTTCGGAGGATGGAGGGGCTTGAGCCGGTTATGCGCTGCCGGAGGGGCTTACTTGGCAGCGGCGGCTTTCTGGTCTGCGTGTGCCTCGGCCTTGTCGGCTGCGGCTTCCGCCTTGGCTTTGGCGGCTTTCTTGTGTGCTTTGGCTTTCGTCTTCGCGGCGTCTGCCTTGGCGACGGCGACGTCCGCATTGGCTTCCGCGGCTTTCTTCTCCAGCTTCGCGTCCGCTTTCACGTCGGCCTTTTCTTCCTTGGCTTCCGCCTTCGCGGCCTTCTTGTCGGCCTTCATTTCTGCATGGGTCGTGGCCGGGGTGGCGGTCGTCTGGGCGTACACCGAGGTGGCGAACAGGCCTGCGATCAGGGTGGCGACGATTTTGTTCATGGCGGTGTTTCCTTCAGGTGTCGTTAAGGGGTGCTACTGGGCCAGAAACGCGGCCGTGCGGCGGGTCGTTGACGATGCTTTACATCCCGTTACAAGTGTACGTACGGAAATCCTTTTGTCGGAACGATGTTTGACAGTGGAAATCATTCGAACGATACTTTGGCGGCACTATCCGTGCCCATCCAATAATTCGACGCCCAAGAGACCGCTCGTGAGACCACAAACTTCCCTCCGTACCACCCTGACCGCCATCGCGCTTGCCACCGCGGCGCTGGCGGCCCACGCCGCAGACGCCGTCCACATCGATCCGAAAATCCTGTCGCAGGACGTGAAAGTCCTGTCGTCCGACGAGTTCGAAGGCCGCGGCCCGAACACGGCCGGCGAGACGAAGACCGTCGACTACATCATCGACCAGTTCAAGCAGGCCGGCCTGCAGCCGGGCGGCGACCTCGTCGACGACAAGCGCGGCTGGACGCAGGACGTCCCGCTGGGCCGCTTCGAGATCAGCGGCCCGGTCGACGTGTCCGTGACGGCCGGCGGCACCACGAAGACCTTCACGCAGGGTAACGAAGTCGCCGTGCGCGCCGCGATGACGGGCGCGAAGAGCGTCGACTTCAAGAATGCGCCGCTCGTATTTGTCGGCTATGGCGTGACGGCACCGGAACGCAAGTGGGACGACTTCAAGGGCCAGGACCTGAAGGGCAAGCTGGCCGTCGTGCTGATCAACGACCCGGACTTCGAGACGGGCAAGGGCGACTTCGGCGGCAAGGCCATGACCTACTACGGCCGCTGGACCTATAAATTCGAGGAACTGGCCCGCCGCGGCGCGCTCGGCACGCTGATCGTGCACGAGACCGCGCCGGCGTCGTACGGCTGGGCCACGGTGAAGAATTCGAACACGAACGTCCAGTACGACATCGTGCGCAAGAACCCGCTGGAGGCGCACGCGCCGGTGGAAGCGTGGATCCAGCGCGACGTCGCCGTCGACCTGTTCAAGCGCGCCGGCCTGGACTTCGACAAGCTCAAGAAGCAGGCGCAGGCCCGCACGTTCAAGCCGGTCGAGCTGAAGGGGGTGACGATGTCCGCGCACTACGCGGTCGACGCCAAGGTCATCACGTCGAAGAACGTGCTGGCCGTGCGTCCGGGCAGCGAGCACCCGGACCAGGTCGTGATCTACAGCGGCCACTGGGACCACCTGGGCGTGGGTCTGCCGGACGCGAAGGGCGACAAGATCTACAACGGCGCCGTCGACAACGCCACCGGCATCGCCGCGCTGCTGGAACTGGGCCGCGCCTATGCCAAGGCCCCGGCACCGAAACGCAGCGTCGTCTTCCTGGCCGTGACGGCGGAAGAGAAGGGCCTGCTGGGCTCGGAATACTACGCGAACAACCCGGTCTACCCGCTGGGCAAGACGGTCGGCGTGATCAATATGGACGCGCTGAGCCCGTACGGCCCGTCGCGCGACTTCACGATCTCCGGCAGCGCCAAGCTCGACCTGCTCGACCGGCTGGTCGCGAAGGCCAGGCAGAACGGCATCCGCTATTCGGCCGATCCGAAACCGGAAGCGGGCCACTTCTTCCGTTCCGACCACTTCCCGTTCGCCAAGCACGGCGTCCCGGCGATCTCGTTCGGTTCGGGCGAGGACTGGGAGCAGGGCGGCGTCGCAGCGGGCAAGGCCGCCGAGGACAAATACGTGTCCGTCGCGTACCACCAGCCGGCCGACGAATGGAGCGCGTCGTGGCCGTTCACCGGCATGGCGCGCGACCTCGGCGTGCTGTACTCGGTGGGCCGCGACCTGGCCGATTCGGGCGCCTGGCCGAACTGGTCGAAGGACTCCGAGTTCCGCGCGGCGCGCGACGCCAGCGCATCGGAGCGCAAATAACGTGAGTTAGCTGGCGAACAGTCGCGTCTGCAGCTACTGCCTACACTAAGGCACACACTGCAGAGGTGATGCCATGCCCGACCCGTTAAAGCTGTACAAGGCCAAGCGCGATTTCAAGATCACTGCCGAGCCCGCAGAGGGTGGGGAGGCCAGCAAAGGTCTTCTCACCTTCGTGATCCAGAAGCACTGGGCCTCGCGCCTGCATTACGATTTCCGTCTGGAACTGGACGGCGTCATGAAGAGCTGGGCCGTACCGAAAGGCCCCAGCTACGACACCCACGACCGCCGCATGGCCGTGCACGTGGAAGACCACCCCATCTCGTATTCCGATTTCGAAGGCACGATCCCGCCGCACCAGTACGGCGCGGGCAAGGTCATCATCTGGGATAAAGGGACGTGGGAACCCGTGGGCGACCCGCGCCAGGGTTATGAAAAGGGCGAGATCAAGTTCGAGATGCACGGCCACAAGATGCACGGCCGCTGGGTCCTCGTGCGCCTGCGCGGCCACGAGGACGACAAGCAGGAACCGTGGCTGCTCATCAAGGAAAACGACGAGTACGCGAAACCGGCCGCCGAATTTTCCATCGTCGACGAGTTCCCCGACAGCGTGAAGGACCTGCCGATGCCGGAGCATGGCGCCGAGGTGAAGGTGGAGGAACTGAAGGCAGACAAGCCGGCGCCGAAAAAGGCGGCGCAGGCAAAGCGCGGCGCGATGCCCGCCGGCGCCGTCAAGGCCGACCTGCCCGAGACGCTGGCGCCCGAGCTGGCGACCCTCGTCGACGGTCCGCCCGCCGATCCGGAGAACTACATCTACGAGATCAAGTTCGACGGCTACCGCATGGTCACGCGCGTGCGGGGCAAGGACGTCCGCCTCGTCACCCGCAACGGAAACGACTGGACCGACAAGCTGAAACCGCTGCAGCAGGAGATCCGCCGGATGAAACTGCCGGACGGCTGGTACGACGGCGAGATCGTCGTCCACGACGAGAACGGCAAGCCGAATTTCAACCTGCTGCAGCTGGCGTTCGACGGCTCCAATAGCGCGCAGATCGTCTACTTCCTATTCGACGCCCCCTACTTCAAGGGCTACGACCTGCGCGACGTGCGGCTCGACGAGCGCCGTCCGTTGCTGCAGGAGGCGCTGGCGGCGCGGCCGTCGGACACGGTGCGCTTCTCCGCAGAATTCGGCACGGACCCCGCGCAGCTCGTCGTGGCCGCGTGCCAGATCGGGCTGGAGGGTGTGATCGGCAAGCGCAAGGACTCGCGCTACGTCACGCGCCGCTCGCCCGAGTGGATCAAGCTGAAATGCGGCCAGCGCCAGGAATTCGTCATCGGCGGCTACACCGATCCGCATGGCGCCCGCACGGGCATCGGCTCGCTGCTGCTCGGTTACTACGACAAGGATGGCGTGCTGCGTTACGCGGGCAACTGCGGCAGCGGGTTCAACGGCGCCTCGCTGCGCCACATGCGCGAGGTGCTGGAAGCGATCGAGACGGACGAGAATCCATTCCCGCCGCGCGCCGTGCCGGGACGGACGAACCACTGGGTGAAGCCGGAGCTGGTCGCGGAAGTCAGCTTCTCGGAGTGGACGGCCACCGACTCCATCCGCCACCCCGTATTCCAGGGCCTGCGCAAGGACAAGCCGGCGAAGAGCGTCGTGCGCGAACTGCCCAGGCACATGCAGGAGACACCCGTGGAAAATGCGAAACCCGCCCTTAAACAGGCGACGAACAAGCGGACGACGAAGAAGGCCGAGCCGGAGAGCGGCCTGCCGGGCAATCTTCCCGCCACGTTCAAGGTGACGCACGGCGATCGCGTGATGGATGCGGCGAGCGGCGTCACGAAGGTCGAGATGGTGCGCTATTACGCGCTCGTCGGCGAGCTGATGATGGAACACCTGAAGGGCCGCCCCGTCTCGCTGGTGCGCGCGCCCGATGGCGTGGGCAAGGAGCTGTTCTTCCAGAAGCACGTCGTCGACACCGCGAAGATGCCCGGCGTCGCGCAGATGGACCAGGCGCTGGACCCGGACCATCCGCGCATGACGGAGATCGCGACGATCGAAGGCCTGCTGTCCAGCGCGCAGTGGAATGTCGTCGAGATCCACAGCCAGAACGCGACGGCGAAACACTACGACACGCCGGACCGCATGGTGTTCGACCTCGACCCGGGCGAGGGCGTCGACTTTTCCAAGGTGCGGGAAGCGGCCCAGCTGATGCGCGCCTTCCTGCAGGAGCTGGGCCTGAACCCGTTCCTCAAGACGAGCGGCGGCAAGGGCTTGCACGTGGTCGTGCCGCTGAAGCCCAGGCTGGACTGGGACACGGTGAAGGATTTCTCGCGCGCGATCGTGACCCACCTTGCGAAGACGATCCCGGACCGCTTCTCCGCCAAGAGCGGCGCGAAGAATCGCGTCGGCCGCATCTTCATCGACTACCTGCGCAACGGCCGCGGGGCGACGACGGTGGCCGCGTGGTCGGCACGCGCGCGGCCCGGCCTGGGCATCTCCGTGCCGGTGCGCTGGGAAGAACTGCCGAAGCTGAAGTCGGGCAGCCACTGGACCGTCAAGAACGTGCATACCCGGCTGGACGAGGGCAATGCGCCGTGGGCGGACTACGACAAGAGCGCGGTCACGCTCACCAAGGCCATGAAGGCGCTGGGGTTCAAGGCGGAGAAAAAATAACCGTCGCTCCCGCAACGATACCCGTCGTTCCCGCAACGATACCCGTCGTTCCCGCAACGATACTCGTCGCCCCCGAAAAAATATTCGTCGCCCCCGCGCAGGCGGGGGCCCAATTTTGCAGGCGCCGCCGATATGCGTAAAACTTGGGTTCCCGCCTCCGCGGGAACGACGTGCGAAAGGCCCGGCGCCACTATCAGGTAGTACGCCGCTCTTCGGCGACTTGTTCATCCGCCGGATCGCCTCGCTCGTTGCGGAAGATCGCGCGCACATTCATCGCGGCGAGGCCGGCCTGCAGCGCGATCAGCGCCCACGCCTCGTCGTGCACGCCCCACACGATCCACAGCACGTTACTGAGAATGAAGGTCCAGAACCCGATCACGCGCTTCCTGGCGTGACGGGCGCCGACGAGAAAGGCGGCCACCAGCGTGACCGCCATCGCGGGCCATTGCAGCAGGTCCAGCAGCGTATCGACATCCACTCAGGCGGCCTTCCTGCGCCGCACGGGCGCCGCTTTGGCTGCAGGTTTCGCCGCGGCCCTGGCGGCGGTTTTCTTTGCCGCCGTCTTCGTCGCCGTTTTCGTCGCGGCCGACTTGGCCGCTGTCGTACGTTTTGCGCTCGCGTGCGTGGCCGCATGCGAAGGCGCCTTGCGCGCGCGTGGCGGCGGCCGATTGCCCGTGTCCTTGTCGGTATCCCCGTCGTCCTTCGGGGGTTTCCTCGACTTGCGCGACGGCGGCGGCTCGTCGTCGTCGTCATCGTCCGCCGCAGCGGCCTTGGCCGGCTTCTTGCCCAGGCTGGCCTGCAGCAGCGAGACGAGGTCGATGACGTTCGACTTGACGGGTTTCTCTTCTTCCGGCTCCGGTTCGGTGAGCGTCTTGGTCTGGTTGGCGGCGATCTTCTTCTTGATCAGCGCCATCACGTCCTCGCGGTAGGTGTCGTGGTACTGCTGCGGCTTCCATTTCTCGCTCATGCCTTCGACGAGCGCCCTGGCCATCTGCAATTCCTTCTCCGTGACCTGCGCCGCCTTCGCGTCCGCCGCCGGGATTTTCAGCTCGTCGGTGGGACGGATCTCGTCCGGGTAGCGCAAGGTGTTCAGCACGATGGTGTCGCCCACGCAGACGAGGGCGGCGAGGTGCTGCTTGACGCGGATGACGACGTTGGCGATGCCGATCTTGCCGACGTCGCGCAGGGTCTCGCGCAGCAGCGCATAGACCTTGTCGCCGCCCTTGCCGGGCGCGAGGTAGTAGGGCTGTTCGTAGTAGATCAGCGGGACCTGCTCGGCGTTCACGAACGCGATGATGTCGATCGTCTGCGTCGCTTCCGGGTTGGCGCGGCGCAGGTCCTCGTCGGACAGCACGACGTATTCGCCGTCACTGTACTCGTAGCCCTTGACGATGTCGTCCCACGAGACTTCCTTGCCGGTGGCCTTGTTGTAGCGCTTGAAGCCGATCGGCGCGAAGTCGCGCCGGTCCAGCATTGACAGGTCGAGCCCCTGGTCGCTCGCCGCCGGATACATCTCTACCGGGATGTGCACCAGCCCGAAGCTGATCGCACCCTTCCACATGCTGCGTGCCATTTTGAGCTCCCCGGATGAGAATTATTCGCCCACCGACCCCGTGATCGGCAGCACGACGCCCGTCACATAGCCCGAGCAGACGTTGGACGCCAGGTAGACGTACGCCGGCGACAGCTCTTCCGGCTGCGCGGGACGGCCGAACGTCGTGCTCTGGCCGAACTTGGTGATGTCCTCCGGCGACTGGTCGGCCGGGTTCAGCGGCGTCCACACGGGGCCGGGCGCGACGGCGTTCACGCGGATGCCCTGGTCCAGCAGGTTCGCGGCAAGGGACATCGTGAAGGCGTGGATGGCGCCCTTGGTCGTCGAATAGTCGAGCAGCTTCTTCGACCCCTTCAGGCCCGTCACGGAGCCCGTGTTGATGATCGCGGCACCGCGCTTCATGTAGGGCAGGCAGGCCTTCGCCATGTGGAAGTAGCCGTAGATATTCGTGCGCATCGTCTCGTCGAAGCGGTCTTCCGTCAGGTCGAGCAGCGACTCGGCGTGTTCCTGGAACGCGGCGTTGTTGACGAGGACGTCGAGGCGGCCCCACCTGGCGACGATCTGGTCGACGGCCTGCTGGCAGAATTCCATGTCCTTCACGTCCCCGGCAACCGTCACGCATTTCGTGCCCTCGGCCTCGATCAGGCGCTGCGTCTCGGCCGCGTCTTCGTGTTCGTTCAGGTACAGAATGGCGACGTCGGCGCCTTCGCGCGCGAACAGGATCGCGACGGCGCGGCCGATGCCGGAATCGCCGCCGGTCACGATGGCGACCTGGCCGGCCAGCTTGCCGCTGCCCTTGTAGTGCTCGGCCATGAACTTCGGCTTCAGTTCCATCTGGGCTTCGATGCCCGGCTTGGCCAGGTGCTGGGCGGGGAAGTCGCCGCTGGGCTGCTGGATCCCCGTCTGGGCCGCGCCACCCGAGCCCGGGTCACCCTTCTGCATGCTGGCGTCGTGCTGGTCCTGGCGGTTCTGGATGGCTTTCTGCTTGTTCGCTGCGTCGTCCTGTGTTGCCATGGTGCTCTCCTTGTGCATGATTCCGCCAGTATTCCCGCCCCGAGGACGCGCTGACGGTGCGCTTCCACACATTGCGCGCATTTGCTGGCTGTTACAGGTGCTTTGTGGCAAACTTGTTAGCGTAACAAAGTATTCCAGAGGTGATTCATGCTAGAGCAGACCGCGATATACCTGAGTCCGATGGCGCAACGGCGCGCCGAATTCGGGGACGCCTGCGCCTCCCTGTTCGCACGCCTGCACCTGGCCGACAGCGCCGACGTCGCCGCGAGCCTGATGGCGCGGGAGCAGCCGGACCTGCTCGTGATCGACCTCGACCGATTCGAGCCCAGCATCGACGCGGAAGCCCTCGGCGACCTCGTCGCCCGCCGCGCCGGCGCGCCCGTGCTGTTGCTGTGTCCGTTCGCCGGCGCCGCCTGGCTGCCCGCGCTGATGGTGCACGGCCCCGTGCACTATGCCGTCACGCCGCTCGACGCGGCCGCGCTGCGCGCCGCGGTGGGCACGCGCCGCGCGCAGCCGGAAGCGCCGGCGAGCGACGCCGCCGGCCTGCGCACCCTGCTGGACCTGCGCGCCCGCGTGCAGGCCGCGCTGGACGAGGCGGAAGATGCACATACTTTGTCCGAAGCCTTGTGCGCCGCGCTGCGCGCGTGGCCGGGCGTGCTGCATGCGGGCGTCTTCCTGCTCAAGGACGGCAACGATTTGCAACTGGAAGCCCAGCAGGGACCGGAAGGATTGCTGCTCGGCGCGCTGCTGCAGCGCACGGACCGCCTCCTGCAGGCGCCGCTGCGCCACGCATTCCCCGGCCTGCTGGCCGCGGCGGGCGGCACGGCTGCGTTGATCGAAGTCCCGGAACAATCGGGCGAGCCGGCATTGGCGGAAGGCCTGCGCGCGCACGGCGTCGCGATGGCGCTGGGCCTGCCCATTCCCGCCGACGGACCCGGCACGCCGCGCGGCGCGCTGTCGCTGCTGTTCGGCGCCGCGCGCGAGCTCACGCCGGACGAGTGGGCGACGTTGCAGGACGTGACGCGCCTGGCCGCCTTCGGCCTGCGCCTCGTCGCCATCGGCCAGGAAAACGAACACCTGACGGCGCGCCTCACGTACATCTCGACGACGGATGCGCTGACCGGCGTCGCGAACCGCCGCCACGGCGAGGAATTGCTGGAAAAAGAGATCAAGCGCGCCCGCCGCTACCGCGTGCCGCTCGCGCTGCTGTCGTTCGACATCGACCGTTTCAAGGCGGTCAACGACACCTACGGCTATCCCGTCGGCGACATGGCGCTGCGCACCGTGGCCGACACGACGCGCGCCGTCCTGCGCGCCAGCGACATCCTCGTGCGCTCGGGCGGCGAGGAATTCCACATCATCGCGCCGCACACGAGCGCCATCGACGGTTTGAAAATGGCGGAAAAGGTGCGGGTGGCGATCGAGCAGGCGGAGATTCCCGGCTGCGACCACGTGACGGTGAGCCTCGGCGTGGCCCAGCTGGGCGAGCAGGAGAGCGGCGACTCGCTGACGCAGCGGACCGACGCCGCCCTCGCGCGCGCCAAGCGGGCGGGCCGCAACTGCGTCGAACTGGCGATGCAGTGAGCAGCATGGTGTCGATGAATCCGCGGCTGCTCGGCTGGCTGCGGGCGTACCGCCGCGACGATCTCGCGGGCGACGTGGGCGCCGGCATCGTCGTGGCCATGATGATGATCCCGCAGGGCATGGCCTACGCGCTCGTCGCCGGCCTGCCGCCCGTCGCGGGCCTGTATGCCAGCATCGTGCCGCCGCTGCTGTACGCGCTGTTCGGCACCAGTTCCTCGCAATCCGTCGGGCCGATGGCGATCATCTCGCTGATGACGGCGTCGGCGCTGGCGCCCCTCGCATCGCCCGGCAGCGCGCTGTACGGCATGCTGGCGGCGCAGCTGGCGCTGGTGTCCGGGGCCGTGCTGCTCGCGTGCGGCCTGCTGCGCGTGGGCTACCTCGCCAACTTCTTCTCGCGTCCCGTGATGAGCGGCTTCACGCTGGGCTCCGCCGTCGTCATCTCGCTGGGGCAGGTGCGCACCTTGCTGGGCGGCGCGCTGCCACACGTGCACGGTCCCAGCGCCGCGCTGGGCGTCGGGAGTATCGCGCTGCTGCTGTTCGCGCGGCGCTGGCTGGCGCCGCTGCTGCGCCGGCTCGGCATGCCGTGCGGGGCGGCCGACGTCGCCGCGCGGTTGGCGCCGATGGTGCTCGTCCTGGGTGGCATCGCGCTCGTGGCCTCGTTGCGCCTCGACCGCATGGGGGTGCAGGTGATCGGTGCCGTGCCGTCCGGGCTGCCGGGCTTGCGCCTGGCGACGTCCGCTGCGCATTGGCAGGAACTGCTGAAACCGTCCCTCCTGATCGGCTTCATGAGCTTCCTGATCGCGATGTCGGGTGCGCAGACGCTGGCCCTGAAACGCGCGGAAAAGCTGCACACGAACCGCGAACTCGTGGGGCTGGGCCTGGCCAACGTCGGCAGCGCGCTGTCCGGCGGCTTTCCCGTGACCGGCAGCCTGTCGCGCTCGGCCGTGAACTTCGCGGCCGGCGCGCGCACCCAGCTGGCGGGTGTGATCACGGCGGGGCTGCTCGCGGGCGCGCTCGTGCTGCCCACCGGCTGGCTCGCGCTGCTGCCGCTGCCCGTGCTGGCCGCGACGATCATCGTCGCCGTGCTCGGCCTGCTGGACTGGTCGACCCTGCGCACCGCATGGCACTACGACCGCGCCGACGCGCTCGCGCTGCTGGCCACGAGCGGCGGCGTCCTGCTGCTCGGGGTGGAGGCGGGCGTCGTGTTGGGGCTGCTGCTGTCGCTGGGGACGATGATCTGGCGCGAGAGCCGGCCTCACATCGCGGTGCTGGGCCGGATTCCGCACACTGAACACTTCCGCAACATCGACCGGTACTCGGCCGAGACGGACCCGAACGTGCTGCTGCTGCGCGTGGACGCGGGGCTGTTCTTCGGGAATATCGAAGCGGTCAGCGAGCGCATCGAGGAAGAACTGGCCGCACACCGCGCGGCGCGCCATCTCGTGCTCGTGCTGTCGGCCGTGAACGCCATCGACAGTTCGGCGCTGTTCGGGTTGCTCGAATTGAATCGCGCCCTGGCCCGGCGCGACGTCCGGCTGCACCTGGCCGAGGTCAAGGGGCCGGTGCTGGACCGCCTGCGCGCGTCGACTTTGTTGAGTGAGCTCAGCGGACGTCTCTTTTTAAGTACAGCAAATGCCTGGAATGCCCTCGCACGGCACGACACGTGATTGCAAGCAAATCCCAGCTGTGGCAGGATGGAACCACGGTTTTAGAGAAAAGGTGGATATCATGCCGCGCCCAAGTACTATCGTTATTCTGTTGTCAACCGTCGCCTTGCTCGCCCTTGGCTTCGCCGCCGCTGTCCCGGCCGGCATCGCCCTGGCGCTGACGTTCGAACTGGCCGCCTACAAGCGCGCCGCCGACCGCGAACGCGCCCTGCGTCCGGTCCGTATCGCCCGCCCGCTGCGCCGCCGCCGCTGATCGTTTCCAGCCCCGGTTCGCCTGCTTGACCGGCATTCTTCGCCGGTCGGGCTCGCGGACACCCTCTGTTTCCCCCCTCCCTGGTCGCCACGCGCGGCCGTCTGCCGGCTTCACCTTTGATATTGCCGAAATCATATTGATCACCTGATCTGGGCGTGCGCCTGCACCGTTCCGGTGCCGTAGGTGCCGTGCCGGTGCGCCGCGTCCACCGGTGTCCCTGTCCCGCGAGTGGCACGCATCGTGCTAACTCATCGCGTATGCCCTTTGACGACCCAACTTGCACCACCTGGCACGCATCCCTGCGCCTCGGCTTCGCCCGTGACGGCGGCTGCACGCGGCTCGTCCGGCGCGAGCACCGCGGGCCGCTGCGCGTGCAAAAGGCGCTATACCCGGAAGGTCCTGGCGCCTGCCACGTGATCGTCGTGCATCCGCCCGGCGGCATCGTCGGCGGCGACCGGCTCGACATCGCGCTCGACGTGCCGGCGGGCTGCCACGTGCTGGCCACGTCGCCCGGCGCCGCGAAGTGGTATCGCGCCAACGGCCGCACATCGCGCCAGGACGTGCACCTGGCCGCCGGTCCCGGCGCCGCGATCGAATGGCTGCCGCAGGAAACCATCGTGTACGACCACGCCGACGTGATGCTCGCGCACGACGTCGACCTGGCCCCGGGCGCCGTCTACATCGGCAGCGAGGTGCTGTGCTTCGGCCGGCGTGCATCCGGCGAACGTTTTACGCGCGGCCGCGTGGGGCAGCGCACGCGCATCCGCGTCGGCGGGCGGCCCGTGTGGTGGGAGCAGGGCGGCGCCACGCCCGCGCTGCTCGCGAGTCCGCTGGGCATGGATGGACACAGCGTGTGCGCGACGCTCGTCGCCGTCGGCAAGCCCGTGCCCGCGGCCCTGCAGGACGCGGTGCGCGCCGTCGATCCGGGTCTCGCCGTCAGCCAGGTGAAGCAGGTGTTCGTGGCGCGCTTCCTCGGCGACGACGGCGAACGGGCCCGTGCCGCGCTGACGGGGGCCTGGACGGTGCTGCGGCCGTACCTGCTGGACCGGCCGGCCACGCCGCCGCGCATCTGGAATACGTAAAGGATCGCCATGGACTTGACCCCACGCGAAAAAGACAAGCTGCTGATCTTCACGGCGGCGCTGCTGGCCGAACGCCGCCGCGCGCGCGGCCTGAAGCTGAACTACCCGGAAGCCGTCGCGCTGATCACGGCCGCGATCATGGAAGGCGCCCGCGACGGCCGCAGCGTGGCCGAGCTGATGAGCGAGGGCACCCTGATCCTGACGCGCGCCGACGTGATGGACGGCGTGCCGGAGATGATTCCGGACATCCAGGTCGAAGCCACGTTCCCGGACGGCAGCAAGCTCGTCACCGTCCACAACCCGATCCCGTGAGCGCCCCATGATCCCCGGCGAATACTTCCTCGAGGATGGCGACATCCCACTCAACGCGGGCCGCCGCACGGTGACGCTCGTCGTCGCGAACGCGGGCGACCGTCCCGTGCAGGTCGGCTCTCATTACCATTTTTTCGAAGCGAACGATGCGCTGCAGTTCGAACGCGAGCAGGCGCGCGGCATGCGCCTGAACATCGCGGCCGGCACCGCCGTGCGCTTCGAGCCGGGGCAGCGGCGCACCGTCGAACTGGTGGCGTTGAGCGGCGCGCGCATCGTGCATGGCTTCCAGGGCCTGACGGGCGGCCCGCTCGATGGAGGCGTCTGATGGCCGCGCTCTCCCGCCAGGCGTATGCCGATATGTACGGACCGACGACGGGCGACCGTATCCGCCTCGCCGACACGGCGCTCGTCATCGAGATCGAAAAGGACTACGCGGTCTACGGCGAGGAAGTGAAATTCGGCGGCGGCAAGGTGATCCGCGACGGCATGGGCCAGTCGCAGCGTGTGCGCGCGGACGTGATGGACACGGTGATCACGAACGCCGTCATCGTCGACCACTGGGGCATCGTCAAGGCCGACATCGGCATCAAGGACGGCCTGATCGCCGCCATCGGCAAGGCCGGCAACCCGGACATCCAGCCGGGCGTGACGCTGGCCATCGGCGGCGCGACGGAGATCATCGCGGGCGAAGGCATGATCGTGACGGCGGGCGGCATCGACACGCACATCCATTTCATCTGTCCGCAGCAGATCGACGAGGCGCTGATGTCCGGCATCACGACGATGCTCGGCGGCGGTACCGGTCCCGCCGTCGGCACCGCGGCGACGACGTGCACGCCGGGCGCGTGGCACATCCACTCGATGCTGATGGCGGCCGACGCGTTCCCGATGAACCTCGGCTTCTTCGGCAAGGGCAACGTGAGCCAGCCGCGGCCACTCGAAGAGCAGATCGAGGCCGGCGCCGTCGGCCTGAAGCTGCACGAGGACTGGGGCAGCACGCCGGCCGCGATCGACAATTGTCTTTCGGTCGCCGAGCGCGTGGACATCCAGGTCGCGCTGCATTCCGACACGCTGAACGAGGCCGGCTTCCTGGAGTCCACGCTGGCCGCGTTCAAGGGCCGCACGATCCACACGTTCCACACGGAAGGCGCGGGCGGCGGGCACGCGCCGGACATCATCGCGGCCGTCGGCCAGGACAACGTGCTGCCGTCGTCGACGAACCCCACGCGCCCGTACACGGTGAACACGCTGGACGAGCACCTCGACATGCTGATGGTCTGCCACCACCTCGACCCCGCCATCGCGGAAGACGTGGCGTTCGCGGAATCGCGGATCCGCCGCGAGACCATCGCCGCCGAAGACATCCTGCACGACCTGGGCGCCATCTCGATGATGTCGTCCGACTCGCAGGCGATGGGCCGCGTGGGCGAGACCATCACGCGCACGTGGCAGACGGCGCACAAGATGAAGGTGCAGCGCGGCCCGCTGGAAGGCGATACGTCCCGCAGCGACAATGCGCGCGTAAAACGCTACGTGGCCAAGTACACGATCAACCCGGCCATCGCGCACGGTCTTTCGCATGCGGTGGGCTCGCTGGAGCCAGGCAAGATCGCCGACATCGTGCTGTGGCGGCCCGCGTTCTTCGGCGTGAAGCCGTCGATGATCCTAAAAGGCGGGATGATCGCGGCGAGCCTGATGGGCGACCCGAACGCATCGATCCCGACGCCGCAGCCGGTGCACTATCGCCCGATGTTCGGTGCGTTCGGCGGTGGGCTCCGCAAATCGTTCACGTTCGTGTCTCAGGCCGCGTTCGACCTTGGTATCGCGCGCGAGCTCGGGCTGGCGAAGACCGTGATCCCGGTGCGCGGCACGCGGCGACTGCGCAAGCGCGACATGGTCCACAACGGGGCCACGCCGCACATGGAAGTGGATCCGGAAACGTACGAGGTGCGCGCCGACGGGCGCCTGCTCGTGTGCGAGCCGGCCAGGGTGCTGCCCCTCGCGCAGCGGTATTTCCTGTTCTGATCATCGGGAGCCATCATGATGTCACTGCATACGAAGATCGCCCACGCGGACACCGTCCACGACCTGCTCGAGCTGCCGTACGACCAGCGCGAAAGGTGCCGCCAGCGCGCGCGGCTCGCATCCGGCGAGGAAGTCGCGCTGTTCCTCGTGCGCGGCGCCGTGCTGCGCGACGGCGACCTGCTGACGGGGGAAGATGGACGCGTCGTGCGCGTCGTCGCCGCACCCGAGCCGACGTATCTCGTGCGCTGCGCGAACCCGACGCTGCTCGCGCGCTGCGCCTTCCACCTCGGGAACCGCCACACGCAGACGCAGGTCGGCGCGGGCTGGCTGCGGATCCGCGTCGATCCGGTGCTGAGGGACATGGTGGTCGGCCTGGGCGCGCACGTCGAGGAAGAGCAGGCGAAGTTCGAACCGGAAGCGGGCGCGTATGCGGGCGGCCACGGCCATCACGATCACCGCGGCCTGCTGGCGCCCGTGCCGCTGCGCCAGAAGATCCACCGGCCGGCGGACTCATGAACGCCGCGAGCCTGCTGCACCTGCTGCAGTTCGCGAGCCCGGCGCTGCCGATCGGCGGCTACAGCTATTCGCAGGGCCTGGAGACGGCCATCGAGGCAGGCTGCGTGCACGATGCGGCGAGCGCATACGCGTGGCTCGTGCGCTATCTCGACGAGGTGCTGGCGCGCTGGGATGCGCCGCTGCTGTGGCGTTTGTTGAGCGCGTTCGCCGCGCGCGATACCGCGGCCATTGCAGAGTGGAGCGCCTGCTTCCTCGCGTCGCGCGACACGGCCGAGTCGCGCGCGGAGACCGTCCAGATGGGCTATTCGCTCACGCGGCTGATCGCGGAGCTGGGCGTGGCCGACGTCGGCCCGCTCGGCGGCGAGGTGACGCTGCCGGCCGCCTACGCATGCGCCGTCGACGCCCTCGACATCCCGCATGAAGAGGCAGTGTTGGCGATGCTGTTCGCGTGGGCCGAGAACCAGGTGCTCGTGTGCGTGAAGTCGGTGCCGCTGGGGCAGGTGGCGGGGCAGCGGCTGCTGCTGTCGCTGCGGCCCGATCTCGAACGCACGGCCGCCACGGCCTGCACGCTGCCCGATGCGGACCTGTCGAACTGGTCGCCCGGCCTGTCCATGCTGTCGATGCGGCACGAGGTGCAGCATGGACGGTTGTACCGTTCCTGAAAGAGGTAAAACCATGACATCGAATCCCCTGCGGGTGGGCATCGGAGGCCCGGTCGGTTCCGGCAAGACGGCGCTGTGCGAGATGCTGTGCCGGCGCATGCGCGACCGCTACGACATGGCCGTGATCACCAACGACATCTACACGCGCGAAGACATGGAAATCCTGCTGCGCGCGAACGCGCTGCCGCCCGAGCGGCTGATGGGCGTGGAGACCGGCGGGTGTCCGCACACGGCGATCCGCGAGGATGCGTCGATCAACCTGGAGGCCATCGCGCGGCTGCAGGCGGACTTTCCGGCACTGGAACTCGTGCTGGTGGAATCCGGCGGCGACAACCTCGCGGCCACGTTCAGCCCCGAGCTGTCGGACCTCACCCTGTACGTCATCGACGTGGCGGGCGGCGAAAAGATTCCGCGCAAGGGCGGACCCGGCATCACGCGCTCCGATCTTCTCATCATCAACAAGACGGACCTCGCGCCGCACGTGGGCGCCGACCTGGACGTGATGGCGCGCGACGCGCAGCGCCAGCGGGGCGCGCGGCCGTTCGTGTTCACGAATCTGCGCACGGGCGAGGGCGTGGACACCGTCGTTTGCTTCATCCGCGAGCAGGGATTACTTGACCAGTGAAAGGGAAAGCCATGAAATGGAACGACAACCCGAAGTCCCGCGTGCGTCATGAAGGCCCGTCCCCGCGTCCGCGCACGCGCCTGGGCGGTGCGGTCGCCGCGCTCGCCACCCTCGCCGTGGCGCTGCCCGCGGCCGCGCATCCGGGGCATCCCGACGGCGGCTTCACGGCCGGCCTGCTGCATCCGCTGACGGGGCTGGATCACCTGTTCGCGCTGCTGGCTGTCGGCCTGTGGAGCCGGCAGCAGCGCCATGGGGCCGTGCTGCCGCCCGCGTTCCTCGTGATGATGGCGCTCGGCGCGGCCTGTGCCCACGCGGGCCTCGTGCTGCCCGCGCTGGAGGCGTCGATCGCCGCGACCGTGCTGGTGCTGGGGATGCTGGTCGCGTGCGCGCCCGGCCTGCAGCGGCGCCTGCCGCCGCAGGTGGCGGTCGTCGTGGTGGGTGGGTGCGCCTTCCTGCACGGGCTGGCGCATGGGCGGGAACTGGCGGGGATGGCGAGCGGCGCCGGCTTCCTGGTCGCGAGCGCCCTGGTGATGCTGGCCGGCGCGCTGCCGGGGGAACGCGTGCACCGCATGGCCGGCGCCGCGATCGGCGCGGCCGGCTTATACCTGCTTGCGGGCGTCGTCTGAACGCGGCCCTGGTTCGGCCAGGCGGATCGGCGCCGCCTTCTCCGGATACAGCGCGCGCACGCCGTCGTACGCCTGCGCGATGGCGGCCATGTCGACCGTTTCATCGCCCGTCATCGTCAGCGTGCGCGTGACGTCGATGACCTTCTTGCCGTAGTCGAGCGAGACGAGCAGCACCGGCACGTCGGCGGCCAGCGCGATGCGATAGAAGCCGCTCTTCCAGTGCGGCCGGTAGCTGCGCGTGCCTTCCGGCGTGATGGCGAGCCAGAACCAGTCGGCCGCGTGCATCGTCTGCGCGAGGCGCCGGATCGCGCCCTGCGGCGAGCTGCGGTCGATCGCCACGCCGCCCCAGTAGCGCATCAGGGCGCCCATCGGGCCGCGGAACAGCGAATCCTTGGCGAGCCAGCGGAACTGGATGCCGACGGCCCACTTGGCCAGCAGGCCGATGGAGAAATCCCAGTTCGACGTGTGCGGATACACGACGACGATGCCGTGCGGACCCGGCAGGGGTTTGAAATTGAAGCGCCAGCCGAACGCGTTCAGCAGGCGCAGCGCGGCGCGCTGGCGCAAGGTCGGCAGCCCCTCGGGGCGCACCAGGTAGTCGTCCATGTTCTCTCCGTACGGCGGGCCGTCTGCAAGCAATGGTGATTGCGCCTCGGCAAGCAAACCGGGCATTTTATAGCGCTGCCAGAAGGCGGACAAGCAAAAAAACTGGAAGCGTTGCGGCCGCGTCGGTATCATCCTTGCCTCTCAATCAAGGATTTTCAAGATGGACATCACGATTTTTCACAATACCCGCTGCGGCACGTCGCGCACGACCCTCGAGGCGATTCGGGCGACCGGCGTCGAGCCGCGCGTCGTCGATTATCTGGCGCAACCGCCGACGCGGGACGAGCTGAAGGACCTGATCGCCCGGGCGGGTTTGCAAGTGCGCGACGCCGTGCGCAGCAAGGAAGCGCTGTTCAAGGAACTCGGCCTGGACGATCCGGCCACGACCGACGACGCGCTGCTCGACGCGATGGTCGCGCATCCGATCCTCATCAATCGTCCGTTCGTCGTCACGACCAAGGGTGTGCGGCTGTGCCGGCCGTCCGAGCTGGTGCAAGAGATTCTGTAAAACAGTCTTTTGACATCATGAAACGACGAGTGGTATAGTCGTCCGACTTCGATTGGTAACGTTTCCAATCGCGCAGCCGCCAACACACGACAGGAGACACGATGACGACGAGACGAGATGCAATGCGGCTGCTGGGCGCCGCGACACTGATGGGCGGCCAGGTGGCCGTGGCCGGCCGCACCGCGGCTGCGCCCGCAACCGCCCCGGCGGCCGGCGCCACCGGCTGGCAGGTCGTGACGTCCGCACCCGGCGCCGACCGCTTCGCCGCCCGTCCGCTCGGCGCCTTCCAGCCGGCAGGCCAGCCGCCGGAGACGGACATCGCCGTCTTCGTCGACACGTCGAAGCGCTACCAGGAAGTGTTCGGCTTCGGCGGCGCCGTCACGGACGCCGTCGCCGAGGTCCACGCGACCCTGACGCCGGCGCAGCAGCAGGCGTTCCTGGCGGCGTACTTCGACCCGCGCGCGGGCCTGGGCTACAACATCCTGCGCACGACGATCCACAGTTCCGACTTCGGCAGCGGCAGCTACACGTACGTGCGCGACGGCGACCGGTCGCTCGCATCGTTCAGCATCGCGCCGGACCTGAAGCTGCGCGTGCCGCTGCTGCGCGCCGCGCTGGCGGCTGCGCGCGCCCACGGCACGGACATGCGCGTATTCGCCAGCCCGTGGAGCGCGCCGGCATGGATGAAGTCGAACCAGAGCATGCTCGCCGGCGGCAGCCTGCTGCCCGAGTACCGCGACACGTGGGCGCGCTACGTCGTGAAATTCGTCCAGGCGTACGAGCAGGCCGGCATCCCGCTGTGGGGCCTGTCGGTGCAGAACGAACCGATGGCGAAGCAGAAGTGGGAGTCGATGATCTTCAGCGCCGCCGAGGAAACCCGCTTCCTCGGCGACCACCTGGGCCCCGCCTTGACGGCGGCGGGACTGGGCCGCAAGAAGGTCATCGTGTGGGACCACAACCGCGACCTGCTGCCGCAGCGCGCCGCGACGATCCTGGCGGATGCGAAGGCGCGGCCGTACATCTGGGGCGTCGGCTACCACTGGTACGAGACGTGGGCCGGCGGGGAGCCGATGCACCGCAACGTCGCCGCCGTGCACGCGGCCTGGCCGGACGTGAACCTCCTGATGACGGAAGGCTGCATCGAGAAATTCGATCCCGCGCGCCTGCAGGACTGGGCCAACGGCGAACGCTACGGCCGCGAGATGATCGCGGACCTGAACGCAGGCTCCAGCGGCTGGGTCGACTGGAACATGCTGCTCGACAGCCGCGGCGGCCCGAATCACAAGAACAACTTCTGCTTCGCGCCGCTGCACGCGAGCGCCGAAGGCCAGCTCGTGTTCACCCCGATCTACACGGCCATCGGCCACTTCAGCCGCTACATCCGTCCGAAGGCGCGCCGCGTGGGCGCCACGACGAGCCGCAGCACGCTCGATGCGACGGCGTTCCGCAACGCGGACGGGCGCCTGGCCGTCGTCGTCATGAACCGCAGCGACCAGCCGCAGCGGTACCGGCTGTTCGTCGACCGGCAGGAGGTGGCGGTCGAGATTCCGGCGCGGGCGCTGCAGACCATCGTCGGTTGAATATCGAACAGCGTCGTTCCCGCGAAGGCGGGAACCCAAGTTCGGCGTACCCGCTGCGCATGCAAATTGGGCCCCCGCCTCCGCGGGGGCGACGTTCAGGCTGCATCTCCTGCACGAACGCCGCACTTCAGTTACATTGTGCAGCTACGCCCTCTGTCTTAAGACCGGTTCACGCAGCCCGGCCTTGAAAGTGGGGGTATATGCACTTACATTGGCGTTCCGTATCCACAGGAGATTGTGATGAGCCGTAAGACCCCCATCGAGCGTTACCGCAACATCGGCATCAGCGCCCATATCGATGCCGGCAAGACCACCACCACGGAGCGCATTCTGTTCTACACCGGCGTGAATCACAAGATCGGCGAGGTGCACAACGGCGCGGCGACGATGGACTGGATGGAACAGGAACAGGAACGCGGCATCACGATCACCTCGGCCGCGACGACGGCCTTCTGGAAGGGCATGGGCGGCAACTTCGCCGAGCACCGCATCAACATCATCGACACGCCGGGCCACGTCGACTTCACGATCGAGGTCGAGCGCTCGATGCGCGTGCTCGACGGCGCCGTCATGGTCTACGATTCCGTCGGCGGCGTGCAGCCGCAGTCCGAGACCGTCTGGCGCCAGGCCAACAAGTACAAGGTGCCGCGCATCGCGTTCGTCAACAAGATGGACCGCGTGGGCGCCGACTTCTTCCGCGTCCAGCAGCAGATCCGGGACCGCCTGAAGGGCAACGCCGTGCCGATCCAGATCCCGCTCGGCGCCGAAGAGCATTTCGAGGGCGTGATCGACCTCGTCAAGATGCAGGCCATCCGCTGGGACGACGCGAGCCAGGGCGTGCGCTTCGCGTATGAAGACATCCCGGCCGACCTCGTGCCCGTCGCGGAAAAATGGCGCGAGACGATGATCGAAGCGGCCGCCGAGGCGACGCCCGAGCTGACGGAGAAATACCTGAACGGCGAGGCGCTGACGGAAGACGAGATCAAGGCCGCGCTGCGCGCGCGCACGATCGCGGGCGAGATCGTGCCGATGCTGGCCGGCTCCGCCTTCAAGAACAAGGGCGTGCAGGCGATGCTGGACGCCGTCATCGAATACCTGCCGTCGCCGGTGGACGTGCCCGCGATCGCCGGCCACGACGAGGACGACAAGCCTTTGGAACGTCATCCGTCCGATGACGAGCCGTTCTCCGCGCTCGCCTTCAAGATCATGACCGACCCGTTCGTGGGCCAGCTGACGTTCTTCCGCGTGTACTCGGGCGTCGTGAATTCGGGCGACACCGTGTACAACCCGACCAAGGGCCAGAAGGAGCGCCTGGGCCGCATCCTGCAGATGCACGCCAACGAGCGCAAGGAGATCAAGGAGGTCTTCGCGGGCGACATCGCGGCGGCCGTCGGCCTGAAGGGTGTCACGACGGGCGACACGCTGTCCGACCCGGACAAGGTCATCGTGCTGGAAAAAATGACGTTCCCGGAACCCGTGATCTCGCAGGCGGTAGAACCGAAGACGAAGGCCGACCAGGAAAAGATGGGCATAGCGCTGTCGCGTCTCGCGCAGGAAGACCCGTCGTTCCGCGTGCGCACGGACGAGGAATCGGGCCAGACGATCATGTCGGGCATGGGCGAGCTGCACCTGGAAATCCTCGTCGACCGCATGAAGCGCGAGTTCGGCGTCGAGGCGACGGTCGGCAAGCCGCAGGTGGCGTACCGCGAGACGATCCAGAAGGCCGTCGAGAACGTCGAGGGCAAGTTCGTCAAGCAGTCGGGCGGCAAGGGCCAGTACGGCCACGTCGTGCTGAAGCTGGAACCGCTGGAACCGGGCAAGGGCTACGAGTTCGTCGACGCCATCAAGGGCGGCGTCGTGCCGCGCGAGTTCATCCCCGCGGTCGACAAGGGCATCCAGGAGACGCTGCCGAACGGCGTGCTGGCCGGCTACCCTGTCGTGGACGTGCGTGCGACCCTGACCTTCGGTTCCTACCACGACGTGGACTCGAACGAGAACGCGTTCCGCGTGGCCGCGTCGATGGCGTTCAAGGACGCCATGCGCAAGGCGTCGCCGGAACTGCTCGAGCCGATGATGCAGGTCGAGGTCGAGACGCCCGAGGAGTTCACGGGCAACGTGATGGGCGATTTGTCCACGCGGCGCGGCGTCGTGCAGGGCATGGACGAGATCCCGGGCGGCGGCGGGAAGCTGATCAACGCGGTCGTGCCGCTGGCGGAGATGTTCGGCTACTCGACGACCCTGCGTTCGCTGACGCAGGGGCGGGCCACGTACACGATGGAGTTCAAGCATTACGCTGCGGTGCCGAAGCATATCCTCGACCAGATCGCGACGGCCAGGGCGGCCAAATGAAAAACCGTCGTTCCCGCGCAGGCGGGGACGACGTTGACGTAATTTGCGGTATCTTCGTGTTTTCGAAGCCGGAGACCGCCATGAACCCACTCCCCATCCTCGGCCAGGGCACCTGGAACATGGGCGAAGACCCGTCCGCCCGCGCGGCCGAGGTGGCCGCGCTGCGGCTCGGCCTCGATCTCGGCATGACCCTGGTCGACACGGCCGAGATGTATGGCGAGGGCGGTGCCGAGGAAGTGGTCGGCGAAGCCATCGCCGGCCGCCGCGACGATGTCTACCTCGTCAGCAAGGTCTACCCGCACAATGCGTCGCGCGCGGGCGTGCGCGCCGCGTGCGAGCGCAGCCTGCGGCGCCTGCGCACCGACCATCTCGACCTCTACCTGCTGCACTGGCGCGGCGGCGTGCCGTTGGCGGAGACGCTGGAGGCGTTCGAGCGCCTGCGCGATGAGGGAAAGATCCGCGCCTACGGCGTCTCGAATTTCGACACGGACGACATGCTGGAAGCGGCCGCGCTGCCCGGCGGATCGGGCATCGCGGCGAACCAGGTGTTGTACAACCTGGTCCAGCGCGGCATCGAATGGGACCTGCTGCCGTGGTGCCGCGAGCGCGGCATCCCCGTGATGGCGTACTCGCCGCTGGAATCGACGCCGGCCGGGCAAACGCCGCTGTTGACCCGTCCGCAACTGGGCGAGGTGGCGCGTCGCCACGGCGTCACGCCGGCCCAGGTGGCGCTCGCGTGGCTGCTGCGCCAGGACGGCGTCGTCACGATTCCGAAGGCCGTGCAGCCGGCCCACGTGCGCGCCAACCGCGCCGCGCTCGACCTCGCGCCGCAACTCACGGCCGACGACCTGGCGCTGCTGGACGCGGGCTTTCCGCCACCCGGCCGGCGCCGGCCGCTGGCGATGCGCTGAACGCGGTTCAGCGGGTCGTCAGCCAGTCGAGCAGGTCGGGCGAGGCGAGCGGACGGCTGAACAGATAGCCCTGGCCCTTGGCGCAGGACTGGGCACGCACGGCGGCGGCCTGCGCCTCCGTCTCGATGCCTTCGGCCACCGTGCTCATGCCGAGGCTCTGCGCCACCTTCACCGTCGCCTCGATCAGCACGCGGTGGTGGTGGCTGGTGTCGGCCTGGCACACGAACGAGCGGTCGATCTTGACCGTGTCCACCGGCAGCTGGTGCAGGCTGGAGAGCGATGAATAGCCGGTGCCGAAATCGTCCAGCGCCAGCGTGACGCCGATGGCCTTCAGTTCGTGCAGGCGCTGCTGCACCTGCTGGTCCTGCGCCGCCAGGCTTTCCGTCACTTCCAGCTGCAGCTGGTCCGGACGCATGCCGTTCTGCGCCAGCACGTCGCGCACGACGGCGGGCCAGCCCGGTTCCGCCAGCTGCGCGCGCGACAGGTTCACGGCCAGCAAACGCGGCGCGCGTTCGCCCAGGTCGCGCTGCCACGCGGCGAAGTCGCGGCATGCACTGCGCAGCACGAAGTCGCCCAGCGCGCCGATGAGGCCCGATTCCTCCGCCACCTGGATGAATTCGATGGGCGGCACGACGCCGCGCACGGGATGGCGCCAGCGCACGAGCGCTTCGACGCCGGCGGCATGGTCGGTGGCGCCGTCCGGGCGCAGTCCGACGACGGGCTGGTAGACGACGAACAGCTGGTCCTCGACGAGGGCCTGGCGCAGGTCGGATTCGATGTCGGCGCGGCGCGCGGCCCGTTCGCGCATCGCGGTCTCGAACGCGATGCAGCGGGCTCCGCCCGCGCGCTTGGCCTCGACCATCGCGATGCTGGCGTCGCGCAGCATCTCGCCGGCAGACGCGCCCGCGTCGGCGCTCCACACGAGGCCCATGCTCAGGCGGATGACGATATCCTGGCCGTGCAGCGCATGCGGCCGCGCCAGCGCGTCGAGCAGGCGCGCGGCCACGCGCTCGGCGTCGCCGCGGCTGCGCAGGCCGTCCAGCACGACGGCGAATTCGTCGGCGCCGACGCGGGCCGCCATCTGGCCCGCGCCCGCGTGCGGGTCGATGCGGTCGCTCGGCGGACGCAACGTGGCGCGGATGCGGTCGCCGATCTGCACGAGCAGGCGGTCGCCGGCCGCCTGGCCCAGCGCGTCGTTGACCTGGCGGAAGCGGTCGCAATTCATGAACATGAGTGCGAAGCCGCCGCCGTCGGCAAGCGGGGCCCGGCCCAGCATCTGCTGCAGCTGTTCCAGCACGGCTTCGCGGTTGGGCATGCGCGTGAGCGCGTCCGTGCGCGCCTGGCTGCGCAGGCGGCGCGCGAGGCGCTCCTGCTCGCGCTGCACTTCCGCGGTGGCGTCGGTCACGGTGGCCATCAGCCGCGTCCCGTCCAGTTTCAGGACGCTCAGCGACAGCACCTGCGGTCCGCCCGGCGCGGCCGCATCGCCCAGCTGCACGCGCAGGCCTTCGCACACGACGCCGGACGGCGCCGCGAAGTCCGCCGTCATGGCGCGCAGCTGCGGCGCCACGTCCTGCAGCACCGTGAACAGGTTATCGAGGCTGCCGTCGCGCGCGAGCGGCATCAGGAGGCTGGACGACATCGGGTTCAGCATGTCGACCGTGCCGTCCAGTCCCGCCTGCACGAGGCCGATGGGCGCGCGGTAGAGAAACTGGACCAGTGCCTCGTAGGCGTCGACCTTGTTCGTGTCGATCATCGGCGCGCCTCGCTGGCCAGGGCCGGATGCCAGCGTTCGACGCGGTCGCGGCCCGCCGCCTTCGCGGCGTACAGGGCCTGGTCGGCGCGTTTCATCAGGCCGTCCAGGCCGGGCGCCTCGCCGTCGCACACGGCGACGCCGGCGCTGACAGTGCACGCGATGTGCGCGCCGTCGTACGCGACGGGGCGGCCGGCGACGAGTCCGCGCAGCCGTTCGGCCACGGCGACGGCGGCATCGAGGTCGGTCGACGGCAGCAGCACGGCGAATTCCTCGCCCCCGACGCGCGCGACGACGTCGACCTGGCGGAACGTGGCGGCCAGCAGCTGCCCAAGGTGGCGCAGCACGGCGTCGCCGCCGGCGTGGCCATGGCGGTCGTTGATGCGCTTGAAGTGATCGGCGTCGAGCAGGACGAGGGCCGTCGGCCGCGGCGCGCGGCGGTTGCGGTCCAGTTCCAGTTCCGCCGCTTCGAAGAACGCGCGGCGGTTGGCGACGCCGGTCAGGTGGTCGCAGAACAGCGATTTGCGGCGCGCATCGAGTGCCTCGCGCTTGTCGCTGACGTCGCGCAGCACGAGGCAGTACGCGGCTTCGCCCGGCTCGGCCACGTCCGCGTCGCGGTCGGGCAGCGGCGAAATCATCGCGCTGGCCCAGAACTCGCTGCCGTCGGCGCGTACGCGCGGGCCTTCGTCGAGGCTCCAGCCGTTCTGGTCGGCCTCGCGCAGGCGGTCATGGGTGTGGTCGGACGTCGTCGCGCCCTGCGGATAGAACACGGAATACGGCTGGCCGACGACGTCTTCGCCATGCCCGGTGACGCGCGCGATCGTCTCGTTCCACGCGCTGACGCGGCCGGCGCCGTCCAGGCCGACGAGGGCGTAATCGGTGATGCTCGTAAGGAGGGCGCCCAGCCACGCCTCGTTCTGGCGCAGCTGGCGGTCGCGCCGCACCTGTTGCGTGACGTCGGCCAGCACGGCCATCAGGCGCGTTCCGTCCAGCTTCAGCAGGGTCAGCGACAGCACCTGCGGCGTGCGGCCGTCGACGTGGATGTGCAGGCCGTCGCACAGCATGCCGCGGGGCCGCGCGAACGCCGCGCACAAGTGGCGCAGTTCGGGCGCGACGCCCGCGAGCGCGTCGAACAGGTTGACCAGGTTGCCGTCCTGCTGCAGCGGCATCAGCAGCTGGGCCGAGACCGGGTTGATCATGAGGATCTCGCCGTCGGCCGCCGTCTGCACGAGGCCGACGGGGGCCAGGTACAGGAACTGCATCAGCGCCTCGTGCTCGGCGGCGAGGCGGTCGTAGGCGTCGCCTGCGCGCATGTCGCCTATGCGCACGTCGCCTGCGCGCATGTCGATGCCCGCCGTCATGCTTTGCGCTGGACGAGCACGTAGCGCACGGGCGTATGGGGCGCGGCCAGCAGGCGCAGGGCGACTTTTACCGGGCGCATGCGCAGGGTCAGCACGTAGTCGATGGTGTCGTCGAGCGTCGTGCCGTCGTCCTGGGCATCCTCGAAGCGCTGCGCCACCATGAAATTGTTCAGGCAGGGGGCCACGTTCGTGAACAGCGGCTGGCCCAGCACGCGCGGCGGCGTGAGCCCGGCCGCTTCCGATTCCGTACGGTTGTACTGGCACACGGTGGTGTCGCCGTCGAAGCCGATCACGCCGAAATCGAGGCCGTCGAGATCGTCCCCTGCCAGTTGCGCGAGGCGCGCGTGCAGGTCCGGAGTGGCGAAGGACAGGTTGGCGGTCATGGGAAGCTCCAGCGGAATGGTGTTGCAGGGAAGAAAGGCATGGTGACATGGCGCCATGTCTCTGTCAAACCAATCGTGCGCGCATGTCACATTGGCGCGTCCGTACGCATTTGACAGCGGCGTGCCGGCCCGTCATAGTCTGCGCGGTCATCGACGACGGAACATCATGCCGGGACGATCACATTTTGCCTCAAGTGCCACCGGGCGCGGCGCCTGCCCGGACGCGTGGTGGACGCGCGGCGATGCGCTGCGCCGCGTCGTCACGGACCTGCTCGCCGCCGAGCTGGCGCAGATGCGGCCCGGCCGGCCGGTGTCGACCGCGCCGTGGTTGCCTGAGACCCAGTTCGTGCGCGACCTGGGCGTCGATTCACTGGAGCTGATGGGCCTGGGCACGGCGCTCGTCGAGACGTTGCACCTGCAGCACGGCGGCATCGACGAGCAATTGCTCTCCCGGCCATGCAGCGGCGACTGGATCGCGAGTGCGCGGGCGGGACTGGACGCGTGCGCGGCAGCCGGCGTGGGCACTGACGAGGCTGCCCTGACGTTCCGCACGTCGGGCAGCAGCGGCAGCCCTAAGCGTTGTACGCATGCGCTCGCCATGCTGGAGCAGGAGGTGGCCGTGCTGGCGTCGCTCGTGCCGGGCCGGCGCCGTGTGCTGAGTGCCGTGCCCAGCCACCACATCTACGGCTTCCTGTTCACGGTGCTGATGCCGCGGTGGCTCGCGGGCGCGGCCGAGCCTGTCGAGGTGATCGACGTGCGCCGGGCCGGTCCGGCCGCACTGGCCAGCCTGGTGCGGCCCGGCGACCTCGTCGTCGCGCACCCGGGGTGGTGGGAAGCGGCCGCACGGGTCACGCCGGCATTCGGCGCGGATATCGTCGGCGTGACGTCGACCGCGCCATGTCCGGATGCGCTCGCCGCTGCGCTGGCCGCCGCCGGCCTGCGCCTGCTGCAGGTCTACGGCAGCTCGGAAACGGCCGGCGTCGGCTGGCGCGACCGGGCAGACGATCCGTTCACCTTGCTGCCGTACTGGTCCCGCACGGACGATCCGGCCACGCTGGCGCGCACGCTGCCGGACGGTATGCCACGGCGTTATCCGCTGCAGGATCGCCTGGACTGGTCCGACGGCACGCATTTCCTGCCCGCGGGACGCATCGACGACGCGGTTCAGGTCGGCGGCATGAACGTGTTCCCGGCCTATGTGGCGGACGTGCTGGCCCGGCATCCGCAGGTACGCGAAACGGCGGTGCGGCTGATGCGGCCCGACGAAGGCCGGCGCCTGAAAGCCTTCGTCGTGCCGCAACCCGGTGCCGACGCCGACGCGCTGCGCGCCGATCTGCCCGCGTGGATCGCGGAACGGCTGACGGCGCCCGAGCGGCCCGCCGCGTGGACGTTCGGCCCGCGCCTGCCGCGCCAGGCCAGCGGCAAGCCGGCGGACTGGATCATCGACGCGGAGTGACGCCAGCGCGCGCCGGCGGTGCTTGAGCGCATCGGCCTGGCGGCTGCGCGCACGGAATCTTGCGGCCTTGTTCCACTCCAACATCGACGGCAGCCGGCCGGATGGTGGACCAACAGACTCGAGACCATGAACATCCAGATCGAAGCCAAGGACGTCGTCCTCGTCCTCGTGGGCGTGGCGAGCAGCGTGGTCGCGAGCTATATCTACCGGTATCTGGAAAGCGCCAGTACCGCGTCGCAGGCGCTGGAACGGGACCTCGAGTCCGCCGACCCGGCCGTCCGCGACCGGGCGGCACGGCATTGCCTGCTGACGGCCGCGAAATTCTTCGTGTTCGCGAACATCTTCACGGTCGTGTCGGGCGGCGCCTGGATCTTCGGCAACGCCCTGTACGACCTCACGTTGCTGGTGCTGGGGGCGTCGTCGGTGATCGCCATCCTGCTGCTGTGGGGTGCGTTGCGCTGGCTCGTGCGGGCACAGCAGGGGAATTGCGGCTGACGCGCGCGAACGCTGCTCCGTGCCGCGTCAGGACGCGGCCTGCGCGTCCACCACCACCGTCATGTACGCGTCCAGGAATTCCCGCGGCATGCGACGCGGGCGGCCGCTCGACAGTTCGATGCACACGAGATCCCAGCGGCCGCGCAGCACCGTCGCGCCGTCGCGTTCGCGCACGAGCTGGAAGCGGCGCCCCATCGCCAGCTTGCCGTCGCCCGCGACGAGCCATGTGCCGAGCACGAGCGCTTCGTCCGCAAAGGTCGGCAGCAGGTAATCGTATTCGCCGCGCCGGATCGCCATGGCGCGGTCGAGGCGCCGGTAATCGTCCAGCGACAGGCCCAGTGCTTCCGAGTGGGCCCACCCGGCCTGTTCGCACCAGCGGACGTAGACGGCGTTGTTGGTGTGGTTCAGCCCGTCGATGTCGGCCGCTTCGGGCACGCGGGGCAGGGTGAACGGGTGCGGGTAATCCCAATCCAAGAAAAGTCCTTCCAGTTGCTGCGGTGCCGTCTATTCTACGTCGGCGCGCGCACAGGATGGTCTTTACGGCCGCGCTGCTCATGCCAGCTCCAGCAGCAGCGGCTGGTGATCGGATCCGGCCGCGGCCGTATCCACGCGGAGCCTGCGCACCCGTGGCGCCAGCGCGGGGCTGACGCAGGCGTAGTCGAATGTGCAGGGCAGTTCGGCCGAGGTGTCGTGCAGCCCCACGGTCGGCGCATGCGGTTCGCCGGGATGCGCCAGTTCCCAGGCGTCGCGCCACAGGGGGCCGCCGTCCGGCCCTGGCGCCAGCAGGCGTGCGTGGCCATCCGAGCCGGGCGCCATGTTGAAGTCGCCGGCGAGCACGGCGGCGGCGGGATGCGGCAGCGGCGCGAACGGGACGCCGCCCGGACCGTCGGGCGCCGCCGCCCGCGCGCCGGAGACGCCCGCGTGCGCGTGCGCTTCCGCCTGGAGTGCGCGCAGATGCTCGACCTGGGCCATGCGCTGGCGCGCCGAAAAATACTCGAGGTGGATGTTCAGCACGCGCAACATGCCATCCGCCGTCGCGATGACGGTCTCGAGGGCGGCACGGGGCATCGCAGGCACCCCGGGATCGGGCGGCCAGGGCAGGGCGTGGCGGCGCACGTGGACGATGTGGCCGCGCGCGAACGTCATGCAGCCCAGGCGGCGCGGGGATCCGTCCGGGTTGCGCGTGTCGAGGGCGAACGCGGACGCGGCGTGCAGGTGGTCGAGGCGCCGGGCGAGTCCCGCGAACTGGTCGCCGACCGGCCGGCCGTCGCGCGCGGGCAGGCCGCAACCGACTTCCTGCAGCAGCAGGATGTCGAAACGGGCACCGAACGCCAGCACGCGGTCGGCGACGCGGTCGAGGTCGGCGCCGTCGTCCGGCGTACGGGCGCATTGTATGTTCCAGGTGAGCAGTGTGAGCATGGCCGTCCTTTCGAGATCGTCAGGCTAGCGCGGCACCGATGCCGCGGACTGATCCAGCTCAGGCGTGCGCAGCGAACCGCCGGACCGGCGTACGGTCTATGCAAATGACGGAGAGGTGACGATGTACACGATGATTCTTCTGTTGTACCTGCAGCAGGGCCTGGACGTGACGCTCGACCAGGCCAACCTGCGGGGGCAGTACCTGAAGCAGGGCGAGTGCGAAACGGCAGCACGCAGGTTGCGTGGGCCGGTGCCCATTCCCCGCAATTACTCGGCGGCGTGGCAGGACGTCATGTGCATCAAGGTGAACAACGACGTCCGGGTCAACGAGATGAAGCCGGTCGACCTGTCCAAGGCGCTGCAGGCGTATGCCCCCCTGCATTGCCAGGCCGAAGGGGCATGGGAACGGATGGCCGAGCTGTGCCGCGCGCCGGAACAGCCGGGCAATGGCGAGGAAGGAGGTGGCGGCGGGGGCAGTGGCGACAGGCCGGCCAGGTCGGCAAGGCGCTAGCGCGGGGCGGCACCGGTCATCAGTCCTGGTTCCACACGACACCTTTGGGGCAGTCGGTGTCGCCGGCGGCGCCCGCGCTTGCCGCAGTGATCGAGCCGGTGCCCGGCATCCCGGCAAGGGGCATGCCGACGCCGCCGGCGCGGCGGCAGCGCACGCGGTTGCCCTGGCGGAAGCGGTAGATGACCACGCCGTCCGGCGACGTGTACGTGTCCGACTGCCAGGTCAGCGTGCGGTCGATGTAGGCGGCCTCGACGCCGCGCTGGAAGCGCGCCGCCGGGGTATCTGCTTCGGTCGGCACGCCCGGTTTGCCCTTGCGGAGTTCGCGGTCGATGCGTCCGGCCTGCTGCTTCGCGAGACCAGCCACGAAGCCGCCTGGCGCAGGGCGTGCGCCCGCGCGCGCGTCCGCGCGTGCGTTCATGTTTGGGGCGACCGGCTGGGCCGTGTCGATGGGGTTGGGCGCGAGAGCATCCGGCGTCGATGGTGCGGCGGCGGGCGCGGCGTCGGCAGGTACGTCGACAGGTACGTCGGCATGCTGGCCGCGCCGGGTGGCATGCCGTATGTCGTCGTCATCGGCACGGTGCACGGGTTCGGGCTGCAGCGCGGGCGCGGCTATGGAAGGTGGGGCCGGCAGGGACGGCTCGGGCAGCAGGTGCACGTCGGCGTCCAGCGGCGGCCGCGCTGGCTGGGCACGTTCGGTTTGCAGGAGGATCGTCACGGCCCGGGGCGGCGGGCGGACGGGAAGGACGCGCCGTTCCTGCGTCCACAGGAACAGCGCCAGCAGGTGGACGGCGCACGTGACCGCCAGCACGCCGCGCCGGCGCGCGTCGAACGTGGCGTTGGGCAGCGTGTGCGCGCCGTGCCGCATGCTCAGTGCGCGGTCATCGCCTGCTTGATGGTGACGCAGCGCTGGGCGTCCTCCACCGCGTCGACGAGGGCGCGGCGGGTGCCGGCGGACAGGTCCTTGCCGGCGTCGGCCGCCGCTTGCAGGCGCTGGACGGCGGCCGGCGTGCAGCCGGCCGGGATCAGTGCCGCACCGTAGGCGCGCATGAAGACGGGACCGGCCGTCTTGTCGAGCTGCGGCAGGCGTGCAAGACGCGCGCCGGCCGTCTGTTCGTCCAGGCCGTGCTGCTCGGCGGGGTACAGGTGCTGCATCGCCGTGCGCACCTTCGAGAACGGCAGCTTCGTCTGCAGGTCGTGCACGGTGTCCAGCCACTCGGTCTTGACGGCCGGGTCGGGGCGGCTGACGACGGCCGTCAGGGCGGCGGCCTGGCCGGCGTCGGACTTGTCGCGCGCCTGCTCGGCGTCGACGAGGGCCGCGGCGCCGGGGTAGTCGTAGCGGTTCAGGCGGCCGATGATCGCCCAGCGCAGGTCCTGGTTGATCGCGAGGCCGTCTACCTGTTCCTTGCCGTCGAGGAGGGCGGCGAGGCGGCGCAGCGCGTCCGGCGAGCTGGCGACGTCGACATAGGTGCCGAACCAGCGGCGCTGGAAGTTGTCGTCGCCCTTGCTTGCGAGGGTGCTCGTCCAGGCCATGTCTTCCAGTTGGCGGGTGACCGCCTGGGCGTATGCTGCCTGCGGATCCATCAGGTCGAGATAGCGCTTCGCACCAAGGACCTTGCCGAGCACGTCGCCGAGCAGCGTGTAGTCTTTTTCCTGCGGCGCATTGTTGAGTGCCGTGGACAGGAAGTCGTTGAGCGCAAGCTTGCCGTCGCGGACGCCGTCCCACAGGCTTTGCCACAGCATGGCGCGCAGCAGCGGGTCGGCAACAAAGGCCAGGTGGCTGCGTGCGCTGTCGAACGAGCGCGGATCGAGCTGGACCTTCACGAAGCCCCAGTCATCGTAGTTCGGGTACACGAGGTCGGGGCAGGCCGCGCCGTTCATGGCCGGGACCGGCGTTTTAGCGCCCATGTACGTGACGGCGACGTTGCGTTCGAGCTTGTAGTCCTTGCCGTCCAGGCGGAACGCGGCGACCTGCACGCGTTGTTCGCGCAGGGTCGGCAGGGCCTTGCTTTGCGCAGTCTGGGTGAGCGTGAAGCCGGTGACCTTGCCGGCCTTGCAGGTGTAATTCGCGGCGATCGTGTTGACGCCCGGCTGGTACAGCCATTCCTTCGTCCAGCCCGTCAAGTCGCGGCCGGCGGCCTGGCCGAGGCTGCCGATGAAGTCGTCCAGCTTCGCGTTGCGGTACTGGTATTTGACGAGGTAGTTGTGCACGCCCTTGCGGAACACATCGGCGCCCAGCAGGTGGCGCAGCTGCATCAGGGTCGACGCGCCTTTGGAATACGTGATGTTGTCGATGTTGTCGAACGCGTTCCGGGTCGACGGCACCGGGACTTCGATCGGGTGCGTGGTGGTGCGCTGGTCCTGCGCGTAGGCGCGCTGCTTGCCGTCCGAGTAAAAGGCGCGCCACGCATCCTTGAATTCCGTGGCCTCGGCCGTCGCCAGCGTGCCCATGAACGACGCGAAGCTTTCGTTCAGCCACAGGCCGTTCCACCACTGCATCGTGACGAGGTCGCCGAACCACTGGTGCGCCATCTCGTGCATGATGACGTAGGCGAGACGCGCGCGCTGTTCGGCCGTCATGTCGGCCTTGTACATGAAGCCGCGCTCGGCGAACGTGATCGCGGCGGCGTTTTCCATCGCGCCGTACAGGAAGTCCGGCACGAGCACCTGGTCGTACTTCTCGAACTGGTAGGGAATGCCGAAGTAATCGTCGAAGAACGCGAGGCCGGCCTTCGTGTACTTGAACCATTCGGCCGGCTTGATCTGCGCGGCGACCGACTGGCGCGCGAACAGGCGCATCGGGTATTTGCCGCTCGTGTCTTCCCACATCTTGTAGGGACCGGCGTGCATCGAGAAATTGTACGGGCTCAGCTTCTTGGTCTTCGCGAACGTCCAGCGGCGCAGGTCGCCGGCCGGGGCGACGTTCGTCTCGCGCGTGGTCGAGATCACCTGCCAGTCGGCCGGGACGCTCACGGTCACCTGGTACGTGGCCTTCAGGTCGGGCTGGTCGAACACGGCGAACATCTGGTGCGCGGCGGCCGGTTCGAAATGCGAATACGTGTAGACGCGGCCGTCGACGGGATCGACCATGCGGTGCAGGCCTTCGCCGTTCGTGCTGTGGGGACGCTCGTAGGCGACGACGACGGTGTTGCGGCCCTTGACCAGATCCTGGGCGGGCAGCGTGATGAACCAGCCGTTGTAGCGCGGCGTGACGGTCTTGCCGTTGACGGTCAGCGACTTGATCGTGGCCTTGTCGAGGTCGACGGTGAGCGGGCTGTCCGCATCCTTCAGGTCGAACGCCAGGGTCGTCGTACCGCTGAACGTCTCCTTGCCGGTGAGCGTGAAATCGAGCAGGTAGTCGACGTTGGACACGCGCGCCGAGCGGGCGGCCGCGTCGAGTTGCGACAGGTAGGCATTGTCCGCACGCGCCGGGGTGGTGGCGTGGACGGCAGGGGATGAGGCAAACGCCAGCGCGGTGGCGACGGCGAGCGGCAACAGGCGGGGGTGGCAGGTCTTCACGGGACTCCTTGCGAGGCTGAACGAAGGCCGCGGCTTGTGGCCACGGCCAGTAGGAATCTCACAAGAATATCATGTCAGCAATAGTTATCGTATCGGTGACGCCCGCGAATGAAGGTTTTTTTACCGCGATATATGCATGAGAAAGGAGAGAAATGCCCGGACGGGCAGGGTGCGCATCCGGGCATTGGAGCGGCGTCAGCCGTTGGCCTGCAGGACCGGATAGTCCGTATAGCCTTCGGCGCTCGGCGCATAGAACTTGTCCGGACGCGGCGCGTTCAGCGGCGCATTGCGCTTCAGGCGCTCCGGCAGGTCCGGGTTCGCGATGAACCATTGACCGAAGGCGACCGCATCCGCGTCTCCGCTCGTCAGCAATTGCTCCGCACTTTCCTTCGTCAGCTTTTCGTTGGCAATGTAAACGCCGCCAAAGATCTTTTTCAGCTGCGGGCCGAGGCGATCCGCGCCGATCGCTTCGCGGGCGCAGATGAACGCGATGCCGCGCTTGCCGAGCTCGCGTGCCACGTAGCCGAACGTGTCCAGCGGCGCCGAGTCGCCCATGTCGTGGGCATCGCGACGCGGCGCGAGGTGCATGCCGACGCGGTCGGCGCCCCATACCTCGATGCACGCGTCCGTCACTTCCAGCATCAGGCGGGCACGATTCTCGATCGATCCGCCATACGCGTCCGTGCGCTGGTTGGTGCTGTCTTGCAGGAACTGGTCGAGCAGATAGCCGTTGGCGCCGTGGATCTCGACGCCGTCGAAGCCGGCCCTCTTCGCGTTCTCCGCGCCCTTGCGGTAGGCGGCGACGATGGCGGGGATTTCCTCGAGCGTCAGCGCGCGCGGGGTGACGTAGGGCCTCACGGGGCGCACGAGGCTGACGGTGCCCTTCGGCTGGATGGCCGACGGCGCGACCGGCAGCGCGCCGTCCAGGAACAGCGGGTCGGAGATGCGGCCCACGTGCCACAGTTGCAGGAAGATGCGGCCGCCCGCGGCATGCACGGCGGCGGTGACCTGCTTCCAGCCTTCGACCTGTTCGTCGGACCAGATGCCCGGGGTGTCGGCATAGCCCACGCCCATCGGGGTCACCGAGGTCGCTTCCGACAGGATCAGACCGGCCGAGGCACGCTGTACGTAGTATTCGGCCATCAGGGCATTCGGCACGCGGCCGGCGCCCACGGCGCGCGAGCGGGTCAGCGGCGCCATGATGATGCGGTTCGGCAGCTCGAGGCTACCGACCTTGATCGGGTCAAACAAAGTCGTCATCGGTACTCCTGTTTCGTTGATCCGCCGCGTTCGTGCGGCGAAAGAGGGCATCTTAAAGCAGGGTCGGAAATCCTGCAGAGGACGGCTCGATTTCGCCCTGCCGGGGCGGCATCGCCGGACCGCTGCTATACTGGCCGGTTTTTCGTCGGGCAGGAGCAATCGATGAGCTGGATCTACCTGGCCGTGGCCGGCCTGCTGGAAGTCGCGTGGGCGGTCGGACTCAAATACACGGCGGGCTTCACGCGCCTGTGGCCATCCGTGTTTACGCTCGCCACGATGGCGGGCAGCGTCGGCATGCTCGGGCTGGCGCTGCGGACCCTGCCGCTCGGTACCGCCTACGCGGTCTGGACGGGCATAGGCACGATCGGCACGGCGGTGGCCGGGATGGTGCTGCTGGGCGAGCCGGCCGGCGCGCTGCGGCTGCTGTCGATCGGACTCATCGCGGCCGGCATCGTCGGCCTCAAATTGCTGACGCCGGCCTGACCGGCATCCGGACCAACATCAGGGCGTGCCGGCCCAGCGTGCGTAGATGCGGCCCAGCTCGCCGCTGGCCTCCAGCTTGTCGAGGGCGGCGCCCAGCAACGGCGCGAGCGCGGGCGCGGCCCTGCGGCTGACCCAGAAATACGTCGGCTCGTCGGCCAGCACGACCGGCAGCACGCGCACGCGGTTTTCCAGCCCTTCCTTGCGGATCAGGTAGTGCAGGGTGAGGTCGTTGATGTACGCAAAGCGGCCGTGGCCGGCCAGGATCTTGCGCAGGTTCGCGCGGTTGTCGTCGGTCGCATCGTCGATCCGCACACCGGCCGCGACCAGGCGTTCCGTGAACACGGAGGCGCGCTGCGTCGTGACGAGGTCGCCCAGCCGCGCGAGGTCTTCCTCCGATTCGATCGTCACCGGATCGTTCCTGCGTACCACGAGGTAATGGCGGACCTGGTAGATCGGCTTGCCGACCGGCTGCCCGATGCCGAGCCGGCGTGCCGACGACACGAGGCCGCAGGCGGCATCCAGCGTGCCCGTCTCCAGTCCGGTTTCGATGCCGGACAGCGAACGGCTGGTGCGCTGGTAGCCGGTGAAGCGCAGGCGCGGTTCGATATTCTGGATGGCCGTCATGATGTCCGGGCAGATGCCGGTGACGCGGGCGCCCGCGCGCAGCCACTTCGGTTCCAGCACTTCCTGGGAGGCGACGCGAACCTCCAGCGCCCGTGCCGCCGGGCCCGCGGCGAGCGCGCATGCCAGCACCGCGCACCGCACTGTCCTTGCGTAATTTTCCATTCGCATGTCGTTCTGTCGAGATCTTGCGAGACGGCCGATTGTCGCACGACCCGCGCACGTTTGACCTGAATCGTCCCCGCGTCGCGGCCGCGCGCGAAGATACCGCTGCCAGCCCGCCGCGGCCGGCATCGACAAGGAGATGGGATGATGGTCTTCATCGCGAAGCCGGGCCCGGTTGCACACGCCGGCCGGCACGGAGTTCGCCATGCGTGAGCCGGGGGCCGAGGCGGGCCACTCGCTATCCATCGTCGTGCCGCTGCGCGACGAGGAAGACAACGTGCTGCCGCTGGTGACCCAGGTCCAGGCCGCGCTGGCGGGCGCGCCGTGGCCGTGGCAACTGATTCTCGTCGACGACGGCAGCCGCGACCGTACCAGCGAACGCATCCGCGAGGCCGTCGCCGCGGGCCCGCGGCACCTGAGCGGTGCGATCCTGCGCCGCGGCTTCGGCCAGACGGCCGCCATGCAGGCCGGCATCGACCTCGCGCGCGGCACCGTCATCGCCACGCTGGATGGCGACCTGCAGAACAATCCCCACGACATCGTGCGCATGGTGCGCCGCCTGCTCGACGAAGACCTCGACCTTCTCGTCGGCTGGCGCCGCGCGCGCCGCGACGGCCTGTGGCGGCGCCTGCCGTCGCGGCTGGGCAACCGGCTGATCGGCCTGCTGACGGGCGTGCCGCTGCACGACTACGGCTGCACGCTGAAGGTCTACCGTGCCGCCGTGCTGCGCCGGGTGCGCCTGTACGGCGAGATGCACCGCTTCATCCCGAGCTGGATGGCGACCCTCACGTCGCCGGACCGCATCCGCGAGGAAGAGGTGAGTCACTTTCCGCGCCATCACGGCCGCTCGAAATACGGCGCGTACGGCCTCGGGCGCGCCGTGAAAGTCTTGCTGGACCTGCTCACGATGGCGTTCTTCGTGCGCTTCCGCGCCAGCCCGGGTCACTTCTTCGGGCGCATCGGGCTCGGATGCGGCGGCGCCGGGCTCGCCGCGCTGGGGTGGCTGACGTGGCTGAAGCTGGGCGAGGGCGCCGCCATCGCGGGGCGCCCGCTGCTCCTGCTGGGCATCCTGCTCGTGGTAATCGGCGCGCAATTCGTCTGCACGGGCATCCTCACCGAAATGCTGGCCCGCACCTGGTTCGAAGCGGGCGGGGCGCCGACCTATCTCGTGCGCGAGACGGTCGGCGGTGCCGGCGAGGACCTGCCGTCCCACCAGCGGCCGCGTACGGCACGGGAGCGGCCATGAGCGCGGCGCGTGGTCAAACGGTACCGGTGCCCCCGTCCGGGGCGCGCGCCGTGTCGGCGGCGTGGGCATGGCCGGTCCTGCTGGCGGCGGCCGTGTGGCTCGGGCTGTTTTACAACCTGGGAGCGATCCCGCTGTTCGACGTGGACGAGGGTGCGTTCGGCGAAGCGACGCGGGAAATGCTGGTGCGGGGCGACTACGTGTCGACATGGCTGAACGGCCAGCCCCGCTTCGACAAGCCGATCCTCATCTACTGGCTGCAGGCCGCATCCGTGCGCCTGTTTGGTCTGGATGAGTTCGCGCTGCGGCTGCCGTCCGCGCTCGCGGCCATGGCGTGGATCGCCGCGATTCACACGTTCACGCGCCAGGTCGTCGACCGCGACACGGCCCGGGCCGCCGCGTTCATCGCGGCCACGAGCGCGGGCGTCGTCGTGGTCGGCCGGGGCGCGATCGCCGATGCGCTGCTGAACCTGTTTCTCGCGCTGGCGCTGTTCGACGTCTACCGCGAGCTCGTCGACCCGCGGCCGCGCTGGCGCCGCCGTGCATTCTTCTGGATCGCGCTCGGCGTGCTGACGAAGGGACCGGTCGCGCTGCTCGTGCCGGCCGCGGCCAGCCTGCTCGCGTTCGGGCTGCAGCGGCGGATGGCCGCCTGGTGGCGCGCGGTGCGCGACCCGGCCGGCTGGCTGATCCTGCTCGCCGTCGCGGGGCCCTGGTATGCGCTGGAATACGCGGCCCGAGGCGACGCGTTCCTGGCCGGCTTTGTCATGCGCCACAACGTCGAACGCTTCCTCGTGCCGCTGCAAGGCCACGCGGGCAGCCCGTTCTTCTATGTGCCGGCGTTGCTGCTGCTCATGCTGCCGTACACGGGTCTCCTGCTCGCCGCGCTGCCCGGCATCCGGCGGCTGCACGCGACGCCGCTCGACACCCTGCTGTGGTGCTGGTTCCTGTTCGTGTTCGGCTTCTTCACGCTGGCGGGCACCAAGCTGCCGCATTACCTGCTGTACGGCGCGACGCCGCTGTTCATCCAGATGGCGCGCCAAAGGCACGCGCTGCGTAGCCGCGTGGCGGCGCTGTGGCCGGCGCTGGTGCCGGCCGCCGCCGTCGCGGCCCTGCCGTTCGTGCTGCGACTTGCCGCACCCGGCGCGCGCAACGCCTATGCGCGCGAAGCGCTGGGGCGGACCGACATGTTCGGCCCCGCATGGCATGCACAGGCCGTCGCCCTGCTCGCTTGTGTGGTGCTGCTGGTGCTGTGGCCCGGCCGGCCGGCCACGGGCGGACCGTGGCCCCGCCTCGTCGCGGCGGCGCTGGCCTGTTCGTACGCCATCGGCGGCCTGCTGCTGCCCGCCGCGGCCGAGCTGCAGCAGGGACCCGTCAAGCGGGCCGCGCTGCTGGCCCGGCAGGCCGGCTGGCCCGTGCGCAGCTGGCGCATCAACGTGCCCAGCTTTTCCGTCTACCGCCGCGCCGTCACGCCCGCGACGTCGACGCCCCGCCCGGGCGACGTCATCCTCACGCGCAGCGACGCGCTGGACGGTTTGCCGTCACCCGTCCGCGTGCTGTACCGCGAAGGCGGCGTGCTGCTGGTGCACGTCGAACGGTGAGGCGATGCCTGTCTCACTGCGCTCGCCCTGGACCTGGCTCCCGCCCGCCGTCGCGCTGGCGCTGGTGGCCGGCATCCTCGCCACGGGCACCAACCGTGCGCTGTTCCTGTGGCTGAACCGGAGCGGCCAGGGCGTCGGCGACCTCGTGTGGTTCCACCTGACGATGCTGGGCGATGGCGCGGTGGCGCTGGCGCTTGTGCTGCCCTGGATCCGGCGTGCGCCGCGCCTGTTCTGGGCCGCGCTGCTGGCGGCCGTCGTGGCGGGCCTGTGGACCCAGGTCACGAAGGCGTTCGTCGACGTGCCGCGTCCGTTGTCCGTGCTCGCGGGCGGCGCGTTTCACCAGGCCGGACCGGCCTACCGCCGCGTGTCGTTCCCATCCGGCCACGCGGCGGCCGCGTTCGCGCTCGCCGGCATCTGGGCGATGGGCGTGCGCGGCCGGCGGCTGTGGCGCGGGCTGCTGCTCGTGCTGGCCAGTCTCGTCGGGGTGTCGCGCATCATGGTCGGCGTGCACTGGCCGCTGGACGTGTTGTGGGGCATGTTGGGCGGCTGGCTGGGCGCGTGGTGCGGCCTCGCGCTGCAGGCCCGCCGGCACGGGCCGTGGCAGACGGCGGGAGCGGCCGGCAAGCTGGCCGGTGCGGTGCTGATGGCCGTCGCGGCGAGCCTCGTGGTCAGCCGCCACATCGGCATCCCGGCGGTGCTGCCCGCGCAGCGCCTGCTCGCGGTCGCGTGCCTCGCCTGGGGCGCCTGGGAGATGGGTTGCCTGTCCCGAGCACCGCCGCTCCGCGCGCCGCAGGTGCGCTGGTGGCCGCGGAGGATCGGCCTGGTCCGGCTCGTCCAACGGGCACAGAGGAGGAGGCAGGATGGCTGACGTGGATGGGTGGCTGCTGCTGGGCTTCGGCGGACAGGCCGTGTTCATGGGCCGGTTCGTCATCCAGTGGCTGGCCAGCGAGCGCGACCGCCGCAGCGTGATCCCCGTGTCGTTCTGGTACCTGAGCATCGCCGGGGCGCTCGTGCTGCTCGCCTATGCGCTGCACCGGCGCGATCCCGTGTTCGTCGCCGGGCAGGGCCTCGGCGTCGCGATTTATTTGCGCAACCTGCAGCTGATCCGGCGCTCAGCGCACGGCGAGCAGGGAGACCTTGGCGGCCAGCACGAGCAGCACGGCGCCCACCGTCCGGTCGAGCCAGACGAGGCGCGCGCGCAGCCACGCCAGCACGCGGCGCGACGAGAACAGCAGCGCGACGAGCGCGAACCAGAGCAGCGACTCGGCGACGAGCAGCGTCCAGAGCAGGGCGACGTCGGCGGTGGCCAGGTCCGGCTTCAATGCCTGGGACAGCACCGAGCCGAAGTACAGCATGGCCTTCGGATTGAGCAGGTTCGTGAGGAAGCCGCTGACGAACGCCTTGTGGCCGGCCTGGGCCGCCTGCGCCTCGGGCAGCTGGCCGCGGGAACGCAGGCACTGGATGCCGAGCCAGGCGAGGTACAGCGCGCCGACGACGGCCAGCACGCGCGACAGGCCCGGCAGTGCGTCCAGCACGAGCGACATGCCGAGGACCGAGACGAGGACGTAGATGCCGATCGCCGTCGCGACGCCGGCGGCGGCCCACAGGCCGGCACGGCGCCCGGAGACGATGGCGGTGCGGGTCACGACGGCGAAGTCGGGACCCGGTGAGATCAGCGCCAGCGCGTGGATGCCGAGGATGAGGAACAAGGTGTCGGACGTCATGGTCTGAAGGCGGCGTGGACGGTGCCGGACATCGTAGCACCGTCGGCGTCAGTCCGCAGACCTCGACATCACTCGCGCCCGAACGCGGGATTCGGACGCGTGAGGTAGTACCACTCGTGGTTCGGCTGGGCGTTCACGTCCGGGAACAGGATGCGGCCCGCGAATTCCGCGACAACGGGCGTGCCGTCCGCACGCACGCCGATCTGTTCGCCTTCCGCGACGGGGTCGAAGCTGGCCCACTGGCGCGTGAACTGGTCGCCGGCGTCGAGCTTGTCGTGCACGACGACCATCTGCAGGGCTTCCATCTGTTCGAACGGGATGGGTTGCGGCTCCGGTGCGTCGATGATTTTCAGGAAGGCAAGGGTGTTCATGATCGCCGTGTACGCGACGTCCGGCGCGCGCGGGTCGAGGTGCTGGCCGCATTCGAGCGTCAGCGCGTAGCCGCCCGTGCTGCGCATGTATTCCGTCGTGCCCATGCCGTAGCGCAGTACGGTTTGCAGTTCCTGCGCGTTGCCGCGCGAGCGGCGCTGGACGCCCCCGCCATACGCGGCCATCCAGCCCGTGACGAAGCGGCGCACGCCCAGGCGGCGTGCAAGTGCGCGTTCGGCGCGCATGTGCGTGAACGGCTCCAGCGGGCCCTCGTTGTCGAGCGGGCCGACCATCACGAACGGTTCGCCGTGCGCGGCGTTGAACGAGTGCAGGTCGAGCAGCACGTCGTGCTGAGCGAGCAGCGGGCACAGCCAGTTGGCGACATGGTCTTCGAAGTCGTGCGGCTCCGCTTTCGGGGACAGGTCGCGGTTCAGGTTGCGGTCGCCCGAGCGCGTGTTCTGCGCATACGCCTTCGGGTTCACGATGGGGACGAAGGTGACGCTGCCGTTGACGATGGGGAGGGTACCGGCGTCGATCTCCGCCATGATCCGCTGGATGGCCTGGGTGCCGCACTTTTCGTTGCCGTGCGTGGCACCCATGATGATGACTTTCGGGCCGGGGCCCTGGCCGGTGTAGTTGACGGACTTGAAGTGCAGCTGGCTGGCGGGGATCATGCGTCGTGTTCCAAGAAAAAAGAATGCGGGCATTGTAGCGTGCCGGCCCCGCCCATGGCATCATCCGTGGTTTTCGTAAAAGAATGTCAGCATGGACGGCGTCAATACCGGGACTGCGTCCCGCATCCACGGCCTCGATACCTTGCGCGCCCTTGCGGTCACGCTCGTCGTGCTGCACCACTACACGCTGTTCGTCAGCGACGCGCCCACGTTCGGCTGGGTCGGGACGATGGGCTGGGCGGGCGTCGACCTGTTCTTCGCGCTGTCCGGCTACCTGATCGGCAACCAGATTTTCGCGGCGCTCGGTTCCGCCCGCGGGTTCGGCCTTGGCCGGTTCTACGTGCGGCGGCTGCTGCGCACGCTCCCCAATTTCTGGGTCGTGCTGGCACTGTACGCGTTGTGGCCGGCGTGGCGCGGCGACACGCCGATGCTCCCCCTGTGGCAATACCTCACGTTCACGCAAAACATCCATCTGCAGCCAGGCACCGCGTTTTCCCACGCGTGGTCGCTGTGCATCGAAGAGCAGTTCTACATGCTGTTGCCGGCGGCCGCCATCCTTGGTGCCGCGCTGGGGCAAGGCGGCGTGCGACAGCGCTGGGCGTGGGGTGCGTTGCTGCTGGCCGTCGCGGGCGGCATGCTGGCCCGCGCGACGATCTGGCAGGACGGCGAGAATGCACCTAACCGACTGGGTTACTACTACCAGTACATCTACTACTCGAGCTGGTGCCGCGCCGACGAATTGCTGGCGGGCGTGGCGCTCGCGCTGCTGAAGCATCGCGCGCCCGGGTTGTGGCGCCGCATGCTTGCGCACGGCGCTGCGTTGCTCGCCGCCGGCACGGCCGTCATCGGCGCCACGTTCGCGTGGTTTCTTGACGATCACTATGGATACGCGCAGACGGTGGCCGGCTACCCGCTGCTCGCGCTCGGCTTTGCCCTGCTGATCCTGGCCGCGCTGGCGCCGGATTCCCTGCTGCACCGCGTGCGCGTGCCGGGCGCGGCCAGGCTCGCGCTGTGGTCGTACGCGATCTACCTGACGCACAAATCCGTCAGCATTCTCGTCGCGGAAAGGCTGGCGCAGGCGGGCCACGGGCCGGAGGAGGCGCTCACGATCGCCGCATGCATGGCGGCATCGCTGGCGGCCGGGTGGCTGTTGTACATCCTCGTCGAGGCGCCGTTCATGCGCCTGCGCGCACGGTGGGACGCGGCGCTCAGCCCCGCACCCGCACCGGCGCTTCGATGACGTCGAAGGCGGCCGGCATGTCGGCCAGCCAGGCTTGCAGGTGGGCGATGCGCATCGACGGGTCGTAGCCGTCCGTGGACGCCAGCGCCGCGCGCAGGCCAGGCAGGGCTTCCGGCGTGCGTGGGCTGTCGCAGGCATCGATCAGCATCGCGACAAGGTCCGTCGGCGCCGTGCCGCCGCGGCGCAGGCGCGCGTGGATGATGGCCAGCAGCGCGCGCTGCATGCGCGGCGTCGGATGGGTGATGTGGGCAAACACCATCGGCGTGTTCATGATGGCTTCGCAGATCGCCGTCTCCATCCGGTCCGCCGTCAGGTCGGACGCGATGTCGAAATAGGCGCGGTCCCAGCGCGTATGGGGATAGCGGTGGCCGGGCGGGAAGGCGTCGACGCTTTCCAGGCCGAGGGCGCGGCTGGCGCGGGACAGCAGGGACGACAGGACGGGGAGCAGCGGCATCGTTAGCGAACGTCAATCATGCAATGCGCGCTAGTGTAGACCAAGAACGGGAAACGCGCGGTGGGCAAACTCCGGGGAGCTCGCCCGCCCGCGCGGGAAACTGGACGATCAGGCTGCCGACGCTGCGGTGCTGTCGGTGAACTTCCCGTTACGGAAGTCCTCGACGGCCTGGAACACCTCGGCCTGCGTGTTCATCACGAACGGGCCGTATTGCGCGATCGGCTCGTTCAGCGGCCGGCCCGCGATCAGCAGCAGGCGCGACGGTTGCGACGCCTTGATGCGCACGCCGTCGGCGGCCTTCGCGTTGTCGAGGATCGCCATGCGCGCCTGCGGCACGGCCTTGCCTTCGACGACGACCTCGCCCCGGAACACGTACAGGAACGCGTTGTGGCCGGCCGGCAGCGCCTGCTCGAACGTGGCGCCGGCGGGCAGCTCGATGTCCAGGTACAGCGGTTCCGTCACCTCGCGCTGCACGGCGCCGGCGACGCCGTGGGAGCTGCCGGCGATCACTTGCACGGTCGCGCCCGAGTCCAGGGTGAAGCGGGGCACGGCTTCGGCGGGAATGTCGCGGTACCACGGTGCGCTCATCTTGTCCTTGGCGGCCAGGTTGAGCCACAGCTGGAACCCTTCCATCAGGCCTTCGTTCTGCTCCGGCATTTCCGAGTGGATCACGCCGCGGCCCGCCGTCATCCACTGCACGCCGCCGTTCGTGATCGAACCTTCATGGCCGGCGCTGTCGCGGTGGCGCATGTTCCCGGTCAGCATGTAGGTGACGGTCTCGAAGCCGCGGTGCGGGTGCTCCGGGAAGCCGGCGATGTAGTCGCCGGCCTTGTCGCTGCCGAACGCGTCCAGCATCAGGAACGGGTCGAGGCGGCGCTGCAGCGTTTGCGTCAGGACGCGGTTGATCTTGACGCCCGCGCCATCCATCACGAACTGGCCGCCGACGAGGCGTTCGACGCCGCGGCCGGTGGCCACGGCCTGGGTTTGCACTTGCTGGGTCATGATCTCTCCTTGACGCTGTGATGGTTTATGCCAGGGCTGCGACTGCGGCGTCCGCTTCTGCCTGGCCTTTCGCTGCCGCTTCCGGACCCATCGCCAGGCCCGCCGAATAAATGAACTGATGGTCCGTCAGGCCCAGGAAGTTCAGCAGCATGCGGATGTGCGGGACTTGCGGGTCGGCATCAAGCGGGTAGATGCCGCCGCGGGCCGTGGCCACGTAAACCTTCTTGTTCTTCAGCAGGCCTTCCGGACCGTTCTCCGTGTAGCGGAAGGTCACGCCGGCGCGGGCGATGGCGTCGAACCAGGCTTTCAGCTGGATCGGCATGCCGAAGTTGTACATCGGGGCGCCGAGCACGATCACATCGGCGGCCTGCGCTTCGGCGATCAGCGCGTCGTCCAGGGCCACGCGGGCAGCCTGGTCGGCGGTGCGCTGGTCGGCCGGGGTGAACAGGGCGCCCAGCGCCGCTTCGTCCAGCACCGGATGCGGGTTCGCGCCCAGGTCGCGCACGGTGACGGTCGCGCCCGGATTGGCGGCGGCCACTTTGGCGACGATCGCATTGGCCACGCGGGTCGATTCGGATTGGGTGCCGCGCAGGCTGGAATTGATCTGCAGGATGTTCATGGTGTCTTCCTTGGTTTGCGTTTCGATATGGACACTTTAGCGGTTCCAAATATCGTGCGCTAGACGGTAGAATGGATAACATTATTCAACTAGTGGAACAATCCCATCTATGGACGTCGAACCGAACGACCTGCTGCTGTTCGCGCGCATCGTCGAGGCCGGCAGTTTCAGCATGGCCGCGCAGCGCCTCGATTTGCCGAAGTCGACCGTATCGCGCCGCATCGCGATGCTGGAGGCGAGCGTGGGCGAGCGCCTGCTGCAGCGGACGACGCGGCGCCTGATGCTGACGGAATTCGGCGCGAGCCTGCTGGAACACGCGCGCAAGGTGGCGGAGGAGGTGGAGGCGGCCGGGGCGCTGGCCCAGCACCGCCAGGCGGCGCCCAGCGGCAAGCTGCGCATCTCGATGCCCCAGGATTTCGCCAACGTCGTCATGGCCGACATGATTCCGCAATTCATGGACCGCTATCCGGCCGTGTCGCTCGAACTGGACCTGTCGCCGCGCCGCGTGGACCTCGTCGCGGAAAATTTCGATATCGCGATCCGCATGGGCGACCTGCCCGAGGACTCCACGCTGGCCGCGCGCCGCGTGGCCATCCAGCAGTTCGGCCTGTACGCGGCGCCGTCCTACCTCGCGCGGCGGGGCTTGCCGGAGCATCCGGACGATCTGCTGCAGCACGACCTGCTGTGCATCCTCAGCCGGTCGGGCGGTGCCGTGCCGTGGATTCTGCAACGGGGCAAGGTGCGCTGGGAAAAGGAGCTGACGGCGCGCCTGACGGCCAATTCGCCGCAGTTGCTGGCGAAGATCGCGAGCAGCGGGGCCGGCATCGCGGCGAGCACGGATTTCATCGTGGCCAAGCACGTCAGGAAGGGAGAACTGGTGCGCGTGCTGCCGGACTGGGATTTGCCCGGCTCGACGGGCTGGGCCGTGTTCCCCGGCCGCCGGCTGATGCCCGCGAAGACGCGGGCGTTCCTCGATATGCTGGACGAGGTGTTCTGCAAGGACCGGAACAAGTCCGAATAAGCGTCAGGCCGATACGCGCGGCGTGTCCTTCGTGGCGCGCAGCGCAGCCAGCACGATGATGCCGAACACGATCTCGATGGCGCCGCCGGCGAACGCGCCCGCCGCCGGCGCCGCATGCAGGGCGGCCAGGCCGTAGCCCGCCAGCGCCAGCACGGCGCCGCACACCCAGAACAGCTTCGTGCCGAATACCGTTGCGAACGTCAGGTAGCGCCCGCCGATGACGAACAGCATCGCGGGGAAGAACAGCTCGATGCGCCACAGGGCGATGCCGTAGGCGAGGGCGAGCATCATGATCATCCAGATCGTCGTCGCGAAGGCGAGCATGCCGAACGGATTGCCCGCGGCGTGCTTGCCGGAGCGCCCCAGCAGGCGGGTCAGCAGGGAGGAGACGGGATGAATCAGCACGCCGCCCGCGTACAGGGCCCAGACGGCGTCGTGCGGCGACTTCCACAGGCAGACGAGACCCGCGATGGTCCACACGGTGCCCGACACGAACAGGCCGGGCGCGCCGCCCAGGTAAGCCGTGCGCATGTCCTGCTGGGCGCCGGCGACGGTAAGGGTGTCCTGCATGGCTTGCCTCCATGAAATAAGGCGTCCATGCTGCCACGAAAAACTCGTCAGTACAATCAGGCCGGCCGGTTACCCATCAATTCGCCCAGGCGCACGGCGCGTTCCGGCGCCCAGTCCGGGTTGAAGCGGATCGTGTCGGGGCGGAACAGCATGACGATCGTCGAGCCGAGCAGGAAACGCCCCATCTCTTCGCCCTTCTTGAGGACGATGTCGCGGTCATCATAGGTCCACTCCGTCACCTTCTGCATGCGGGGCGGGTTGACGACGCCGTGCCACACGGTCGCCATGCTGCCGACGATCGTCGCGCCCACCAGCACCAGCACGAACGGGCCGTGTTCCGGCGATTCGAACACGCACACGACGCGCTCGTTGCGCGCGAACAGGTTCGGCACGCCGCGCGCCGTCGTCGGGTTCACGGAGAACAGGGCGCCCGGCACGTAGATCATCCGGGTCAGCCTGCCGTCGCACGGCATGTGCAGGCGGTGGTAATCCTTCGGCGACAGGTACAGGTTGGCGAAGCAGCCGTGCTGGAACTGCTTGGCGAGGGACGCGTCGCCGCCGACCAGTTCCGTCGTCGTGAAGCGGTGGCCCTTGGCTTGCAGGATGTGATGATCGTCGATCGCGCCGAACTGGCTGATGGCGCCGTCGACGGGGCAGACGAAATCGGCCGCGGCCAGCGGACGCACGCCGGCTTTCAGCGGACGGGTGAAGAATTCGTTGAAGCTCTTGTAGCTGGTGATGTCCGGATTCTCGGCCTCCTGCATGTTCACGCCGTACTTCGCGACGAACCAGCGGATCAGCCGCGTCGTCACCGTACCACCATTGGCACCGGCCACGCGGCCGGCAAACGTCGTGAGGCGCCGTTTCGGCAACAGATACTGGGGCAGGACTTTCAGGCGATCGGACACGGTAAACCTCGATATGAAGACGCGCCATTATAGCGGCACGAGCCAACGGTAATGCATATCAAAAATATTTACGCAAAAGCAACAAAAAGCCGATGATCTGACGGACAATGGCGGCCGCCTATTTTGCCATTCTGACATGCATACCGTGAAAACGCCATTCCGCCTCACCTTGCTCGCCGCCGCCATCGGCGCCGCGAGCGTCGCTCACGCCCAGCAATCGTCGGCACCGCTTGCGAAGGACGACAGGATCCAGCAAGTCGAGGTCAAAGGCGCGGCCGACGCCTATGATCCGCGCCGCGACGACACCGCCAGCAAGATCGTCGTCAATCACGACGAGATCGTCAAGTATGGCGACACGAGCGTGCTCGACGTGCTGAAGCGCGTGCCGGGCGTCACCGTCAGCGGGACGGGAGGCGGACGCGGCGGCGAGATCCGCATGCGCGGGCTCGGCAGCGGGTACACGCAGGTGCTGCTCAACGGCGAGCGCGCGCCGGCCGGGTTTTCCATCGATTCGCTGGCGCCGGACGTCATCGAACGCATCGAAGTGCTGCGCGCGGCCAGCGCGGAATTCTCCACGCAGTCGATCGCCGGCACCATCAACATCGTCCTCAAGAAGACGGTGAAAACGGCGCAGCGCGAACTGAAGGCGGGCTATGGCCACGGGCGCGACGTGGCGAACCCGTCCGTGAACCTGCAGCTGTCGGACCGCGTCGGCAAGCTGTCGTATTCGCTGTCGGCAAACCTGTCGCGCTCGCACTTCTGGCGCGAGCCGGCGACCGTCGAACGGCATCTCGACACGGCGGGCCATCTCGACGGCCTGCGCCTGGGCGGCCAGTCCGACGCCGCCCGGTTCACCGCCTTCAACCTGGGCCCGCGCCTGAACTGGAGCTTCGCCAACGGCGACACGCTGACGTCGCAGACGTTCTTCAACATCAACCGCTTCCAGAACGCGTCCGAGGGACGTTTGTCGACCCGGCTCGGCCCGCTCCCGGCGTATCCGGCGCTGGACCAGACGATGAGCAACGACAACCGCTTCTTCCGCGAAGAGCTGAACTGGGTGCACAAGTTCGCGGGCGGCGGCAAGCTGGATGCCAAGCTGAGCGGCCTGTACGGGGCCCTCGCCAACGCGACCTATCGCACCGGCAGCGGCAACCCGGCGTCGCCCGCGCTGCACGAGGTGATTTTCTCGGCCGGCACGGACCGCGGCATCAGCTCGATGGGGAAATACACGAGCGCCAGCTGGGAAGGCCATGCGCTTGCGTTCGGCTGGGACGGCGGCTATTCGACGCGCGACGATGCCCGGCGTGACCGCGACTATTTCCGGCCCGACGTCGCGCTGCCCGGCGGCGACGAGATCTACAACGCCCATGTCGCCCGGCTGGCCGTCTACACGCAGGACGAGTGGAACGTGACGCCGCGCTGGTCCGTGTACCTGGGCGCGCGCTGGGAAGGCATCCAGACGCGAACCGAAGGCAACACGTTCGCGACGGCGCACTCGCGTTCGACCGTGTGGAGCCCGCTGATGCAGACGCTGTACAAGCTGCCCGGCACGAAGGCCGATCAAGTCCGTTTCGCCGTTACGCGCACGTACAAGGCGCCGGGCCTGCAGAGCCTCATCCCGCACCGCTTCACGTCCGTCAACAACAGCCAGACGGAACCGGATTTCATCGGCAACCCGAACCTGAAGCCCGAGCTGGCGCTGGGCATCGACGCGTCGTACGAGCATTACTGTGCCGAGGGCGCGCTGTTGTCGGCGAGCGTATCGAGCCGGCGCATCGACGACTACACGCGCAACCAGGTGCTGTTCGACGGCACGCGCTGGGTGTCGACGCCGTCCAACGCGGGCCAGGCGCGCACGCACGGCGTGGAACTGGAGGCGAAATTCCCGCTGAAGGCCCTGATCGACACGAGGGAGGCGCTGGACCTGCGCGCGAGCCTGTCGCGCAACTGGTCGAACGTCGATTCCGTGCCGGGTCCGAACAACCGCCTGGACGCGCAGACGCCCGTCTCGGCCACGCTGGGTGCCGATTACAAGCGCGGACCGCTGACCGTGGGCGGCTCGTACGTGTTCAAGAACGGCGGCCAGGTGCGCGTGTCGGCGAACCAGATCAGCTACCAGTCCGTGCGCCGCGACCTCGACCTGTACACGCTGTGGAAATTCGACCCGAAGCTGCAACTGCGCGTCGCCACCGCGAATCTGCTCGCGCAGGACACCATCAGCGAAAGCAGCTACGTCCTGGCCGGCAACGGCACGCAGTCGACGCGCACCATCACGCCGCTGTACCGCAGCGTGCGCGCGACGCTCGAAATGAAGTTCTGATCCCGCATCGACGCGCCGCAGCATCGCGCACCGGCCCGGCCACGCCGAGCCGGACGCCTATCCCAATCTATCCGCAATCGTTATACCACCATACAAAATCCGCATAGGATTGTTGCCAATCTTTTCTCGTAACATTGTATTTATGCGACAACGTTGTCGCGCTGCTCCGATGGTTCAGTGCGATGACTTACGCGACATTCCCGCCGGCTGGAATGGGATCCAAACGAGCCGGCAGCATACAAGGCAATACCCAAAAATTACTATAAGGAGATATTTGCTGTGCGAAACGGAAATGTAAAAACGATTAAAAAGACGATGGTGGCCAACGCTTGCGCGCTTCTCGTGGCGGGGCCGATGGCCGCGCATGCGCAGGAGGCGGCCTCGGCGAGTGCAAGCGGGGACACGAGCGCCCCGAGCACCGTCATCGTCACCGGTCAGCGCGCGGCGCTGAAGTCGGCGCGCGATCTCAAGCAGGACGCCAATCAGATCGTCGACTCGATCCAGGCAACCGATATCGGCAAACTGCCGGACGTGAGTACGGTCGAGTCGCTGCAGCGGGTCGCCGGCGTCCAGATCCAGCGCCGCTATGGCGAGGGTGGCACCGATTACGACCATCGCACCGAGCCCGCGATCACGATCCGCGGCATTACCCAGGTCCGTAACCTGATCGACGGACGCGACTTCTTTACGGCCAACGGCGGACGGGCACCGGACCTGGAAGGGCTGCCTTCCGAACTCATGGCCGGGGTCGACGTCTACAAGAACGCTGCGTCCAACCTGATCGAAGGCGGTGTCGGCGGCGTGGTCAACATTCGCACGCGACTGCCATTCGATTCGAAAGAAGACATCAACGTCATTACGCTCAAGTCCAATTACTACGACCGGATTCGCAAGTATTCACCGTCGGGTTCGGGCCTGTTGAGCCGCCAGTTCAAGACGGATTTCGGCCGCATGGGCTTCCTGGTGAATGCCACGGCGAGCAAGACCTATTATCGCCAGGACGCCGTTCTTCAACAGCAGCAGCACTGCCTGACGGCAACGGTTGGCAAATGTGCGACCGACGCGGCGCAACCGCCCTCGGCGGCCAAGGTTGCGGCCTACAATTCGATGCCGAACAAGGGGTCCCTCTCGGAACTCTATGTGCCGACATCCTTCGAGATGTACGAGGACTCGGGTGAGCGAAAGCGCCAGGGCCTGGCGCTCGCCTACCAGTGGCAGGTGAACAGCGACGTTCTCCTCACGGCACAAAATCTCTATTCGAACTACACGTTCATCCGTCGCGGCGAATACATCTACGGCGACGACAAGAACAACGACCCGCGCGCAGCGGCGGGTTCCACATGGACGTGGGCGCCCGATGGCAGCGCCACGAGCGGCACGTTGTCGCCGCAAATTTTTTCATCTTCCCGGTTCGACCAGGATGTTCGCAATCGCACGAACCTGTCCGCGGTGAACGTCAAGTGGCGCATTTCGGACAGGCTCAAGTCGAAGACCGATTTCGCGTATGAACGTGCCAACTACGACGCCGACCGCAACGGCGACTCCATCAAGCTTTACGACAATGAAAACAGAAGCGTCGCCAATATCCCCAACCTGAATCTCGCCTTCGACGTGCGTGGCAGGATCCCCACATTTTCGATCGTCGATCCAGCCAATCCGGGCAATCCTTACGCCTACTTCGGCAATCCGAAGAATTGGTATTATGAGTGGCTCGCCAATGCGGTCGATCGTCACAAGCTGAAGATGTCGGCGCTCAGCCAGGATTTCGACTACGACCTCGGCGATCATTTCTTTACCAAACTGCACGTCGGCATCCGCGCAGCCGATACCAAGGTGCTGTTGCGGGGTAACTGGAACAACACCGGTGTCTGTAACGATACGGGCACCAACCCCAGCTGGGGTGCCTGCCCGCTGATTCCGGTTGCGCAACATCCGGATCTCGCCTACGCCGGGCCGGCCAGCAATTTCATGCAGCCGGGTATTGGTTGGCCTGTTGCCGTGTTCCCGGAGTACGCCAATCCCAACTCGAGCGTTCTCGACCGAACCGTCGCGACGTATGCGCAGTTGTTCGCCGGAAAGCCAAATACTTATACGTTCGATACGTCGTTCCGACCGGGCGATATCAATGAACAACACGAAAAGACGCGGTCGTTCTTTGTCACGGGTGACTTCGGTACAAGCGTATTCGGTTACGACCTCGACGGTACCGCCGGTATGCGCGTCGTGAAGACCGACCAGACGTCGATCGGCTATGTCCAGGACAGCACCGGGTCACGCGCCGCCACGCTCAATAACAGCTATCGGAATTTCCTCCCGAGCCTCAATACACGCCTGCACCTGAACGAGGATGTGCAGGTCCGCTTCGGCTACAGCAAGACGATGACGCGGCCAAACTTTACCGACATGGCCGCCCATGTCCAGCTGAATCCGAACATCCCTTCGCAGTACGACGCCAACGGCCGTCCGACGGGCAGTTCCGGTAACCCGTACCTGAAACCGATGACGGCGACGTCCTACGATTTGACGTTGGAAGACTATTGGGGGACGTCCAATACGGCGTTCCTGGGTTTGTTCAAGAAGGATATCGACGGTTACCTGGCCGGCGGCACGGAACCGATGAACTTCGGTGGCGTCATCTACGATATCGGCACCAGCATCAATCTCGGCAAGGGCTCGGTAAAAGGCATCGAAGCCGGCTTTACCCAGTTCTTTGATTTCCTTCCCGACCCGTTCAAGGGATTCGGCATACAGGCCAACTACACTTATGTGGATTCGAAAGTCGAGCTCAAGCCCGGGACCCTCATTCCGTTGCCGAAGTTGTCCAAGAACAGCTACAACCTGATCGGCCTCTATGAAAAAGGACCGTTACAGGCGCGTCTTGCGTACAACTGGCGTTCCTCCTACCTCGACCAGATCAACGGCAGCGGTGTGTTCGGTGCGAACCAGTATGCGGCGCCGTATTCGTCGCTCGATGCGTCGGTGAGCTACCAGATCAACAAGATCTTCACGCTGTCGGCGGACGCCGTGAATCTGAGGAACTCGATGTACCACACGTATGTCGAGCGGCCGTCGGGCGGTTTGTTGTGGCAACTTAACGATCGTCGATACAGCGTGTCCCTGAAGGCAAGCTTCTAACGCCGACATGAGCGAACGCGCCGCGGGTCTTTCCGCGGCGCGCTTTTTGTGCACGCGATCCAAAGGGGACAGGATGGACAAGGATAGATGGATTGGGAAGGTCGTCATCCTCGGCGGCGGTACCGCCGGATGGATGACGGCGGCCGCGTTGTCCCACACGTTTGGGCACGCCGTCGAGATCGTCCTGGTGGAGTCGGACGCCATCGGCACGGTGGGCGTCGGCGAGGCGACGATTCCGCCGATCCGCGCGTTTCATCAACTGATCGGCATCGATGAAGCCGAGTTCATACGCGCCACCGGGGCGACGTTCAAGCTCGGTATCGAATTTCGCGGCTGGCGCAACGACAGTTCGACATATTTCCACCCTTTCGGCGTGTACGGGGTGGAACGCGACATCGGCTACTTTTTCCAGTACTGGCTGCGTTTGAAAGAGAAGGGGCAAGTGTCGGACTTCTCCGAGTTCTCGCTATGCACCCTGGCAGCGCGACATAACGTATTTGCGCCTGCGTCCGAACGGCCGGGCGATCCGCTTCAGCATCTCCAGTCCGCCTATCATTTCGACGCCGGCCGCTATGCGACATACCTGAAGGGGGTTTGCCTGGCGCGCGGGGTGTCCCACAAGATCGGCGACATGCTGACGGCGGAACGCAACCCCGAAAACGGGTATATCACAGGCCTGAAGCTCAAGTCGGGCGAGCTTGTGCCGGGTGACTTGTTCATCGACTGCTCCGGCGTGCGCGCCATGCTTCTCGGGCAGGCGCTGGGTGTCGAGTATGAAGACTGGTCGCGTTGGTTGCCGATGAATCGCGCCTGTGCGGTGCCTTGTGAACAAAAGCTGGCACTGACGCCCTACACGATTTCCACCGCCAGACCTTTCGGCTGGCAATGGCGGATACCTTTGCAACATCGGGTTGGTAACGGTGTGGTGTATTCGAGCGAATTCGCCACGGATGAAGCGGCAGAGCGGTGTCTGCTGGATGGATTGGAAGGGGAGCCGCTCGCGCCGATCAACCGCATCAAGTTCACGGCAGGAAGGCGCAGGACGCCGTGGACCAGGAACGTGGTCGCCATCGGGCTTGCCAGCGGGTTCCTGGAGCCGCTGGAGTCGACCAGCATTCATTTCATTCAATCCAGCATCCAGCGGCTCATCCGCTATTTTCCGGATGCCGGCTTGTCGCCGGTGTGTGCACAGGCTTTCAACAAGGAGGCGAGCCGGGAAGTCGAAAACGTCAGGGATTTCCTGATCCTGCATTACCACGCTACGGAACGTGACGACTCGGCATTATGGCGCTACGTGAAAGCCATGCAGGTTCCGGACAGTCTGCAGGAAAGAATCGAGCTGTTCCGTGAACGTGGACAACTGAACCTTGCTGCCGAAGAACTGTTCCAAAGTACGTCGTGGCATGCCGTCCTGTTGGGGCAAGGTATTCGACCAAGAACCTATATGCCGACCATGGTCCTGCAAGACGACGCCATGCTCGCGAATGCATACGGCAATCTGGAGCGCAACTTCAAGAAAATCGTGTCGAGGCTGCCGGATCACGCCGCCTACATCAAGGAACACAAGCTGACCTCGACCATGGAGAAGCGCTGAATGAAGTTTCGCAAGGTACTGCGCTACGTGGTTGTCATCGGATTGGGTGTCCTGGCAGGCGGCGCCCATGCCGAACATGCCGACGAAAAGCCGGCGCCGGTTGCCGTCGCGATCAATGTCGACTGGCGGCATCCGGCGCCACCGTTTGAAGGATGGGGAACCGCGCTTGCCTGGTTTGCCCATGTGACCGGGAAATTCGCCGAGCCGCAGCGCACCCGGTTGGCCGATCTGCTCTATGGGCGGGACGGTCTTGCACTTAACATCGCGCGTTACAATATTGGTGGCGGCAATGCGCCCGGGACACCATCGTATTTGCGGCCCGGTGGAGACATTCCCGGATTCTGGCGCAAGCCGGATGGGTGGAATCCGGACGCAGACGATGCCTGGGACTGGTCCGCTGATGCCGGGCAGCGCTGGTGGCTCGATGCCATCAAAGCGCGGGTCACGCCGCGCGATTTGATCCTCGAGGCGTTTTCGAATTCGCCGCCGTATTTCATGACCCGCAGCGGGCTCGTTTCCGGTAACGTCAATGGATTGGAGGACAACCTTCGTCCGGGATTCGAAACCCAATTTGCTAAATATCTCGCGCGCGTCACGGCGGAGCTCGAGCGGCGGCATGGTATCCGTTTCAGAACGCTGTCTCCGGTCAACGAGCCGAATACGCCTTATTGGTTCTCCACCAATAAACAGGAAGGCGCACATTGGTCGCCGGAAGCGCAGTCGCGCATGTTCATTGCGCTGGCCAAGGTCTTGACCGAATACGGCATGAAGACGGAGATATCCGGGCCGGACGAAACCAATCCCCAGACTTTTTTCGTCGACTGGGCCGGCCTGTCCCCCGATGCGAAAAGCGTCATCCGGCAACTCAACGTCCATACCTACGAATGGATCGGAAAGAGCGGGGTGCGGGATATTGCGGAAACGTCCGGCAAACGGTTCTGGATGTCGGAAGTCGATCTATCGCCCAGCAATGTGCGGGAAGACGTCAACGACATGCGCCCAGCCATCGCGCTCGCGCAGCAGATCGTTACCGACATCAACAGCATGAATCCCCGCGCCTGGGTCCTGTGGCAAGCCATCGAAAACAGGTCGTCCGATCCAAAGAACAGCTCGAACTGGGGATTGATCAAGGCTGATTTTTCAAACCTGGAGCGACCGGACTATCACATCACGAAGAAATTCTGGGCGTTTGCCAATTTCACGAGATTCATCAGGCCGGGCTTTCGGTTCCTGAAATCCGATAACCCGGATGCGCTGGTGGCTGAAAATCCGGAAACGCATGAAGTCGTCATCGTGGCCGTCAATCCAGGTATCGTGTCGCGGATGCTGGACATCCGGCTACCGGATGCAAAACGCGGCACGATGACATGCAAGACCTATATCACCCGGGCAGAAGACAGCCTCGCGACCTCGAAACCCGCATCATGCGGCGCCAGGTTGTCCGTGCATGCGCGGCCCATGTCCGTGGTGACCGTCGTTGCGACGCCTCGACAATAGGGTCAGGCCAGCCGCATCGCGACCGCACCGCACGCGATCAGGGTGACGGCCGCCAGCCGTGCGCGGCCGATGGGTTCGCGCAGGATGAAGGCGGCGATCGCGGTCGCGAACAGGATCGACGTCTCGCGCAGCGCGGCGACGGCGGCGACCGGCGCGCGCGTCATCGCCGATAGCGCGATGCCGTACGAGCCGACGGAGGCGAGGCCGCCCAGCGGCGCCACCAGCGGATTCGCGCGCGCGAACGCCACGAGCGCGCCCACGCGGCCGCGGGCCGTCCAGGCGCATACCCAGGCGCCCGTCAGCAGGAAGATCCATAGCGTGTACGCGGCCGGCGCGCCGGAGCGCCGTACGCCCTGGCCGTCGATCAGCGTACAGGCCGCGATGACGGCGGCCGTCAGCAGCGCGAACACGGTCGTGCGGCGCGCACCGGTGGCCGGCGCGGCGAGCCATAGCCCCAGCACGCCGCCGCAGATCAGCAGCATGGCGACCCACTGGCCGGGACTCAGCCGGTCGCCCGTCAGCGGCCCGTTGACGATGGCGACGAGCAGCGGCGCGCAGCCGCGCATCAGCGGGTAGGCGTGGCTGACCTGGCCGTCGCGGTAGGTCTCGATGAGCAGCAGGAAGTAGGCCGCCTGGACGACGCCCGACGCCGCGATGAACGGCCAGCTCGCCCGCGCCGGTGCCGGCAGGAAGGGGAGCAGCAAAATGGCGACGCAGGCCGACCCGGCCACCACGAGCACGGTCGCGAGCAGCGGCTCGCCGCGCCGCTTGAGCAGCGTGTTCCAGCTCGCGTGCAGCAGCGCCGCGCCCAGCACGGCGCCCAGCACGAATGGCGTCACGCCTGCTCGGCGGCCGGTGCCGTCTCGGGAATGCCGTGGCGGCGGAAGTAGCGGTGCGCGACGAGCAGCGCGGCCGCCTGCATGGCGGCGCACAGGAAGAACGGCCCGCCGACGCGCCAGTCCTGCGGCGGCAGATGGCTCGCGGCGCCCAGCAGCAGGGTGCCGACGAGCGGCGAGACGACGAGGCCGATGCTGCTGATCGATTGCAGGGAGCCCATCAGTTCTCCCTGTTCGCGGCTGGACGACGATTTCGACAGGATGCCCTGCAGCGCCGGTCCCGCGGCGAACGACAGAAGGTTGCAGAGGATGAAGACGTACATCATCCAGCCGTGCGTCGCGATCGCGTACAGGAAGTAGGTGACGGCGCCGGACGCGAGGCCGATCAGCGACAGCCGCACTTCGCCGAAGCGCCGGATCAGCGGCGCGAGCAGCCCGGCCTGCACGACGATCGAGCACACGCCCACGCAGAACAGGGCGATGCCGTTGTCGCGCGGCGTCCAGTCGAAGCGGAACGTCGTGAACAGGACCCACGTCGACTGCAGCATCATTTGCGCGAAGGCGACGAGCGTGTAGACGGTGATCAGGCCGCGGATGTCCGTGCGGCGCACGAGGCGCAGCAGGGAGCCGAACGGGTTGATGCGCGACCACTGGAACGCCGCGCGGCGTTCGCGCGGCAGCGATTCCGGCACGGCAAAGTAACCGTAGACGAAGTTCGCGGCGGACAGCGCGGCCGCCACGTAGAACGGCAGGTGCAATCCCATATTGCCCAGCAGGCCGCCCAGGATCGGCCCGCAGATGAAGCCGAAGCCGAACGCGGCGCCGATCTTGCCGAAGCTTTTCGCGCGGTTCTCCGGCGTGGACACGTCCGATGCGTACGCGGACGCGACGGACATGCTGGCCGACGACGCCCCGCCGATCACGCGCCCGATGAACAGGCAGGCGAGGTTCGGTGCCCAGGCGGTCGCGAGGAAGTTGATGCACATGCCGCCCATCGAATACAGCAGCACGGGGCGGCGGCCGATGCGGTCGGACAGCGCGCCCACCATCGGCATGAACAGGAATTGCATCAGCCCGAACGTGGCGCCCAGCACGCCGTACCACAGCGCCTGCTGCGCGCGGTTGTCGACGAATTCGCCCACGAGGCTCGGCAACACGGGCACGATCAGGCCGATGCCGAGCATGTCGACGAACACGCAGATGAGGACGAAATTCAGGTTCGCGCTTTTGGCCATGGGCGTCCCGGGACGATGCGGAAAACGTTTATGGTAGCACCGATTGCCCGACAGACAACTGCGTGCTTTTCGATCAAGCCGCCACGTGCGGGATGCCAGTCCATTCGGCCGCGAAGGCGCTGCGGAAGTCCGTCAGGATCAGCAGCCGTTGTGCGGCGAGGCGGCGGCCGGCGTCCGTCTGCATCATGCCCGGCAGGCGCGCCAGCTTCGCGTCGATGTGGTCGAGCGAATACGATTTGTCGTCGAGCGGCCGGTCCAGCGCGAGCGGATCGCTGCCGTGGGCGAGGGCGCTGCCCATGCGGCCCGCGATATAAAACATGCGCGCGAGGCCGACGGCGCCGAGGCCGTCCAGGCGGTCGGCATCCTGCACGATGCGGGCTTCCAGCGTGGTCGCGGGGATGGCGGCGGAAAAGCTGTGCGCTTCGATCGCGTGGGCGACGGCGGCCAGCTTGTCCGCCGGAAAGCCGAGCGCCGCCAGCCGCTCGCTGGCCAGTTCGGCCGACAGGCGGGATGCAATGCTGCGGCGCGGGTCGTCCTTCGGCACGTTGACGAGGTCGTGCAGATAGCACGCCGCCAGCACGACGAGCGGATCGGCCTGGTCGTGGTGCGCCAGCAGCGCCTGCGCATTGCGCCAGACGCGTTCGAAGTGGTTCAGGTCATGGGCGCCGTCGGGGCCCTGGTCGGCGACCGCCTGTGCGGCCAGTTGGGCGAGGCGGGGCCGCCAGCCGTCGAGTTCAGGATGGAGTGCTTGCATCGGTCTCTAAGTCAATGAGGGCGCGCTGCGACAGCGCGTCGGCCCCGGTGTTCTTGTGGCGCGGCACCCAGCGCAGGCGCACGTCGGGGAGGAGGGCCAGCAGCGCCAGCGCCCGGGCGCGATAGCCGGCCAGGGCGGGCGCCGCGTACAGGTCGGGGCCGGTGACGTCGTCGATCACGACCCGGCTGTCGCCGTGGATGGTCAGCTCGTGCGCGCCGTGGGCGGCGGCCGTTTCCAGCAACGCGATCAGCGCGCGGTATTCCGCCTCGCTGCTGTTGCCGTGGCCGGCCGGCTGGGCCAGTTCGACGACATGGCCGTCCGGGCCTTCGATCCGCACGCCGATGCCGCAGCGGCCCGGGTTCGGTTTCGCGGAGCCGTCGAACCACGCGCGCCATGCGGTCGGCTGCGCATCGCGCCGTGAGGTCGCGGCGGCTTTTGCGGAGGCGCGGGCCGCATCGCGCGCCGCCTGGGCGGCCAGCAGGCCGGTACGCACCTCGACGAGGGCGGCGAGGCCCGCCGCGCCGGCCGCCAGTTCCAGCGTACGGCGCAGCGCCGCGTCGGCGGACAGTCCTTCGGCCAGCGCCAGGCGGCGGCTGGCCGCGCGCTCGGTCTTGTAGGCGATCCTTGCCAGGTCGGGGAAGTTGTTCATGCCGAGAGGATACTACAAAGAAAAACAGCGCCGGGGCGCTGTTTCCAGGATTAGCGGCGGTAGGGATTGTCCGGCCGGCGATCCCAGCGGTTCGGCACACCGTCGCCGTCACGGTCGCGGTCGTAGCGGTTCGGCACGCCGTCGCGGTCTTCGTCCCAGCGGCGGCCGTTGCGCTCGTAGCGGTCGGGGATGCCGTCGCGGTCGCGGTCCCGGTAGTACGGCCGGTCGTTGTAGTACGAACCACGGTCGTAGCCGCGGTCATGGCGGCGCTCGAAGCGGTCGGGCACGCCGTCGCGGTCGCGATCGTGGCCGTAGGGCGTCCACGCGGCAGGCTGCATGTACCAGCCGCCATTGCCCTGGTACCAGGCCGGTGCGCGGTAGACATAGCCCGGACGTTCGGCGACCCAGTAACCCGGCGCCCACGTATGGCGATGGCCGGACCAGGCCCAGTAGCCGGGTGCCCAGACATAGCCGTGGCGCGGCGCGGGGACGCGTTCGTACAACGGGGCCGGCGGGGCGGTGCTGATGGTCAGGCTGACATTGCTGTAAGCCATGGAAGGAAGCGGTGCGGCGGCGGCGCCGATGGCGATCAGGGTGGCAAGTGCGAGGCGTTTCATGTCGGTCTCCAATCCGGACTTCGGATGTGACCAATATAGCGCGGCGGGCAGAACGATTCAGCGGTTGAAGCAGACTCTTACATCTGAAACAGATTGTGTTCGGGGACGGCGGCGGCGACCGTCCCCGCGCTGAACATCATGCGCGGCTCCGCACGCGTTCCAGCGCCAGCATCTGCTGCTTCTCGACCGGCGTCAGGCGCTTGGCGGTGACGTGCACGACGGGGATGCCGGCGGTCGTCGCGAGGACGGGTGCGGTCGCCTGTGCGGGCTTGGCGCTGTCGAGTGCCGTACCGCCGGCGGCGGCCAGGCTGAGTGCGACGATGAAGGCGGCTTCCATGTGCTTGATGACGTTCATGATGCTCTCCTCGGGGTTGGATGCGGCGTTGGGTGATGAAGCGCTTGTCGATGTGTGTACTGTAGCCACAAGGGTTCCTGGTCTCCACCTGCGTGCGACGAACCGCACGAAATGCGGGACGAAGCGCAGATATGCGGGACTGGCTTTCATCCGCCCCCGGCTAGGCGCGCACGGACACAACGAGGGAGAACCCAGCGATGATCGGAACGCTCGTCGAGGCCGTCGCGGCCAACCGGACGCGCTTGCGGCGCGCGCGCAACCTGCGTGCCGGCACGCGCACGCACGTGGCGGCGCAGCCGCGCGCACGCGGGCCCGCGCCGCTGCGCTGGCTGACGGCAGGCTGCGTGCTGCTGGCCGTGGCGGGCGCCGCGCTCATCGTCGTGCACGCGCGCTGGCTGGCCGCTGCCGGCGCGATGCCGATGGGCGACGGCGCTTCCCGCCTGACGGCCGTGCTGCCGGGCGTCGCGTTCACGGTGCCCGACAGTCCAGGGGTGACGATGCACATGCACGGCGGCGCGGCGCTGCTGATCCTGGCGGGCATGCGCGGCGGACCGGCGCAGCGTGTCGACCTGTGCGACCAGCTCGCCGACCGCACGCGTCCCGGCCGCCTGCTGCCGCTGCGGATCGGCTGGACGTTCGCCGACGCGGCAGGCCTCGCTTCCCCGCGCAACGTGTTGCTGGCGGAACGCCCGATGCCGCGCGTGCGCGTCGACGGCCGCGCCGGGGCGCCGCTGGACGTGCATTGGGACGGGGAGGCGCGGTGGGTCGGCGCCGCGGCACGGCTCGCGCCAGGCGGCGAGGGCTGGCTGGCGTGGCGCGACGGCGCACTGCGGCTGCGCCACCGGCCGAGCAACGCTTGCCCGGCCGCCGGCGAACTCCTCGTGCAGCTGTACCGCCCCGCACCGACGCCACGCGCGCTGGTCGTCGCCGTGCCGGCGCACGGCGAACCGGTCGAGACGCTGCTGGCGCCGGGCGCCTACCGCGTGCCGGCATCGCCCGCGGCCACGCTGGAAGACGAGCAGCTGTTCGCCCAGCTGCAGGCCCGCGGCCTCGTGCGCCTGGGTGCGAACGGCCTGGCCGAACTGGCCCCGCCGGACCTCGCCGCATGGCGCGCGGCCGGCAAGACGCCGTGGGATGACGTGAACCTCGACGGCGACGCGCTGCGGCTGCTGGAGCGCTTGTATCGCCGCGCCGACGGCGATTTCGTGCGCGAACAGGTCCGCGTCTTCAATGCCGAGCGGCGGCTGCTCGCGTGGCGCCTGCCGCCCGGCGCGACCGCCAGGTGGCGCGCGGAAGTCGTGCAAGGCACGGCGACGGTGCCCGTGCCGCTGGCCGACGACATGCCCCCCGCCAGCGCCCGCCTGTTCGCCCGGCTGCCGCAGGGCTGGGCGCCGTGGCAGCGGATCGGCGCGTGGCCGGCGGACGGCGGCGTGGCCCGCCTGCGCCTGACCGTACCCGCCGGGACGGCGAGTCTCCGGCTGATGCTGGCAGGCCGCCTGCGCCACGTGACCGGCGCCCGGTTGCGCACCGATCCGCAGCCGGGCTGCGACGGCCGCGCGTGCACCGCGCCGGACGAGGTGCAGGTGCTCGACCTGCTGCCCGACGCCGCCGACATCGTGATCGATGCGGAACCGCTGGCCCAGGGTGCGCTGGCCACGCCGGGCGATGCGCGTTACCGCCACCTCGTCGCGCGCGACGGCCGCCTCGCATGGCAGGCGCTGGGCCCGGCCGCGCCGCGTCCGTCCGTGCCGCTGGCGGACGTCGTGCTGGGCGACCGCAACGGCATCCCGCTGTGGCGCGACGGTGCGCCGACGGAGGCGGCCCGCGCGGCCGGCCTCGCCACGATGCTGGGCGTGCGCGCGGGCCAGGCGGGCAGCGTCGCCACGTCGCTCGGCCGGGTGCCGGGCGAACGCCACACGGCGCGGATCACCCTGGACCTGCGCCTGCAGGCGGCCGCGCAGGCGGCGCTCGACTGCATCGCGATGCGGCGCGGGCACTGGGATGGCCGCGCCTGCACGGGCGCCGGCCCGGTGCCCGCGGGGCGGCAGGCGGGCGTCGTCCTGCTCGACACGGAGACGGGCGCGATCCTCGCCGCGGCCGGGGCGGGCATGCCCGCCGTGACGCAGGAAAACTGGCGCGAGGCGCGCGACTTCGACCGCGTCGACCCGGCCGCCAGCCCGCTGCGCCTGCCCGCGCTGCAGCACGACGGCGGCGCGGAGCGGGCACCGGGGTCGACGTTCAAGATCGTCAGCGCCCTCGGCCTGGAACTGGCCGCACAGTCCGACCGCCAGCTGGACGCGTTGCTGGACGGCCTGCCGCTCGCCGGCATCAATGCCGCCGCGCACGAACGAGGGTTCGCGTTCCGCACCGATGCGCCGACGTATCCTGTCGACGGCCGCGTGCGCATCACGAACTTCCGCGACCAGGGCCTCGACCGGCGCGCCCAGGACGGCCGGCTGGGCCTCGCCCAGGCACTGACCTACAGCCTGAACACCTGGTTCGCGTGGACGGGAGAGCTGTCCGACCGGAGCCTGCTCGGCCGGCCCGACGGCGGCGTGCCCGACCTGCAGCCGCTGGAACCGGGCGCGCTGGACCCGGTCCGGCCGATCGTCGCGATGGCGCACCGGCTCGGCTTCGGCCAGGCGCTGCGGCTGGACGGCGGTTTGCTGCCGGCGGATGGCGGCTGGTCGGCTTGGGACGCGCTGCAGGCGACGCCGGCCGCCATCGACCCGGTCCACACGCGCCACGAACTGCGCCAGATGGCGATCGGCCTGCGCATGCAGGCGACGCCGCTGCAGATGGCGCTCGTCGCCGGTGCCGTCGGGCAGGGGCGGGCGATCGTGCCGCACCTGCTGGGGGAACTCGACGGCAAACCGGCCGCGCCGTCGAACGGCCCGGCCCTGGGCGTGCGCCTCGACCGTGTGCGCGCGGGCATGAAGGGCGTTGTCGACGCGGGCACGGCGGCCGGCGCCTTCCGGGCGCCCGCGCTGGCCGGCATCCGGCGCGGCCTGTCAGGCAAGACGGGGACGGCGCCGGTGGGCGACGGATCGCTGGCGACGGTCTGGTTCACGGGCTGGCTGCAGCCGCACAGCGTGCCGGGGCAGGCGCACCGGTTGGCGGTCGCCGTCTTCGTCAGCCGCTCGGAAGCCACGGGCGGCGCGCATGCGGCGCCCGTCGCGGCGGCCGTCCTGGGGGCGCTCGCCGCCAACGGGTCGAATTGAGGGGTATTTGCCGCTCATCTGCGCGCCTCAACGATGTGTTTCTATGGCATGATCTGTTGCGGACACGTCAAAAACCTGCTGCGACGGTTTTTCAGGTGCCCTTATGGTCCTGCTATTAGCGGCCGAACATCGAAGAGGATTTATGCGTTTGCCGGGAACCCGGTACCAGGAGCCGGGCTGGGAAGAAGTGCGCAAGTTGCTGGGACAGTGCTCGCTCGCCGCGCTGCGCGGTCTCGATGGCGCACATCCGGACCTGGAAAGCTACGTGGAGCGCATGACGGACCAGCTGACGGCCCAGCGCCACGGGGCCCGCGCCCGGGCGGCCGGCAACGGCTACGGCGACACGGTGCACGAGCTGGCGGTGACGCTCGTCGTCGAGCTGCGCGCCCGTCCGGCCGACTGGGACGCCCTGTGTGCCGCGCTGGCCGACGGTCGCGCCGGCGACGCACTCCTGCGCAAGAAGGTAAACGACATGTACGCCGTGCTGCGCGACCGCGTCGACGCCGACAACTACCAGGCCGCCTGCGGCCGTCCGTGCAGCCCGAACCGTATGTACGCGTACCGGATGCTGGACACCGCCTACCACGACATCGCCCGCCTGTTCGCCAACTGGCGCGCGCACCGGGCGCAGGTCGGCGCGATCCTCGGCCGCGCGATCGCGGACGGCGCCGACCCCATCGAAGTGCGCCAGCTGCGCACGATCCACGACTGCCGCGCCGAGTGGATCCTGCGCTGGAGCGCCTCGCTGGAGGACTTCGGCGGCGCTCCCGGGCCGCTGCACACGCGCTCCAAGCGCTTCGCCAGCCTGAAGACGAGTCCGGACCGCATCGCCGCCATGCTGCGCGAGATCGGCGATTACGAACAGCTGTCGGCCAACCGCGACGAGGACTGGCTGCGGGACCTGGACGACGCGTCGGTCTGGGTGGAAGATTACTGGCGCGTGCTGCAGGAATCGGACAGCGCGGCGACGCCCGGCCCGGATCGGATCCTGGAAGCGCGGCAGGATGCGCTCGACGCTGCGGCGCCGGAACCCGATCCGGCGCCGGAGGAAGCCGACCCGCGCCTCGAGACGCTCGCGCTGAGCGTTTCACTGCCCCCCGGCTATGTGGCGCAAGCGGTGCCGGACGGCCTGCTGGCGGCCGAGGGCCTGCCGGTGGGACTGGCCGTGTACGCGAAGCTGCTGGGCCCCGACGACGCGTCCTACCCGGACGCGTGGCGCGACCCGGCCACCGGCGCGCTGCCGACGATGCAGCAGCTGGCGGCACTGGCCGAGGTGTCGCTGCCGACGTTGCGCAAGCGGCGCGACGCGGCGATCGCCCGGATGACGGCCGCCTTTGACACGAAGCGAGGACGCGATGCATAGCAACGACACGAGCTCACGCCGGCTGCAGGAAGCCCTGCTGCTGGCCCGCCGCAAGGACGGCGACCGCCTGATGCTGGACGATGCCACGCTGGCCGCGGCGCTGGACGGCAGCCGGCAGCTGACGTCCGGCGAGCGGGCCGCGCTGCAGGCATCGCCGCTGACCGCGCGCCGGCTGCGCCATCTCGCGCTGGCGCGGCGCGCCGCCGCATCGACCGCGTGGCGCGGCAGCCGCGGCGCGCTGCGGGCCGCGAGCAGCGGCGCACCGGAAACGGTCGTGACGGACGACGGCTGGTGGACCCTGCATTTCATTGCGGCCGGCGCAAGCTGGCGCACGGTCCTGCAGCTGGCGCCGCAAGCCCCGTTCGCGGAAGCGCTGCTGGTCGCGCGCGCGCCGCTGCGCGTCGTGGACGGCGCCGGCGGCGTGGTGCTCGCCGGCCAGCTCGATGCGGACGGCGAATGCGAAGCCGCCTGGCCGTTCGCCGCCGCACCCTCGGACCATTTGCAGGCGCACGGCGCCCGTTTCACCGTCGAACCGTTGGAGGCGGACACACCATGATCCCATTCTTCAAGCGCGCCGCGCCCGTCCACGATGCCTGCACCCTGGGACGCACGGCCGTCGCGCTGCCGCTGTCGCCCGGCTGCGGCGCGCCGGCGGGCTGCCCCGTCGTCATCGTCGACGCCGACGGCCGCCCGCGCCGCGCCACGACGCCGGCCGGGAAAAAGGTCGAGCTGCGTCCCGGCGAACTCGCCTGGGCGTTCCATCCGGGGCCGTACACGATCGCCGTGGTCCCGTACGCGCAGGCGCCCGAGATCGGCCTGCGCACGACGTTCGCCATCGACCCGCAGGACCCCGCCGCCGCGGGCAAGCGCTTCGACCTGTACCTGGCCGCGGAAGCGGATGGGCGCGTCGACCTGGCCGCGCTGGGCATGAAGGTGGAAAGTGCGGTGCGCAGCGCGCTGGAGCAGGGCGCGCTCGAACTGCCGCCGTGCGCGGACATCGACGAGTGGAATGCGTTCCGCCAGGGCCTGAACCGCTTGCTCTACCTGCGCTTCGGCCTGACCGTGGACGATTGCGTGCCCGTCGAACTGGACGGCATCGACTACGCGGCGCAACTCGCCGCGCGCGCAGCCGGAGGCACTGCGGCCGCGGCGCCCGCACCCGTGGCGGAGAAGGTCGTGCCGGACCTGGCCGACGCGAAGGCCATGCGCCGGCTGTTCCTCGAACTGCCTTGCCTGATGTGCGGCCTGCGCTTCGGCGCGCTGCCGAACGGGCAGGAACAGTTCCGCCAGCAGCAGGCCTTGCTGCAGCGCCTGGACCGCCTGTCCGTCGAGATCACGACGATGCCGGCCCTCGTGCTGGCCGCGCCCGGGCAGCCGCTCGCGCTGGACGAACAGCTGCGCCGCATGCGCCACAGCCGCCGCGCGACCGTCGCGCTGGACGAGGCGTGGGCGCTGCTGGCCCGCCTCGAAGGCGCGCAAGGAGAGCGCCTGGCCGCGCTGTACGACGAGGCCGAGCGCATCGTCGCCAACCTCGAAGCCGATTGCGCCGGCCGGCGCGCGGCGAAACACGTCGCGGAGGCGGCATGAACGCACCCCAACAGGCCGCGTGCCGCACCCGCCTGCCCGACGGCACGCTGCTCACCGTGACGGCCACGCGGCGCGAGCGCGCGGGCCGCGCTGACGTCAAGTGCACCGTGCCGGGCGACGCGGCATTGGCCGAACGCCTGCAGCAAGTGGTCCGCCTCGCGCGCCACACGGAAGCGAAGATCGACAGCCGCGACCAGGTCGTGCTCAGCGTCGACCGGCTGCCTGTGGGGCGCGACTGCGAACTGGCGTTCGTGCTGGCCGACCGACTCGTGCGCGGCGTGTGGCACGGACGGGACGTGGTCGCCAACGGCTGGTCGGATGCGTGGCAGCTGGGCCGTGTGGACGGCCACGACGCGGCGGACGCGTCGCCGGACGCGCTGCTGGGCGGGCCGGACGGCCTGTCCCACCTGGGCCAGCTGGACGGCCATCCCGATCCCGGCGCGCGCGTGTCCAGCGCCCGCGCGTGGTTCCCGCTGCACAGCGGGGGAGACGGCGACGGCCTCGGTTGGGTCGAGGTGAGCGTGCACCCGCTGGAGGGCGAACGCATCGAGGAGGAACAGACGATCGCCGTGGCGGGCGCGGACGCCGCGCGCCAGCTGGCGGTGCGCCAGGCGCTGGCCGGTGCGCGTCATTTCGATGGCCGCGGTCTCGGGCGCTGGCGCACGACGGTGCGCTTCGGCGACGCCGCGTTCGCCGGCCGCTCGTACGAACTGGCCCTCGTGCTGGCCGACCGCATCGCGCGCGGCCGCGAATTCATCCCGCGTGCGCGGCTGCTGGCGACGGGCTGCTCCGACTCTTGGCATGCGGGCCGCGTGGATACGGTCGACGGGCTCGCGCCGAAATGCGCGCTGCTGCTGCGCGAAGCCGGGCCGGGCGACCGTATTCTCCTGCCGCATGCGTGGCGCGATGCGCTGCCGGCCGGCTTCGCGGACGACGTCCGTGCGCGCGGCGCGAGCGTGGCGTGCGTGGAGCGGATCGGAATCATTTGATGTAGGCTTGCAGGTGAGCCGGAAGGAGTCGACGATGTTGCGGATGTTTGGATTGGGTGGGGCAAAGTGCCCGCGCTGTTCTCGAGGGACGAGCGCGGCGGACGGCTATTGCACCGCCTGCGGCCTGATGCTCGGCACGCCGCGCAACGAGCCGGTGCTGGTGGAGAACCGCTGGGTGCCCGGCCCGGACGAATTGGCCGTGTTCTTCGGCGTGCGCGCGCTGTCCGGCGTATTCGTCAAGACCTTGCGCGTGCCCGCCACGGCGCGTGCCTACGTCCTGCAGGGCGACCAGGCCACGGAAGTGCCGCAGGGCGAGTACGAGATCGAAGGCTTCTTTACGCGCCTGAACCACCTGCTGCGCGACCAGCATGCGGAGATCCTCGTCACGAGGAGCAGCGCGCTGCCGGTCGAATTCGAGCTGGATGGCCTGGCCAGCGCCGAACATCTCGAGGTGTCCGCGCGGCTGGCGCTGTCCGTGCGGATCGAGAGCGTGCCCGCGTTCGCGCGCCATTTCATGACGATGCCCGGCACCGTGAAGGCCGACCACCTGCGCGAACTGCTGCTGCAGCCGGTGCGCCAGCTGGCGGGCGAATTCGTCGCCGCCCGTTCGCTGCGCGAGATGGCGGGCCAGCGCGAACTGCGGCCGGAACTGGACCAGCACCTGCAGGGCGGCCTCGCCACCCTGCTCGCCGATTACGGGCTTGCCATCGTCCGGGTGGAGACGCTGGCGCTGCGCCACGACCGCTTCGACGCCAACCGCGCCCGCATCGGCAGCCTGTGGCTGGCCGTGGACGAGCAGCGGGTGAAGGTCGAGCATGCGCGCCAGTTGGACGAACTGTATTCGGACGATGAGTGGCGCCGCATCGCGCGCGAGGAAAGCCAGGCGCGCCTGGCGCACCGGCGTGCGGAACTGCGCCAGGGCGCGGGCATCGAGCGCGCGGAGATGAGTTTGCAGAACGCCGAGCGCGCGCAGGCGATCCGCGCCCGCGAGATCGAGCTGTATGGCCGCATCGTCGAGTCCCGTTCGCGCAAGCACGCGATCGAACGGGGCGCCCAGGACCTCGTCGCGGAACTGGAACATGAACTGGCGCAAAAACGCGGCGCGCGCGTGGACCAGGAAACGGAATGGGCTCATCTGCGCGAACTGGCCGCCGTGCGCATGCGCGAAGAGGTCGCCCTCGCGCGCCAGGACGCGGCGCAGGCGCGCACGGTCGCCGCGCAGCGCTTCGCGCACCAGTTGCTGCAACAGCAGATCCGCAACAAGATCGAGCAGGCGCGCGGCATCGAGGACGCGGCGCGCCAGCGCGCGGAACTGGCACGGCTGCACGCGGTAGAGGAAGACGCGGCGCGGCGCGCGCGCGAGATCGAGGCGCAAGAACATGCGCTGCGGCTGCGGGCGGCGGAGCGCGAGGAGTCGATCGAGGTGGAGGCCGTGCGCCAGCGCGTGGAAGCGCTGCGCCGCGACGGGACGCAGGCCGACGCGTTGGCCCAGCACGAAAAACTGCTGCGCACGATCGAGGCCGATGCGGCGCTGCAGCGGGTGGCGCTGGATGGCGAGGAGTGCCGGGCCGTGCTGCAGGCCGAGATGCTCGCGGCCGAGCGCGCGCACGAGCTGCGCCGCATGGAGACGCTGGGCGCCGTGGACGACACGACGAAACTGGTCGTGGCCGGCGCGACCAATGCCGCGCTGCTGGCGGACGTGCTGAAGGCGCGCACGCAGGCCGGCATGAGCGCGGAGCAGCTGGCGGCGCTGACGTCGTCGCGCCTCGCGGATGAACAGGTCGAACGCGAGCGCGCGCGGCGCAACGACGAACTGGAACGCGAACGGCGCCACCAGCTGGAACTGCTGGCGCTGCAGAACGACGTCAACAAGACGGCGCTGGCCACGCAGGCGCAACTGGGCGGCGCGCTGATCGCGGGGGCAATCTGCCGTCACGCGGGCGCTCAGCCCGGCGACCGGTTCTGCGGTACGTGCGGCGCGCCGCTGCCGGCGCGGGGATGATGCAGACGGCGATCGACAAGCTGCGCGAACTGCGCGCGCTGCACGAAGACGGCCTGTTGAGCCGCCAGGAATTCGACAGCCGCAAGAACGCGATCCTCGACGCGGCGTATCCAGCCGACGCGCCGATCGACTTGCCGGTGCGCGCCGGCACCGAGATCGGCCTGATGGCCACGCAGGAAGTGGGGCCGGTGAACCGCCGCTACCGGCTCGAGCGCCTGATCGCGCAGGGCGGCATGGGCGAGGTGTGGCAGGCGACGGACCTCGCCACGCATGCGGAACTGGGCCACAGCGCCCAGGTCGCGCTGAAGATCCTGCCGCCCCGGCTCACGGAAAACTCGCTGCACGCGAAGCTCTTGATCGAGGAAGCGGCACGTGCGCGCCAATTGGCGCACCAGCACATCGTGCGCGTCTACGACTGGGCCCAGGACCCGGCGACCGGCAGCTATTTCATCATCATGGAGTGCCTGGACGGCGAGGACCTCGACGCGCTGCTGGCGCGCGTGGGCCGGCTCGACCTGGCGCGCGCGCTCGACGTGCTGGCGCCCGTGGCCGCCGCGCTGGATTACGCGTGGGAGCGGCACCACCTCGTCCACCGCGACATCAAGCCCGCCAACGTGTTCCTCGCGCGCGGCGGCGACGTCAAGCTGCTCGACTTCGGCATCGCGGCGCGCGCCCGCGCGGGCGGCCTCGCGCTGGAAGCACCGGCCAGCTCGGGCACGGCGGGCTATCGCGCGCCGGAAGCCAGCGGCGCCGGCGGCGCGCCGGCGCGCGGGCTGGATGTGTATGCCGTCGCCGTCATGCTGTATCAAATGCTGACGGGGTCCTTGCCCGTCGGCGCCGATCCGGCCAGGCCGGCGGCATTCAACGATGCGCAGTGGGCCGTGCTGCGCGCCGGCTTTGCGCAGGACCCGGACGAGCGTCCGGCGAGTGTGACGGATCTGCTCGCGCGCTTGCACGCGGCGCCGGTCGTCGACGAGGCGGCGCAGGCGGCGCAGGCCGCGGCGGACGCCATCGACAAGGAGCGCGCCGCACGCGAACTGGCGGCGCGCAAGCTGGCGCAGGTCCAGGCGGAAGCCGCGGCAAAAGCGCAGCTCGACCGCCAGCGCCGCGAACAGGAACGGGCCGCGAAACAGGCGGCGGAAGCGGCGCGTGCGGCGCGCAAGGAAGCGCTGCGCCAGCAGTTGCTGGAACGGCGTGCGGCGGAAGCGGAAAAGGCGAGACTGGAGCGCGAGGAAGCGCAGCGCAAGCTCGTGCAGGCCAGGGCGGCCGCGGCGTACATCGCGGAACAGAAGCGCGCCCGGCTCGAAGAGGCGGCGCGTGCCCAGGCCGTGCTGACGCAACTGATGCCCACGCCGGCCAGCCCCGTCGCCGACACGGAAGGGGTGCTGCGCGACCGCTTCCTCGGCGGCGACGCCAGGGGGCCGGAACTGGTGCTGCTGCCGACGGGCCGCTTCCAGATGGGCTCTCCCGAGCACGAACGGAAGGTCGCGATGGAAGCCGGCTCGCAGCCGGCCTGGCTGGCGCGCGAGCTGCCGCAGCACTGGGTCGGCATCGAGAAGCCGATCGCGATGGGCCGTTATCCCGTGACGGTCGGCGAGTGGCGCGTGTTCGTGGCAAGCACCGGCTGGCGGCCGAGCGGGGAAACCGACTGGGACGCGCCGGGCTTCGCGCAGACCGACCGCCATCCCGTCGTGGGCGTGAACTGGTTCGACGCGATCCGCTACGTGCGCTGGCTGTCCGAAGCGACCGGTAAATCGTACCGGCTGCCGAGCGAGGCGGAATGGGAATACGCGTGCCGCGCCGGGACGAAGACGGCGTTCTCGTTCGGCGACAGGATCACGACGGACCAGGCGAATTACGACGGCAATTTCACCTATAACGGCGGCCCGCGCGGCGAGTACCGGCGCGGCACGACGCCGGTCGGCATGTTCCCTGCCAATCCCTGGGGCCTGTTCGACATGCACGGCAACGTGTGGGAATGGGTGCAGGACGTCGTCCACGACAATTACGACGGCGCCCCGCTCGACGGCGGCGCGTGGGAAGAGGGCGGCGACCAGGCCCGCCGCATCCTGCGCGGCGGCTCCTGGCTGTACAACCCGCGCTACCTGCGCTCGGCGCTACGCAACGGCTTTTCGGCCGCGCTGTCGAACGACATTGTCGGTTTTCGTATCGTACGCGACCTGATGTAGCCAACACGATACGCGGCGGAAATTCGCTGTGTCTCTACCTTGAGCGCATAATGAATCGCACTCTGCAAACGAGGAGGCGATCATGCGAATTCCCAAGGATATCCAGATCCCGTTCATTGTCCTGTCGCTGGAAGCCGTGCTGCTGACCGGCGCGGCGTTGATCTTCCTGATCCTGCGGCCGGGCTGATCAGGCGTCCAGCAGGCGTGCGTGCGCGCGCCGGCGGTCGCCCGTGCGTTCGGCAAGGTCTTCCGGACGCGGGCTGGCCGCGAAGCGCACGCGGCCCGTGAACCGGGCGAGGCGGTCCAGCACCGTGGCCGGGCCGATGGCGGTTTCCTGGCCGCTGGCCGGGTCGAGGTGCCAGAAGCCGCCGTCGCGGTGGAACAGGACCGGCATGCCCGCCGCGCGCGGCAGGGCGCCGGCCCCCTGCGCCGCCGGCTCGGGCACGACGCCGGGCGCCAGCAGCACGAAGCACTCGGACGCACCGCCGGCATCCACGCGGTGCAGTGTCAGCGCATGCGCGTGCAGCGCGGTCACGACGAACGTCACCACGCCGCGTATGCTGGCCGTCAATTCGATGCGCATCCCGAGGCGCAGGGGGGCGGGCACGTGCTTGCCCGGCCAGGCGCCGTCCAGCAACAGGCCGTAGCGCGACACGTCCTCGATCTCGAACCCGCCGCGCGCGGGGCGGATGACGGCGTGGCGCGCGGACAGCCGGCGCGTGAGGCCATCCCGTTCGGGCCCGTTCCCGTCATGGTGTTCCAGCAGCAGGTCGGCCTCGGCGCCGACGGTGTCGAAGCGGCCCAGCACGCATTCGTCCAGCGCGAACAGCCGCACGTGGCGCTGGGCGCCGGCGTCCGGTTCCGCGTACACGAGGCAGCCGGCGCTCGCCGGGCACGGATGCGCCGCGCGCTCGGCGGGCAGGTCGATCTCGATCAGGTCTTCGTCCCACGCGATGGTCGGCAGGCCGACGGCCACTTTGCCGCCGGCATTCCCATCGAGGTTCAGCTGGGCGATGGAGGCGTTGCGGGCCTGGATGTCGATGTCCATCGCGCCGCCGCCGGCCAGGCCTTGTACCCGGGCGATGGCGGCATCGTCGGCGCTGATGCGCACGTTCTTGTGCGTGGACAGATAGGTCTGGTGGATCTCGCCCAGCGACGCGTCCGGGCGCGGCACGAGCAGCACGAGCGTCGCGACCCATGTGCGCGCCGGGTGGCGCGCATGGATTTCCAGGTCGACGCGGTACTGGCCATGTTCCCGTCCGCGCGACGAGAATTCCACGAACACGGGCCGCCAGTCGCCGCGCAAGGTGCGCGAAAACTGCAACTGGCCGGCGCCCATCGGCAACAGCTTCGATTCGAGCAGCAGCGTCAGTTGCGCCGGCGCGTCGTCCGGCATGCCCCGCAATTCCAGCTTGATCGCCTGGCGGCCGCCGGCCGCGCGCGGGTCGAAGCCGCTCACGTGCAGGTGCGGCCGGGGTGGCGACGCCTGGATCGGCGCCGGTATCCGCGCCGGTCCTGCGGCGCGTACGCGTTTCAGCATCTCGAAACTCGAGCCGAGCACATCGACCGCGCCGGCGGGCTGGCGGTGGCCGTGCGCGCACTGCGCCTCGCCCGGGGCGACCCAGACGGTGCAATGCGGGTGATCGGGACTGCTGCAACGCTTCATGGGCGGTTATCGGTTCGGCAGATGTGGGCTGTGGACGGGTCGTCGGACCTCAGCTTACGCGATTGTAGCGTAGCGCGGCGCGCGGATTTCATGGTTGAGCAAGACTTTTTTCCAAGATGCACTATTTACCACAGTCATGCCCCCGGCAATGCGGTCTCGTCGCGCGCCGCGCCAGGGACGCGCACGAGGATGGCGCTGACGTTGTCCGGAAAAAAGAATGCGGCCGGATGGGCGTCGTAGGCCGCCATCAGCGCGCGCAGCATCGCGGCGGCGTCGGCGGTGCCGGCCAGCAGTTGCGGCCATTGTCCGGCCCAGCCGACCGGGTCCGAGCACGACCACAGGCCGTCCGTCGCCAGCAGGTAGGAGGCGCCGGGACGCAGCGCGAGCGGACGACGGTCGGCCAGCCCGGACAGCCAGGACGGCAGGTTCAGCGGCGATAGTTCGTACAGCGGGTCGTTCAGCCGCGTCGGGTCGGCGAACGCGTTCCCGAGCAGGAAGGCCTGGGCGATCTGCGGCCGGTGTTCGCCATGGACCTGGCGCCACCAGTCGGCTTCGCCCAGCAGGCCTGCCATCGCATAGGCGGTGGCGGGGACGTGGTCGACCGTCAGCGGCGCCGCGCGTGCCGGCGTGATCTCGTACAGGCGCGAATCGCCCACGTGGTACAGCAGCGGCGTGTCGTCCGCGCGCAGTTCCAGCAGCGTGAGCGTCGTGCCGGGACGGGGGCCGGGCACGTCGGCGAAATGGCGCTGCAGGTCGGCGTGCAGCGCGTCCAGGCGGCGCGCCAGCTCGGCGCCGGTGGCGCACGGCGGCAGCGCGAGCAGGCCGGCGACGACGGCTTCCGCGGCTTCGCGGCCATGGCCATGGCCGCCCATGCCGTCCAGCACGGCCAGTCGCGCGTGGCCGCGACGCCAGCCGGGGAGTCTCCGGCGCTGCACGGCCTGGTCCTGCAGCCAGGCGGCGTCGCCGTCCGTGTCGATCAGGAGCAGGTTGTCCTGGTTTTCCGCGCGCAGGCGCGGCCCGGCGCCCAGGCGCGAGCACGCCGCAACGTCCAGGGGGCCGAAGCGCAGCCCGGCAATGAAGGGAGAAATTGGCATCCTTTACTCTAACCGCAAATGCCAGAAGACCAAGCTTCGATTAGATGGGGTTTTGCCGTCCACCCGTCAGCAACACGGCCGCGTTGACGAGCACGCGGCCGCCGCCATCGCGAACCGCACGCCGCAGGCGTCGGCCATGCGGCCCCAGAACAGGCTGCCGAGCGTGTAGCCGCCCGCCATCACGACGAGATAGATGGCCAGCGTGCGCGCCCGCACGTCCGCCGGGAACGACAGCTGGGCGGCCGCGTTCAGGGTCGACACGACGGCCGACCAGGCCATGCCGCCGACCACGATCAGCGGGATGAGCAGCGCCAGCGTATGCAGGAAGGGCAGGATGGCCAGTATCGTGCCATACACGGCCAGCGCGGCGGCCAGGATCCTGGTCTTGTCGACGCGCGCGCGGATCGCGGGCAGGCAGAATGCGGCCAGCACGGCGCCGGCGCCCAGGCTGCCCATCAGGGTGCCGAACACGCTGGCGTCCATCCGGAAGACGTCGCGCACGAACACGGGCAGCAGGCCCGCGAAGGCGATGGTGGCGAAGAACACGGTGGCCACGTTGCGCAGGATGCGCCGGTAGCGCGGGCAGCCGAACGCCGTTCGCATGCCTTCGCGCAGGCGCGCGCCATAGCCCGCGCAGGGCTTCACGTGCGAGCGGTCGGCGCGCCACCAGGCGCGGTAGATGGCGAGCAGGCCCACGAACGAGATCGCGTTGCGGCCCGGTCAACGCGGCAGGGGACGCCCGCGTGGTTTTCCCAACGTGACGTTTCGACAAGGCTGCCGTGTTATCTTGTGACGCATGCAAATACGCCTACTGGAACCCGCCGACATCCCGGCCGCCGCCGCGGTCCTGCGCCGTGCCGCCGAGACGTTCTTCCTGCACGAATCCGCGCCGGAGGACGCCGCCGGCTTCCTCGCCCAGCACGACGCCGCGGGCCTGCGCCGCAACCTGGACGCCGGCTTCGTCTACCACGCGGCCGTCGTCGACGGCATGCTGGCCGGCTTCATCGGTGTGCGCGGCGGCACGCACGTGTTCCACCTGTTCGTCGACGCCGCATACCAGCGGCGCGGCATCGCGCGGGCGTTGTGGGACGCGGGACGCGCGGCGGCGCTCGGGCCCGGGCACCCGGGTTTCTTTACCGTGAATGCGTCGAATTTCGCCGTGCCGTTCTACGCGTCGCTCGGCTTCGAACGCACGGCGCCCATGCAGGTCGACAAGGTGCGCTACAACCCGATGCGCCTGTCAATGCCGCTCGTCGGTGCGGCGTAGCCACAGGCTGCTCGCCCAGCCTTCCACGCCGCCTTCCACGCGCACGCGCCACCAGTCGCCGTCCGTCGCCCCCGTCGCGCTGACGACCGTCCCCGCGCGCAGCACGCGCATGCGGGCGGCAACCACGCCGCGGTCCTCGCGCAAGTTCAGGTCGTCGACGACCAGGTAGCGGGCGCCGGCGGCCGGGCCGGCTGCCACGGCCACGGCCACGGGTTCCGGCGCGGCCGGCAGGAGCGTGGAGAACAGCAGGCCGACACCGAGCGTGCCGCCGGCGACGACGGCCAGCGCCCGCAGGTTCGGCCGGCGCCACCATGCGCGCGGCGTGCACCACGCGGCCAGCACCAGCGTCGCCGCCAGCGCGCCGGCCCACACGAGCCACGAAGCCATGGCCGCCTCACGCATCGAAGCGCAGCACGTAATGGCCCGCGACGAGGTGGTGCCCGGCCGGCAGGCGGTACGGCTGCTCCGGCGTCGCGGTGTCGATCGCGGCGACGAATGCCAGCTTGTCATCGAGGTGGTACAAGGCCTGCGTGGGCGACAGGCGCGCGATCCGCCAGCCGTCCGGTCCCGCTTCGAAGCTGAACGCGTCGCGCGACAGGCCCAGGCGGTCGGCGCTCGACGGCGGCGTGCCGGCCGCATGCTTCAGGAAGGCCGGCGAATCCAGTAGGCGCAGCGCCGCGAGCATGGGTGCGCCCCGGCCGAACGTGAAGCGCGCGCCGGGCGCCACCGGCAGCGCCGGCGGCTGCGGCAGCACGAGCAGGGCGCAGTAGCGGTCGGCCAGTGCGGGCGCGCAGGCGGCCAGTTCCACGCGCGTGCCGTCGACGGGGCTGAACGCGGCCGGCACGGCGATCCGTTCGCGGCCGGCCTGCGTGATCGCCTGCAGCTGGTCCTGGTCGTCGACGGCGAAGCCGATGACCGTGTCCGACGGTTGCGTCGACGGGACGAACGCGCGGTTCAGGTTGATCTCGAGCGCCTGCGCGCCCGTTTCGCGATAGCGCGACAGCCGCGGCAGCGCCAGCGCGGCCAGCGTGACGCGCTGGCGCGACACGGGGGCGTACGTGGCGTCGACGGTTGGCGGTGCCGGGGCGCGCGCCACCGGCACCGCGGTCAGTTCGGGGTCGGGGACGGCACGCGGTTTCCACACGGCGGGGCGGGCCGACGCAGGTTTGACCGGCGCCGGCGCGCGGGCCGTCGCGTTCGGCGTCACCCGCAGCAGCAGGCGCAACGCGGCGCCGGTGGCGTCGACCGCGCCGCGGCGCGACTTGATCGTCCAGTAGCCGGCGGCCGCGTCGTAGCCGCAGTCGAAGGCGTCCTTCGGCCGCACCTGCACTTCGAGCGGAGAGTCCGGTCCGTCGTTGATGAGGAGGACGGCGCCTTCCGCGCCGAACGGCCAGCCCGGCGCGGTGTACGTCGCTTCGTGCGCGTCGTGGCCGATCAGGGTCAGTCTCTGGTTCGGGTAGATGGGGCAGACGGTCTTCCACACGGCGCTGTCGCGCGATACGCTGACGGTGTACTGCACGGCCTCGCCCGGCGCGGGCAGGTAGACGGCATGGCCGAACTTCACTTCGACCTCGCCCGGCTCCAGGCGGTCGGCGCCGACGACGTGGTAACGGACGTCGTCGCCCTGCAGCAGGTCGCCGAAATCCTTGCGGTGCAGCGCGGACAGCGACTCGGCGAGGTCGCGCACGCGGGCGCCGCGCGTGAGGTGGCGGTCGTCGTCGACCTCTTCCTGCGGCAGCACCAGCGTGATGTGGGAAAAGCAGCGCGTCGCGGCGCGTCCGCGCTGTTCGCGCGGCGAGCGTTCCAGCAGGTCGCGCAGCAGCGGACGGCGCGCGAACAGCGCCAGCCCGGGCGCCTGCCAGATGGCGTGGGCGTCGAAGACGTCGTTGATCTTGCCTAGGGCTTCATGTTGGACGTAGACCGGCATGATTCGTTCTCCTCTAAAGTTTGGCTGCTGGCGGCAGCGGCACCTAGCAGGGGGCAGATGAAAAACAGCAGGTGCGAGCCGCCCGCCGACAGGAAGCTCATCGGCTGGCCCATCACCGGGAAGATCGCGAGGTTGGTGCCCCACGAGAGCAGGAAGTGGCCGAACGCGAACGCGGCGCCGCCGGCCAGGAAGAAGCAGCGCAGGCGGGCGAGCCACGCCACGCGGAAGTCGCGCGCGTTCGCGCCCGCCAGCCAGCAGCGCAGGGCAAGGCGCAGCAGCGCGGCGAGGAACAGCGCCTGCAGCAGCCACAGGCCGACGGCGGCCGCGAGCCCGTGGCGCGCGAGGTAGAACGACGCGGCGAAATCGTCCTGCACGGCGGGAATGCGCAGCGCGAAGCCCGGATCGCGGCCCAGCACCGTGACGCCGAACGCGCCGTCGGCGCCCACCCAGCCGCCCTGCGCGATGGCGCGGGCGCCCAGCAGCAACTGTTGTCCCGTGTGCGGATGCGTGCCGGGATCGAGCCAGACGAGGAAGCGGTCCGCATAGAAATCCCAGCGCGCGATGCCGTCGGCGCCCGCGCCGCGCAGCAGGGCCACCGTCGCGACGGCCGCCAGCGCGACGCACGCGAGCGCCAGCGCGGTGCCGCGGCGGCGCGTGGCCAGCGCCTGCGCCAGCATCATCGTGCCGCCCCACAGCGCGAGCAGCACCAGCGGAGAATAGTCGTCGACCTGCACGAGCGCGACGCCCAGCAGCAGCATGAACAGCAGCGCGGGCGCCCCGACCCGAAGGGCACGCCGCCATGCGCCGCCCGGTGCGGGACCGTCCGCGCAGGCGAGCGCCAGGCAGTGCGCGGCCAGCGCGGCAAGCGCCAGCTTGGCGAATTCCACGGGCTGCAGGTCGAACACGCCGGTCTCGTCGCCGTACGCGACCTGCAGCAGCAGCGCGAGCAGCGCGACGCCGGTCAGCAGCAACAGCGCCAGTTCGATGCGCGCCTGCGGCAGCGGCCGCGCGGGGCGCACGACGCTTGCCAATGTCGCGGCGCCGGTGCCCAGCGCGAGCAGCGCCGCGGTCTTGTGGAAGTGGCGCAGCCAGGCGGTGTCCGGCGCGCCGAGGCCCAGGTCCAGCTGGGCGAGCAGGCCCACGGCCAGCAGCGGCAGCGCGGCGGCGAGGACCGGTTCGAGCCGTCGCGGCGCCAGCAGCGCGAACGCGAGCGCAGCCCAGGCCACGAGCAGGCCGAGGCCAGGGCCCGCCGGCGTGCCGGTGCGCTGCAGCCAGAACAGGACGGCGCCGCTGCCGGCCAGCAGCAGCGGGAGGCCGACCGCCGCACCCGCGCGCAAACGGTTGGCCGGGTTCAGGACGAGGGCCGTCAGCGCGCCCGTCAGGGCCAGGCCGAGGACGGCCAGCAGCGGCAGCGCGGCGTGTGGCGGCAGGTCCCATGGACCGCGCCGCGTCCACGTCCATGCGACGCCGGCCGGCAGGCGCTTCTGCGTGTCGGCATACAGGGCGACGTGGCCGTTGGGGTGCAGCCGCAGCACGTCGCCGCCTGGGGCGAGCAGCAGGCGCGTGCGGCCCGCGACGAGCGTCTGCCCGGCCGCCAGCCGCAGCGGCCGGCCGGCCAGCAATGCCGCGCCGCGGTCGTCTTCCAGCAGCAGCGGCACGGCGGGTGCGGCGCCCAGCAGGAAACCGTCGTCGTTGCGCGCGATGCCGGCGGCGTGCGGGGGCAAGCCTGCGATTGCGATGCGGTTGCCGCAATCGAGGTTGCCGCCGAAGACGAGCGGGCGGCCGAACGCCAGCGCGCGCGGGACGATCCGGTTCCACGCGTCCGCGAAGCGCGCGTCGGGACAAGCCTTTTGCGGCTTGCCGTCGCGGCGCAGCAGGGCGCCGTCGTAGCGCCAGCGGATGGCGCCGGCCGCCAGGTCGACGGCGTCCCCGCCGGCCGCGTCGACGCGCATGCGCAGCACGCCCAACTGGAATTGCTGGCCGGGCTTGAGGACGACGCCGCCGCTGCGGCGCTGGCGGTTGCCGTCCTGGACGCGCAGCGGGGCACCCGTGCCGTCGTCCGCCGCCCACCACGTGCCATTCCGGTCGCGCCCCAGCCGCAGGCGGCCCGTATCCGCCGCGGGGGCGCCGAGCATGGCGTGGTCGACGTCGAGCGCCGCGCCCGGCGCCAACGTCAGTGCGACCCGCGCGGGCAGCCACGCGGCCGGCGCGCGCAGCAGCGCGAGCATTTGCAGCGCGCACAGGGCGGCGAGCAGCGCGCCGGCGGCAAGGCGGGTGCGGCTCATGCCGCGCTCCGCAGCGGATTCGCGCCGGCCGCGGCGCGGGCGATCAGGCGGCTGATTTCCAGCGCATGGCGGGGCCGCGCTTCCGGACGCGCCGCCAGCAGCGCGCGCAGCAGCGCCACGGACGCGTCTCCACCGTGGCCGGCGAACAGCGCGGCCTCGTCCGGCGCGAGGATCGCGGGTGCGCGCAGTGCCGCCGCGCCTGCCGTGCCCCGGGCCCGGTAGGCATCCGCGCAGGCGGCGCAAAAGCGCAGCGGGATGCCGGCGACGAGCCAGTAGAGCAGGGCGCCCAGTGCAAAATAGTCGCTGCGCGCGTCGGTCCGGTAGCGGCCGGCGTCATTGGGAAAGAACTGTTCCGGCGCCTGCCACGCCGCGGTGCCGGCATACGAATGCGCGGCGCTGTCCTGCAGGGGGCGATTGGTGCCGAAGTCCGCGAGCTTGAGCGTGCCGGTGTGCGCATCGACGAGCAGGTTGGCCGGCTTCAGATCCAGGTAGCGCCAGCCGTATTGGTGGACCTTCGCCAGCGCGGCATTCACCTGCGCCGTCCACGCAAGGGCCTGCCCGATGCGGGGGCCGTCGCCGCGGCTGCGCAACGTCGCCACGTGGGCGGCGAGGTCGCCGTCCAGCAATTCGAGCGCGAGCGCGGGCTGGCCCTCGTGTTCGCCGCTGTCGAGCAGGCGCACGATGTGGCGCTGGTCCCATGGCTGCAGGCCGCGCAGGAAGGCGATCTCGGCGTCGAAGCACGCGCGCCAGACGACCTGCTGGGGCGGCAACGCAAGGTCCATCTGCGCGCGGTTGACGAGTTTCACCGCGGCCGGCGTGCCGTCCAGCACGGACGCCGCGCGCCACACCTGGCCGTAGCTGGACCCGCCCAGCGGCGCCTGCAGGCGCCAGGCGCCCGCCGTCAACGTGATGATGTCGCCTGCCTCGACCATGTAGCCTCCCGAACGGGCGGCCGGTGCCGCCTCGGCGGGGAATAGCAGGGGGACGGAGAAAACACGTCAGAGTCGACAAGATTGTAGTGCTAACAACTTGTCGAGGTAGCCTTGTCCAAAGCCACGTTCAGCGCCCCGGTGTTCGCCGTCTGGGTCTTCGTCGTCGGTACCGTGCTCGTCGTCGCGCCGCACGTGCGGCCGGGGATCTTCGGCATCGCGTCGACGTCCGGGGTGTCGATCCGCGTTGCGGGCGATCCATTCCCGTAGCCGAGCCAGGTCGTCTGGCGACAACTGCACCGCCAACAGCATGGCGAACCAGTCGTCGACCGTCAGGCCGCATCGTCACTCCTCATGAGTTAACTCGACGATGCGTCTGACCTCTGCAACGAATCTCGGTTCACACAAATAGCGCGAACACAGCCAATAAAAAACCGCGCACGAGGCGCGGTTCTCAAAGTTGGCTGTTGCTGCGATCAGCGGTGCCAGCCACGGTCATGGCCGCGGTCCCAGCCGCCGCGGTCGCGGTCGTAGCCGCCGCGGTCGCGGTCCCAGCCGCGATGGCCGCCGCGGTCGTGGTCGTAGCCGCGGCCCCGTTCGACGACGACGACGTCCGGGCGCGCGTTGTAGTAATAGCGGGGCGATTCCACATATACCGGACGCGACTCGACGTAGGCCGGTGCCGCCTGGTAATAGCCGCCGGAATAGCCGTTCGAATAGCCACCCGTGTAGGCGTAGCCGCGGTTGCGGTAGTAATAGTCGTCGTTGGTGCGGACCGAATTGCCGACCGCGGCGCCGATGGCACCCCCGACGAGCGCGCCGTCGCGACCGCCCACGCTGCCGCCGATGGCGGCGCCGGCCAGTGCGCCCACGACAGTGTTCACACCCCGATCGCCAGCCATTGCCGAGGTGGACACGGCAGCTGCGGCCAGGAGCATGGCACCAATGCATTTTTTCTTCAACATGGTTAGTTCCTTGCGCCTCAACGGGGATCGGGATGATCGCAACTACGCCAGGCATGCAATCATCATAGATACATCCGTGTATGCTGCCACGCGTTAATACAGATTATTACATCTGCTTCCGCCCCGGTAACATCGGTTACAGGCAGGCCTTGCAGTCGGCGCATGCCGCCCCATCTTGGAAGCGTCACCGACTGTACGAACCTACCATGGCGCGCCGGCGTTCTTTCGTTTCCATTCTTGCCATCCTCCTGCTGTTGCACGCCTACATCGGCCTGCGGCTGTTGCCTGCGCTGGACGCCGGTGTCATCGGCATGCTGGCGGGGGCCGTGCTGCTCGCCCTGTCGGCCGCGCTCGTACGTATCGGCCTCGTCGCACCGAGCCTGCGCCGCACGCGCTGGACCGGACCGCTCACGTGGGCCGGGCTGCTCGCGATGGGCCTGTTTTCCTCGCTGTTCGTGCTGACCCTGCTGCGCGACCTCTTGCTGGTGGCCCTCGCGCTGGGCGGCACCGGCGGGCCCGGCTTCACCCACGACAGCGCCGTCGCGGTGCCGCTGCTCGCACTGGCCATCACGTGCATCGGGTTCGTCAACGCCCGCCGCGTGGCGCGCGTCGTCAAGGTCGAGGTGCCGATCGACGGCCTGCCGGAAGACCTGCACGGGTATTCGATCGCGCAGATTTCCGACATCCACGTGGGCCCGACCATCCGCCGGCCGTATCTGAACGCCATCGTCACGAAGGTCAACGCGCTCAGGCCGGATGCCATCGCCATCACGGGCGACCTCGTCGACGGCAGCGTGCAGCGCCTGGCCATGCACACGGAACCGCTGGCGCGCCTGTCCGCGCCGGACGGCACGTTCTTTGTCACCGGCAACCATGAATATTATTCCGGTGCCGAGCAGTGGATCGCGGAAGTGCGCCGCCTGGGCCTGCGCGTGTTGCTGAACGAGCACGTGATCCGGCGCCGCGGCGGGGCCAAGCTCATGATTGCCGGCGTCACGGATTACACGGCGCAGCATTTCAATCCCGCCCACAAGAGCGACCCGCACCTGGCCGCCGCGGGCGCGCCGGACGACGTGGCCGTGCGCATCCTGCTGGCCCACCAGCCGCGTACGGCGCCGGCCGCGGCCGACGCCGGCTTCGACCTGCAATTGTCCGGCCATACCCATGGCGGCCAGTTCTTCCCGTGGAATTTGTTCGTGCCGCTGCAGCAACCATTCGTCGCCGGCCTGAACCGGGTGCGCTCCCTGTGGGTGTACACGAGCCGCGGCACCGGGTACTGGGGGCCGCCGAAACGCTTCGGCGCGCCGTCCGAGATCACGCTCGTGCGCCTGGTGCCGGGCGGCGTGTGATTGACTACGCCAATATATTTCCCCAAAAACAAGCGGATGCGTTATCGTTTTGGTTTTTCCCCCGACCAAAGGATTGCAAGCATGAATCGCCTCCGTCTCCCCGCCTTGAGCCTGCTCGCCGCCTGCCTGCTGGGCAGTACCGCGAACGCCGCCACTCCCGGTAATGACCCGGCCGCGCTCGCCAAGGTGCGCGATACGGCCTTGCAAAGCGATTACGCGTACCAGCGGCTGGAAGACCTGACGGACCTGGTCGGCCCGCGCCTGTCGGGTTCGCCCGGCGCCGCCGCCGCCGTGACGCAGGTCGCCGACGAGCTGCGCAAGCTGGGCGCCAAGGTCACGCTGCAGCCGATCAAGGTGCCGCACTGGGTGCGCGGCGAGGAGAAGGCGGCGCTCGTGGACTACCACGGCCGTCCGGCGGGCGTGACGCAAAGAATCGTGCTGACCGCGCTGGGCGGATCGGGCGCGACCCCGGCCGCCGGCATCACGGCGCCGGTGATCGTCGTGCGCACGTTCGAGGAACTGAAGGCGCGCGCGGCCGAAGTGAAGGGCCGCATCGTCCTGTTCGACGTGCCGTTCGACCAGAACATGGCGGACCGCGGCCTGGCAGGCACCGCGTATGGCCAGGCCGTCGCGTTCCGCGGGGCCGGCCCGCGCATGGCGGCCGAGATGGGCGCCGCGGCGGCCCTCGTGCGCGCCGTCGGCGGTGCCGCTTACCGCATCCCGCACACGGGCGCCACGCTCCTCAAGGACGATGCGCGCATCCCGGCGGCGGCGGTCACGATCGAAGACTCGCTGCTGATCGCGCGCCTGTCGAAGCGCGGCCCCGTCACGATGCATCTGACCCTGACGCCGCAGATCCTGCCGGACGCCGACAGCTACAACGTGATCGCCGACTGGCCGGGCACGGACAAGGCCGACGAGATCGTGATCGTGTCGGGCCACCTGGATTCGTGGGACCTCGCCACCGGCGCCAATGACGATGCATCCGGGGTCGTCAGCGCGATGGAAGTGATCAACACGCTGCGCAAGCTGGATTACCGGCCGCGCCGCACGATCCGCGTCGTCGCCTGGATGAACGAGGAGAACGGCGGCCGCGGCGGGCACACGTATGACGCCGTCAACAAGAAGCTCGCCGAGAAGCATGTCGCGGCATACGAGGACGACGGCGGCTCGGGCCGTCCGTTCGGCCTGCACGCGGGCATCGGTGTGGCCGGCGCGAAGCTGCTGGCGCCGCTGCAGGCTGCCCTGTATCCGATGGGCGCGGGCGCATTCCGCCGCGACGACGTCGTCGGTGCCGGCGACCTGCACGACCTGGAAGATTCGGGCGTGCCGACTTTCGAACCGTGGATCGATTCGTCCGATTACTTCAATTATCACCATACCCCCGCCGATACCTTCGATAAGGTGAATCCGGAAAACCTGCGCCGCCACGCCGCCGTCATGGCGACGACGGCCTGGTTCCTGGCCAACATGGATCAGCCCATTGGCCGCTCCAACGTCTTCACCGAGGCGAAGACGACGAAGTAGTAGCAGCAGCGCTGCGGCAGGCGGCGCACCGCCTGCCGTGGCCGTCATCCGGCGTCGATGCGCCGGATCGCGCGGGCATGCCCGCGGAACGGACGGCCATACACGGTCTGGATGCCGCTGGCAAAATTCTGCCCCCAGACCAGTTGCGGCCGTGTGTCGTGGGACTCGTTCGACCAGTACCAGACGCGGTCGAAGCCTTCGCGCAGGTTGGCGAACAGCAGGGCGAGTTCGCGCCGTGTCGGCAGCTCGCCTTGCTGCGCGGCAGCCCATTCGCGCGCGGCAGGCCAGCTGACGTCGGACGCTTCGTCCGGCAATAGCACCAGGTGGTAGTCGGACTCGCCGTTCTTGCCGAGTATCAGGCCGGCATAGGCTTCGCCTTCCTTCAACATTTCTTGGATCCTCAGGTAGTCACCCATTGCGCAACCCTTTCGTCATGTCTTGCGGTCTCGTATGACCATCGATCGCCGCGCTTGGTTGCGACATTCGATACGACCTAGCTCATAACGGCGTTTGCAATAGCGGTTCTCAGCTTTCGTTGCGAAGCTGCCGAGGCAATGAATGACTGTGGGACAGGTTAGTCGTCCAGCGGCCGGACGATCTCCGGCCCGTCGGCGCCGGCCCGGTTGACGGCCGTGCTGACCTTGTACCATTCGAAGGCATCCGCGGGCACGGCCGCATGGCGCGCCAGTTCGATGGCCTGCTGGGGCGACAGGCCCGGATCGAGCCAGAGTTTCGCGTCTTCCGCCTCCAGCACGACGGGGCGGCGGTCGTGGATGTCCAGCATGCCGCCGGAGGCGTCGTCCGTGACGATGACGAAACCCGCCTCGGCGCGGTTCTCCTCGAACGGGCCGAAGTTGGCGACGGCCAGCATGAACAGCGGGGCGTGGTCCTTGCGGTGGATGTGCCAGGGCTGCTTGTGGCCTTTTTCTCCCGTCCACTCGTACCAGCCCTCGGCGGGCACGATGCCGCGCCCGTTCTTGACGAGCCGCGACCAGTAGCGGTTGGCCAGCTTTTCCAGCCGGGCGTTGATGACGATGGGCACCTTGCCTTCAGCCCATTTCGCGCGGTAACTCCAGAACACGTCGTCCACGCGCTGCTCGCCGTTCTGCACGTGCATGACGGGGCGGTAGGTGCCGGGCGCCGCATTCGTCGTCGGTCTCGACTCGCTGTCGAACACGGCGTCGGTCCAGCCGATCAGGTTGGCGTAATGGCGCGCGGTCTGGCTCTGGTCAAATCGTCCACACATGGGACGATGGTAGCGCAGATGGGCGACGACGGTCGTCCGTTAGCGCGCCGTGCCGGCCAGTCCGTACGTGGTGCTTCCGGATTCATGCGACCAGGCGGCGCGTGGCCGCGAACCGCCACAACAAGCCCGTCAGCGCCAGCGACAGCGCGAAGACGAGGGCGACGACGATGATGTCCCAGCCGGGGATGGCGCGCAGCGGCGCATCCGGGCCGGCAAGCAGGTCGACGAACAGGAAGTGCGACGCATAAATCCCCAGCACCAGCGGACCGAGCCCGGCGAGGCGGGAACAGCGCAGCGGCGCCGGATCGGACAGGGCCAGCATTGTCATGCCCAATCCATAGAAATAGGTGCCGAGCACGAAATCCTGTGCCATGTTCGTACCCCAATGTGCATGCAGCCAGGCGACCTCGGCCAGCTGGAGGGCCAGTCCGCCCAGCGCCAGCGCGGGACCGAGCCGGCGCCATGCGGGCCGCGGGCCCAGGCGCTGCAGACGGACGCCGGTGACGAACATGATCAGGCTGAAGCACGGCCCGTTGCGCATGTTGACGGGCGTGTGGAAGCCGATGGGCGTGTCGGCGTACGCCTTGCCGGCGAGGCCGGCCGCGTACAGCGCCAGCGCCAGCACGAGCAGGGTGCGCTCCCGCCCGCGCGCGAGCAGGGCGCCGGTGACGAGTGCTGCCAGTGCAAGTGCCGGCAGGAACCACAGATGGGCCTTGGTGCCTTGCAGCAGCAGGGTGGGCAGGCCGGGCAGGGGGCGCGTGGCGGCCGCCCAGCCCACCGCCGCGACCGTGATGAGGAAATAAATCGCGGACCAGGCGACGAACAGCACGAGGACGCGCCGGGCGAGCGCGACGCCGCCCGTCCGGCATGCGGCACGGTCCCGGCAGCGGCTTGCCCAGAAATAGCCGGACAACATGAAGAACAGCGGCACGGCGAAGCGTTCCAGCTGGTCGCACACCGTGCGGGCGTCGAAGCGCAGTCCGACCGCGTCGAGGCCTGCGCGCGGCGCGGTGTGCAGCGCGATGACGGCGGTGATCGCCAGGCCCGGAAGACGTCGACGGACTGGATGCGCGCCGTGGCCGGCCGGCTGCCCTGTTGTTTCTGCATCATCGTGGTCGGCATTTTTCGACGACTTTGCCATAAAACGCGTGAATAATTCCTTCTGGGTAAAATCGCGTCACTCAAATTTGCTAAACTTATGTTTATTTCCACCGCGCAATTTCGCGCGCGTTTCCCGGGACTTGTGCCAGTCTCGACAGTGTTGCACGTCCAGCCCATCCAGCCCGTTTCGATTTGAGCGCCTTACTCCTTTTACTTGTCACCATCGCACTGTCGGCGATCATGCTGATGGTCCTGCGCTCGCTGGCACGCAGCGGGGTGTCCGGCATGCGCGAGTGGACGGTCGCGAACGTCCTGGCCATCGCGGCGCTGCTGCTGTTCGCCGGCCGCGGGCGGATCGCGGACGTGCTGTCGATCGACATCGCGAACCTGCTGTTCCTGTGCGCGCCGGCGCTGATGCATGCCGGCTTCCAGCGCCACCTCGGCCGTCCGGCGCCGTACGGTGCGCTGGCCGTGCTGGTGGCTGCGTCGACCGCGGCGCTGGGTGTTTTCCACTACGTCGTGGACGCGATGGCGGTGCGGGTCGCGCTGTCGTCCCTGTTTCACGGCATCGTGTGCGTCGCCATGGCCTGGGGACTGCGGCCCTGGGCGCAGCCCGGCCGGGCCCGTTATCCGATCCGGTTCGCGTTCGGCGCCGCGCTGACCCTGGCGGCGGCCCACGCGGTGCGCGCGCTGATGTACGCGTCCCACCATGACGCCCAGGTCACGCTGTTCGACGCGTCGCCCGTCAACCTCGTCTGCTTCGCCCTCGGCACGCTGGCGCTGCCGGGCCTGACCCTGGGCGCCGTGATGATGGCGAACGCCGGCCTGATCGGCCAGGCCCGGTATGCGGCGGAACACGACCACCTGACGGGCGCCTGGTCGCGCCGCGCGTTCTTTGGCCGCGCCGAGCGCGCCCACGCGGATGCCGTGCGCGCGGGCAGGACGCTGTCGGTGCTGATCTTCGACGTCGACCACTTCAAGTCCATCAACGACACTCACGGCCACGCCGTCGGCGACCGGGTGCTGGCCGACCTCGTCGCACGGACGGCCGCCGTGCTGCGCGGCGACGGGTGCGCCCGCCTGGGCGGGGAGGAATTCGCCGTCCTGCTGCCGGATTCGGATGCGGACGCGGCCGTGTCTCTTGCCGACGAATTGCGGCGCACGCTCGAACGGGCCGCCGTGGCCGGACCAGGGGGCGTGGCCGTGCGCTACACGGTCAGCGTGGGGGTGGGCAGTCTCGCTGATGGGGAGTCGCTGGCGAACCTGTTGCAGCGGGCGGATGCGGCGCTGTATGCGGCCAAGCGGGGCGGGCGGAACCGGATCGCGGATGCACGCCTCGTGGACGGCGAGCGATGTAAGTACGCAACGTCAGGCAGTTAGCGGGTAGGAATTTTCCTACAGCTGAGCTACTATCTGGTAATCGTTCTTATATTTAGAGCATCGGTAATCCATGCGCACCCCTACCGTCACCGTCATCGCCCTCTGCTATAACCACGAGCGTTTCGTGCTGGACTGCCTGGAGAGCATTCGCGCCCAGACGTTCCAGGACTTCGAACTGATGGTGATCGACGACTGCTCGCGCGATCATTCGCCGCAGGTCATCGCGAATTGGCTGGCGGAGCATTATCCGGCGGCCCGTTTCATCCGCCACGAGGTCAACCGCGGTATCTGTGCCTCGCTGAACGAAGCGCTGGCGCTGGCGCAAGGTACGTATGTCAGCATGACCGCCACCGACGACACCTGGCTGCCGCACAAGCTGGCATCGCAGGTGGCGCTGGCGCAATCGCTCGACGCCGACACGGCCGTCATCTATGCCGATGCCGGGCAGATGGATGAGGCGGGGGCATTGCTCCCCAAACCCTTCATCGAGGCGCATGGCGTCACCGACCCGCCGCAGGGACGGATCTTCGACAGGCTGGCCGACGGTAATTTCATCCCCGCCATGGCGACGCTGATCCGGCGCGACGCACTGGAGGCCGTCGGCGGCTACGATGAACGCCTGAACTACGAAGACTACGACATGTGGCTGCGGCTGGCGGACCGTTATGCCTTCGCTTTCCAGCCCGAGGTCGTGGCGCACTACCGTATCGTGGCCACGTCCGTCGTGCGCACCGTGTTTGCCCAGCCGAGCGCCTGGTATCACCACTCGAATTTCCTGATCCGCCAGAAATGGTTGCGCTCGGGCCGCCTGACGCCGCAACAGCGCGCGCTGTGGGCCGACAAGATGTGGTGGGCGGCCTACGGATTGTTCGTCCTCGACGACCGCCGCGCCGCGTCCTGCCTGTGGCTGGCGTTCCGCCACTCTGGCCGGCCGCGCGCGGCGGTGCTGGCCTTGACGTTCCGGCTCGGGGTGTCGCGCGCGCGGCTCATGCGGTTGCGCCGGGTCGTCACCGGGATGACCCGGCGCACGCCGACCTGACCTCCAAGCTGGAATGACACCCGCGCCATCGCGGTCAATATTGCAATCTCGACCCTGATCGGGTCTGGCTGTGCTAGAATTCGGCGCGCTGCCCGGATGGTGAAACTGGTAGACACCCGGGACTTAAAATCCCGTGCCAGCGATGGCGTGCCGGTTCGATCCCGGCTCCGGGCACCAGGTGCCTCTGCGCATGTGGCAGCTGGTCGTCACTCCTTTTTCCGCCTGCGATCGTTCCGCACAATGCGAGGCGTTCCGCAATCATCGTCTTGCCCTGAATCTGCCCGACCAGGGCGCGGTCAATATCAACCGATCGTTATTGAGCATGGTGCAAACCTCAACCGTTGGTTTGTAATCCGTCTCGACGGTGAGGATGCGCCGCCCCGAACGGCCGCACGACGGCCGCCGCCGCCGCGACCAGCACATGCGGAGGACGGGGTCTCAGGCGCCTTCCCCCAGGGCGCGTCAGTACGCGCAGCGCGACGTCGAACGCCACGCCGTCCTCTTGCAGGAGGCGGGCGGCGCGGGCGGTGCCATGGTGCCGGCTGGCGTCCAGCACGGCCTCGATGAACATGGCGGAGATGCGGTCATGGCGTCGATTCATCGTTCGCTCCCTGAAGGCTGAGTCCACATCATTGTGCGCCGATCCGGCCGATGTTGCCATTCAACATGCATGACGCGTGCCGGCTGGCGGCGCATGGTGTAGCATGCGGGGCGATACGCCCGCGGCCGCCATTGCCGCGGCAGGAAACATGCAAGGACACATTTTGAATATCACGATCAACGAGGAACTCCGCTCTTTCATCGACCCCCTCACGCCCGTCGAATACGCCGCGCTCGAACGCAGCCTGCTGGCCGACGGCTGCCGCGACGCGCTCGTGTTGTGGCGCGACGTCCTGATCGACGGGCATAACCGCTACGACATTTGTACAAAGCACGGCATTGAGTTTCGTACGGTCAACAACGACAAGTTCGACTCGCTCGAAGACGTCATGCTGTGGGTGATCGACAATAACCTCGCGCGCCGCAGCGTGTCCGACTTTCAGCGCGGCATGCTCGCGCTGCGCAAGAAGGAAATCGTCGCCGCGCGCGCCGCCCAGCGCGCCGCCGAAGCGCCGCCGGACCAGCCGGCGCCGGAACCTGCCGACGATCCGGTCGACCCGCCGTGGAGCACGCGCGAAGACGTGGCCAAGGCCGCGCGCGTGTCGGCCAACACGCTCAGCCAGATCGAGCGCATCCGCAAGACGGCGGCGCCGGAACTGGTCGACGCCGTGCGCAGCGGGACGATTTCCGTCAGCGCCGCCGCCAGCGTCGCGTCGCTGCCGCCGGAAGCGCAGGTCGCGGCCGTCGCCGGCGGACGCAAGGAGCTGCAGCAGGCCGCGCGCCAGGTGCGCGAACAGAAGACGGGCGCCAAGCCGAAGAAGGAGACCGTGCCGGATTCGCCGGAAGACCAGGTGAAGGCCTTGCGGGCCCAGGTCGGCGAATTGAAGGACCGCGTCGCCACCTTGATGACGGAAAACGAAGTGCTGCGCCAGAAGCTCGCCGCGCTCGGCGGCGCCTGAACGAGGCGCCCTCATGACGCTGTCCCGCGCGACCCCGGTCGCCATCGCCTGCGCCGCGCTGTTCGCGCTCGTCCAGCCCGTGGCCGCGCATGCCGCCGCAAAGCCGCATGCCGCCTCGACGTCCTCCGAGCGCGCACGCCTGCAGGCCCGGGCACGGCGCGTGACGATCCTGCGCGACAAATGGGGCATCCCGCACGTCTTCGGCAAGACCGATGCGGACGCCGTGTTCGGCACGCTGTACGCGCAGGCCGAGGACGATTTCAACCGCGTCGAGCTCAATTACATCAACGCGTTGGGGCGGCTGGCCGAGGTCGAGGGCGAGAAGGAGATCTGGCGCGATTTGCGCATGAAGCTGTACATCGACCCGGCCGGGCTGAAGGCAAAGTATGCGGAGAGCCCGGCCTGGCTCAAGAAGCTGATGGATGCGTACGCGGATGGCCTGAACTGGTATCTCGCCACGCATCCGCAGGTCAAGCCCAGGCTGATCACGCGTTTCGAGCCGTGGATGGCGCTCGCGTTCAGCGAGGGCAGCATCGGCGGCGACATCGAGACCATCGACCTGAAGGCCTTGCAGGCGTTCTACGGGACGGCACCGGCGCCCGCCGTGGCGCTCGCCGACAAGGGCTTCGATCCGGAGCCGCGCGGCTCCAACGGCTTCGCCATCGCGCCGCGCCGGGCGGCCGGCGGCCACGCGCTGCTGATGATCAATCCGCACACGTCGTTCTACTTCCGGCCCGAGATCCACATGGTGAGTGGGGAGGGCCTGAACGCGTACGGTGCCGTCACATGGGGCCAGTTCTTCATCTACCAGGGCTTCAACGACCGCATCGGCTGGATGCACACGTCGGGCGGCGGCGACGTCATCGACGAGTACCTGGAAACGGTGGCGCGGCGCGACGGCGGGTTCGTGTACAAGTACGGCGCCGGCGAACGCACGGTGCGCGCGAAGACGATTGCGCTGCCTTATCGGACCGCGCACGGCATGGCCACGCGCACCGTCACGGCGTACTTCACGCACCACGGTCCCGTGATCCGCGCGCAGGACGGCAAGTGGGTCGCGGTGCGCATGATGGACGACCCGATGCACGCGCTCATGCAGTCGTACGGCCGCACGAAGGCGCGCGACTACGCGGCGTTCCGCAAGGTGATGGACCTGCGCACGAATTCGTCGAACAACACGGTGTACGCGGATGCCGACGGCAATATCGCCTACTTCCACGGCAATTTCATCCCGCGCCGCGACCCGCGCTTCGACTGGACGAAGCCCGTCGACGGCAGCGACCCGGCCACCGAGTGGAAGGGCCTGCACGACGTCGGCGAGACGATCACGGTGTTCAATCCGGCGAGTGGCTATATCTCCAACACGAACAACTGGCCGTGCACGGGGTTCGGCGCGAGCAGCCCGGATTGCGCGTCCTATCCGGCCTATATGTGGTCGCTGCCGCAGAATCCGCGCGGCGTCCACGCGGAGCGCGTGCTGCACGATGCGCGCGACGTCACGCTCGACGGCCTCATCGCGAAGGCCTACGACAGCTACCTGACGGCGTTCGAACCGCTCGTCCCGGCCGTGGTGAAGGATTGGGAGGCGCTGCCGGACGGCGATCCGCTGAAGGCTCGCCTGGCCGACCAGGTGGCGCTGCTGCGCGGCTGGGACCTGCGCTTCTCGACGGCTTCCGTGCCGACGTCGCTTGCCGTGTACTGGGGCCAGGACATGGTCGCGCAGGCATCGAGCCGCGCGAAGGCGCAGCGCGTGCCGGTGGTCGACTTCGTGCAAACGCAGCTGACCTCGCGCGAACGGCTGGATGCGCTGGCGCGCGCGAGCGACAAACTGCAGGCGGACTTCGGCAGCTGGAAGACGCCGTGGGGCGAGATCAACCGCTTCCAGCGCCTGTCCGGCGCCGTGGGCCAGCAGTACGACGACGACAAGCCGAGCCTGCCCGTCGGCTTCACGTCCGCCAACTGGGGCTCGCTCGCATCGTTCGGCATGACGGCGAAGCAGACGACGAAGCGCATCTATGGCGACCGCGGCAACAGTTTCGTCGCCGCCGTCGAGTTCGGCCCGCGCGTGCGCGCGAAGAGCATCCTGGCCGGCGGCGAGAGCGGGGATCCGGCCTCGCCCCATTTCGCGGACCAGGCCGCGATGTACAGCCGCGGCGAATTCAAGGACGTGCTGTATTACAAGGAAGATATCGAAAAACAGCTCGAGCGCAAATACCATCCGGGCGAGTGACGGCGGCCCGCCGCGCCATGTCCGATTGCCGGCGGGATTGCTATAATCCCCGGATCGTACAACGGCATTCCAGGGCAGGACAGGGCAGTGGCAAAACTCTATTTCAGGTATTCGGCAATGAACGCGGGCAAGTCGACGTCGTTGCTGCAGGTGGCGCACAACTATGAAGAGCAGGGCCAGAAGGTCCAGCTGTACACGGCCGCCATCGACGACCGCTACGGCGTCGGCCAGATCACCTCGCGCCTGGGGCCGCAGCGCCAGACCGACGTGTTCGACACGACCACGAATTTCCTGGACAAGGCGCCGGCCGTGTCCTGCGTGCTCGTCGACGAAGCCCAGTTCCTGACGAAGGAGCAGGTCGTGCAGCTGCACCAGCTGGCGCAGGTGCGCGGCGTGCCCGTCATCTGCTACGGCCTGCGCAGCGATTTCCGCGGCGACCCGTTCCCCGGTTCCGCGCACCTGCTGGCGCTGGCAGACGATATCGAGGAAATCAAGAACATCTGTACGTGCGGCAAGAAGGCGACGATGAACATCCGGGTCGATCCGGAAGGACGCCGCATCCGCGAAGGCGAGCAGGTCAGCATCGGCGGCAACGAGAGCTACCGCCAGGCCTGCGCCCGCTGTTTCTATCTGGGCTGACGCGCCGCGGCCATGTCCTGGCTTGCGGGCTGCGCCTCCCATTTGCCCGCCTGGGCCTGCGGCCTGGGCGAGATGCTGCTGTATCTCGTGCCGTCGCTCGCGCTCGCGTTCCTGATCTGGATGGTGACGCGGGCGCACCCCGTCTTCTTCCTGTTCAGCGCCGTCGGCACGTTCTGCCACGAGCTCGCGCATTTCTCGGTCGGGCTGCTGCTGGGCGCCGAACCCGTCGGTTTTACCATCATCCCGCGCCGCAACGGGCGCGTGTGGGAGCTCGGCTCCGTCTCGTTCGCCAACCTGCGCTGGTACAACGCCGCGCCCGCGGCGCTGGCGCCGTTCCTCGTGCTGTTCGTGCCGGTGACCGTGGCCTGGTGGCGCACCCGCGCCCCGTGGCACTTCGGCCCGGCCGACCTGGCCTTGACCCTGCTGCTGGCACCGCAGTTCCTGTCGTTCTGGCCATCGCCCGTCGACTGGAAATTGAGCGCGCGCAGCTGGCCTTATCTGTTGATCATCGCGGCGGGCGGCCTGGCTTACTGTTGGTTTCAAACCAGTTTGTTTCGATTTGTAAAAGCGTAGGCCCGAGGGCGCCATGAAGACTTAAGCTCGGCTGAAGACGCGTACAAGCCGGCTCTGCGCCGCCGCGCTATCCTGTAGAATGGGTTGCATCCGCCGCTGCGTCGGCGCGACTGCCGGCCCTCCCGCCAAGCAGTCGCATGAATATTCCCGTCCGGAGAACCAAGAATGAAGAAGCAGTTGTTGACGGTCGCGCTGGCGTTTGCCATGTCGGCCCACGTGGTCACGGCGCAGCCCGAGAAGGTTGCCGCGGCCAAGACCGACACGGCCCCCATCGTCCAGATCAAGCCGGCCCCCGCCCAGACCCAGGCCGCGCTGTGGGCCTCGCGCGTGCTCGCGCGCTACCACTACAAGGCGACGCCGCTGGACGACGCGATGTCCGCGAAGATCTTCGACGCTTACTTCAAGGCGCTCGACAGCGAGAAACTCTACTTCACCCAGGCCGACATCGACAGCTTCGCGCCCGTGCGCACCAAGCTGGACGATGCGATCAACAACGAAGACCTGACGGTCCCTTTCCAGATCTACAACGTGTACCAGCAGCGCTTCTTCGACCGCATGACGTATGCGCGTGAGCTGTTGAAGGGCAAGTTCGATTTCACCACGGACGAATCGCTGCAGATCGACCGCGAGAAGGCGCCGTGGGCGAAGAACGAGGACGAGGCGAAGGACCTGTGGCGCAAGCGCGTCAAGAACGACTGGCTGCGCCTGAAGCTCGCCGGCAAGGACGAGAAGGCGATCCGCGAGACGCTGGACAAGCGTTACGAGGGCTACCAGAACCGCCTCAGGAAGCTGAACAACGAAGACGTGTTCCAGATGTTCATGAACGCGTACGCGATGGCCATCGAGCCGCACACCAACTACCTGGGCCCGCGCTCGGCCGAGAACTTCGACATCGCCATGCGCCTGTCGCTGGACGGCATCGGCGCCGTGCTGCAGTCGCGCGAAGACTACACCGTGATCCGCGAGATCGTCCCGGGCGGCCCGGCCGACAAATCCGGCAAGCTGAAGGTGGGCGACCGCATCGTCGGCGTCGCGCAGGGCAACGGCCCAGTCACGGACGTCATGGGCTGGCGCATCGACGACGTCGTGCAGCTCGTGCGCGGCGAGCGCAACTCGACGGTCCGCCTGGACGTGCTGCCGGCCGACGCCGGCCAGGACGGCAAGCACACGACCATTTCCCTCGTGCGCCAGAAGATCAGCATGGAAGAGCAGTCGGCCAAGAAGAAGGTCATCGAGGTCACGGACAACGGCGTGAAGCGCCGCATCGGCGTGATCCAGCTGCCGACCTTCTACCAGGACTTCGAGGCGCGCCGCAAGGGCGACAAGGACTTCAAGAGCGCGACGCGCGACGTGAAGCGCATCCTCGGCGAACTGAAGAAAGAGAAGGTCGACAACGTCCTGATCGACCTGCGCAACAACGGCGGCGGTTCGCTGATCGAGGCCGTCGAGCTGACGGGCCTGTTCATCGACAAGGGCCCGGTCGTGCAGCAGCGCAGCGCCGAAGGCCGCGTCGAAGTCGAGAGCGACACGGACGCCGGCCTCGCGTGGGACGGCCCGATGGGCGTGCTGATCAATCGTGGTTCGGCATCGGCGTCGGAAATCTTCGCCGCCGCGATCCAGGATTACGGCCGCGGCGTCATCATCGGCGAGCCGAGCTTCGGCAAGGGCACGGTGCAGACGCTGATCAACCTCGACCGCTTCTCGCAGAACGACAAGATGAAGTACGGCGAGCTCAAGATGACGATCGCCCAGTTCTTCCGCATCAACGGCGGCACCACGCAGCTGCGCGGCGTCACCCCGGACATCAGGTTCCCGGTCACGTCGGACGACGACAACTTCGGCGAATCGTCTTACGACAACGCGCTGCCGTGGGTACAGATCAAGCCGGCGACGTACATGCCGTCGGGCGACCTGAAGGAGCTGTTCAACCCGCTGCAGAAGAAGCACGATTCCCGCGTCGCGAAGGACCGCGACTTCCTGGACATCGAGCAGGACATCGCCGAGGCGCTGAAGGTCCGCAAGGACAATCTCATCTCGCTGAACGAGACCGTGCGCCGCAAGGAGCGCGAGAACCAGGAAGCGAAGGCCCGCCTGCGCGAATCGCGCCTCGCCGGCAAGGATAATCCGGATGAGCCGGTGTCCGGCCCGGGCAGCAAGGAGCAGCGCGGCAAGGTGCCGACGCCGACCAGCCCGAAGAAGACGAATGTCGTGCTGAAGGGCGCGGCGAGCGCGGACGACGGCCTGCAGGGCGACGAGCGCAGCCTGACGGCGGAACTGGCCGCAGAGAAGGCCGCCAAGAACGCCAAGGACGTGTATCTGCAGGAAGCTGCCCACATCCTGGCCGACGAGGCCGGCATGTTGAAGGCCGACACCCGCATGGCGTCGCGCGCGATGCCGTACATGTCGATGTTGAAACAACCCGGCAATTGATCGGTTGCCAAATGTGAAATAACCACAAGTTAAGCATTCATCCTTACCGGATGGCTGAAGGCGAGGCTCCCCTGGGAGTCTCGCCTTTTTTTTATGCCGCTCAATTGAAAATTGTATTTTTTATAGGTGTGCTACATTCACTCAGCAGTTAATTTAACAATAACTTTATGAACTGAGCAAGGAGTGCAATATGACAACTCGTTACCTCATCGCGGCGGCTCTGCTGGTCGGGACCGCATGCGGAGCCCAGGCAGAAGTGGTCTCAGGGAACCAATCGGGCTTCCTGTCCGGATGGACCGGCGGGAACGGCGCGGACGTGGTCAGTTCGGGCGTGCTGGCGAACGGCACGAGCCTGGTCGGCGGCGCCGCCTACGGCAGCGGCAACCTGGCCGAAACCCTGTACCAGAAGGCCAGCGCCAACGTCGGCCAGAGCGGTGCGCCGGTCAAACTGACGTATTCGCAGGGCATCGAAGGCACCTATCTGCTGAGCACGAGCAACGCCAGGCTGGCGGCGATGCTGGGTAACGGCATGGCGGTGGTGTCCACCAGCGACGGCAAGGTCGTCACGGTCGGCCAATCGGGGAGCGTGACGGTGGGCAACGGTGGCGGCTTCGGCGGCGGCTTCGGCAATGGCGCGACCGGGGGCGGCGCGTCCGGCGGCGGCAGCGCGTCGAATGGCGGCGGCGCGTCCGGCGGGGGCACGGCGGTGGCCGGCGGTGGTTCCACCAAGGGCGGCGGCTCGACGAATGCGGGCAACGGCGTCGACGGCGCCCCGTCCGGCAATTACAACAACGGGAACGGTGCGACGGTGATCACGCCGGCGGCCGGCGGCCAGGAGGGCGGCGCCATCGTCCAACTGCCGATCCCGGCGCAGAACGGCCATGCCGGCGGCAACACCGGCAACGGCGGCGGCATCGGCGGCATCAGTGACGATGTCGGCGTGGGCCTGCCGGCCGCGCCCGCGGCGGCCGTGCCGGAACCGTCGTCGATCGCCCTGATGATGGCGGGCATGCTGGGCGCGATGGGCATCGTCCGTCGCCGCAAGCGCTGATCGACACGGCACGCGGCAGCACGAACGCCCCCGCCCGCGCGGGGGCGTTTGCATTTGTACGCCGCGTTTCTCGCCGGATGATTTCGGGTACAATCTTTTGAACGGTCGTGCTTTTTTGGCCGGCATAACAAAGGAGACAACATGGACCTGACCTATACCGGTGACGACCTGGCCTTCCGCGACCAGGTGCGTGCCTTCCTCGAGGCCGAGCTGCCGGCCGACCTGCGCCACAAGGTGGCCAACCACCTGCGCCTGCACAAGGACGACTACGTGCGCTGGCACCGCATCCTCGCGCGCCAGGGCTGGGCCGCGCCCGGCTGGCCGCGCGAGTATGGCGGCCCGGGATGGACGCCCGTGCAGCGCCACATCTTCGAGGAAGAATGCGCCCGCGCCGGTACGCCGCCCGTGCTGCCGTTCGGCGTGAACATGGTCGCGCCCGTCATCATGGCCTTCGGCAGCGAGGAACAGAAAGCGTACTACCTGCCGCGCATCCTGGCGTGCGAGGACTGGTGGTGCCAGGGCTATTCCGAGCCGGGCGCCGGGTCCGACCTCGCGTCGCTGAAGACGACGGCGGTGCGCGACGGGGATCACTACATCGTCGACGGCCAGAAGACGTGGACGACGCTGGCCCAGCACGCCGACATGATCTTCTGCCTCGTGCGCACCGACCCGGCCGTGCGCAAGCAGGAGGGCATCTCGTTCCTGCTGATCGACATGCATGCGCCGGGCGTCACCGTGCGCCCCATCATCATGCTCGACGAGGACCACGAGGTGAACGAAGTCTTCTTCGACAACGTGCGCGTGCCCGTGGCGAACCTCGTCGGCCAGGAAAACCGCGGCTGGACGTATGCGAAATATCTGCTGGGTCACGAGCGCACGGGGATCGCGGCCGTGGGCCGGTCCAAGCGCGAGCTGGCCCGGCTCAAGGCGCTCGCCCGGCGCGAGCAGAAGAACGGCGCGCCGCTGCTGCGCGATCCGCTGTTCGCGGCAAAAGTGGCGGACCTCGAGATCGAGCTGATGGCCCTCGAGATGACGGTGCTGCGCGTGCTGGCGCAAGCCGACAAGGCGCCGGGACCGGAAGCGTCCGTGCTGAAGGTGCGCGGCACCGAGATCCAGCAGCGGCTGTCGGAACTGATGGTCGAGGCGGCCGGCCCGCTGGCGCTGCCGTTCGACCCGGCCTACCTGGAAGGCGAGCAGGCGCACAGCGCCATCGACGACGACTTCGCCGCGCCGCTGCTGCCGCACTACTTCAATTTCCGCAAGACGTCGATCTACGGCGGCTCGAACGAGATCCAACGCAACATCATCTCCCAGATGATCCTGGGCCTGTGAGGAAAGACATGGACTTCAACTTCAAGGAAGAGCAGCTGCAGCTGGCGGATGCGCTCAAGCGCTGGATCGCGCGCGACTACACGTTCGAGGCGCGCCGCGCCATCGTCGGGTCGCCGGCCGGCGTGTCGGAGGCCGCCTGGGCCACGCTCGCCGAGCTCGGCCTGACGGCGCTGCCGCTGCCGGAAGCGCAGGGCGGCTTCGATGGCGATGCCGTCGACATGTTCGTCGTGATGCAGGAACTCGGCCGCGGCCTCGTTGTCGAACCGTATTTCGCAACGATGTTCGGCGCCGAGTTCCTCCGCCGCGGGCGTGCGCATGAAGCGCTGCTCGAACGCGTGGCGGCGGGCGACCTGAAACTGGCTTGTGCGCTGGGCGAGCGCCAGTCGCGCCACGACCTGCGCGATATCGCCATGCGCGCCACCCCGGACGGTGCCGGCTGGCGCCTGAACGGCGAAAAGAAGGTCGTGCTGCATGGCGCGCAGGCCGGCTTGCTGATCGTGTCGGCCAGGACGGCCGGCGCGCAGCGCGACGAGGACGGCATCACGCTGTTCGCGGTGCCGGCGGACGCGGCGGGCGTGGTCATGCGCGACGTGCGCATGCTGGACGGCCAGCGTGCGGCCGACGTACTGCTGCGCGACGTGACGGTCGGTGCCGATGCCGTGATCGGCACCGTGGACGAAGGCTGGACTATCCTGGAAGCGGCGGCCGACCATGGCGCCGGCCTGCTGTGCGCGGAAGCGTTGGGTGCGATGGATGCGCTGTTCGGCGCGACGCTCGACCACCTCAAGACGCGCCAGCAGTTCGGCGTGCCGATCGGTAAGTTCCAGGCCTTGCAGCACCGCATGGCCGACATGTACGTGCATCTGGAGCAGGCCCGTTCGATGGCGCTGCTGGCCGCCGTGCGCCTGGCCGCCGAGCAGCAGGCCGCCGGGCACCAGGCCGAAGATGCCTGCACGGGCATTGTCGCCGAGCGCCGCCGCGCGGTCGCGGCCGCCAAGTACCGCGTGGGCCAGGCCGCCCGCTTCGTGGGCCAGCAGGCGATCCAGTTGCACGGCGGGATGGGCGTAACGGACGAGTTGCCGGCGTCGCATTATTTCAAGCGCCTGTCGACGATCGAGCTGACGCTGGGCGATTGCGACCATCACCTGGCCCGCTTCATCGCGCAGCCGGGCTTTTACGATGACGAGGAGGCGGCATGAAAGAGTACTGGTATTTCGAGGATTTCGAACCCGGCCAGGACATCGACCTGGGCACGCGCACCGTCACGGAAGACGAGATCGTCGCGTTCGCGCGGGAGTTCGATCCGCAGCCGTTCCACCTCGATCGCGGCGCGGCCGAGGCGTCGATCTTCGGCGGCGTGATCGCCAGCGGCTGGCACACGTGCAGCATGATGATGCGGATGGTCGTCGACGGGCTGATGAACCGGTCGGCCAGCATGGGCTCGCCCGGCCTGGACGGCGTGCGCTGGCTCGCGCCCGTGCGCGCGGGCGACACGTTGAACGTGCACTACCGGACCACGCGGGTGAAGGCGTCCACGTCGAAGCCCGACCGCGGCATCGTCTGGTCGACGTGGGTCGCGCTCAACCAGCATGGCGAGACCGTGTGCACGGTCGAGGGCATGGGCATGTTCGGGCGCCGGCCCGGCGGGGAGGCACGCCATGGCTAGCGCCCTGCACGAAGTGACGGGGCTGGACGCGCTGCGGGGCCTCGTCGGCACGGAGCTGGGCCGGTCGCGCTGGTTCGAGATCGGCCAGGACCGCATCGCGACGTTCGCCGACGCCACCGACGACCACCAGTGGATCCACATCGATCCCGAACGCGCGGCGCGCGAATCGCCGTTCGGCGGGACCGTGGCGCACGGCTTCCTCACCCTGTCGTTGCTGCCGTCGATGCTGGCCGACGTCCTCGTCATGGTCGATGCGAAGCTCGTCGTCAACTATGGCTTGAACAAGGTGCGGTTTCCCGCGCCGGTGCCGGCCGGCAGCCGTGTGCGCGCGGCGATCGTGCTGGCGGCATTGGAGGATGAAGATGGATCGAGCCAGCTCACACTCGACGTCACGGTCGAGCGCGAGGGCGGCACGAAGCCCGTGTGCGTGGCCGAATTCCTCGTGCGGCGCTACGCGTGACAGCTAGGCGGCGCAGTCGGCGCCGCCCAGCTTGTAGCGGTTGCGGCCCTCGGCCTTGGCCTGGTACAGCAGGGCGTCGGCCACCTGGATCAGGTCGGCCGGGATGCTGTGTTCGCCCGGCACCATGCAGGCGATGCCCATGCTGGCAGTGAGGCGGGAGGCCGTGGGCGATGCGGCGTGCGGGATCGCCATCTGCTCCAGCTCCGTCATCAGGCGGTGCGCCACGCCGGTGGCGCCACGGCCGTCCAGCTGCGGCAGCAGGATCGCGAATTCCTCGCCGCCGTAGCGCGCCACGAGATCCTGCGTGCGCGCGGCGGCGCGCCGCATCGCGGTCGCGAACTGCACGAGCGTCGCGTCGCCGGCCTGGTGGCCGTAGTGGTCGTTGTACAGTTTGAAGTGGTCGATGTCGACGAGGATCAGCGCCACCGGCAGGCCCGCGCGGCCGCAGCGGCGCCATTCGGCGTCGAGGCGCTCGTCGAAGGCGCGGCGGTTCGCGACGCCGGTCAGGGCGTCCGTGAGGATCAGCGCGCGCAGGGCGTCGCGCTGGCGCTTGACGGTCAGCTGCGTGCGCACGCGGGCCCGCACGACGGCGGCGTTCACCGGCTTGCTGATGAAGTCGGCCGCGCCGGCGCCCAGGGCGCGCGTCTCGTCCTCGGGCGACTTCAGCGCCGTCACGAAGATCACGGGGATGTCGCTCGTCTCGGGTGCCGCCAGCAACTCCTTGCAGACGGCATACCCGTCCATGCCGGGCATGACGGCGTCGAGCAGGATCAGGTCGGGCTGCTGGGTACGGGCGATCTCGAGCGCGCGTGGACCGTCCATCGCGAACAACACCTCGTGCTCGTCCTGCAGGGCGCCGTGCAGGATCTGGATATTTTCCATCGCATCGTCGACCACCAGGACGCGGCCGTTGACGGCCATGTCGGTCCAGCTCATGCATCCTCCTTCGTATCCAGTAGCGTCCGCACCAGTTGCGCCGCCTCTTCGAAGCGCAGGGTCGCCACGGCCTCCGCCAGCGGGGCCACCTGGCATGGTTCGAGGCGGGCGAGGGCGGGGCGCAGCGTCTCGAACTGCGCGATCGCTTTCATGTTGTTATTGTGGAGCAAATCAAGGAGCTGCGCCAACTCGCGCTGCAGGATAGCGCTATCTTCCGGCGCCGCGGCCGGCGCGGGCTTGGCCTCCGGTGCGGGGAGGTCGCGTGCCGCCTCCAGCACGATGGACAGCGCGGCGTCGAGACGGGCGAGGCGCAGCGCGAGCGCCGCCTCGTCCTCGCTGCGCAGCGCCTGTTCCAGCTCCAGCGCCTGGCTCGCCACGTCCGTCGCGCCCAGGTTGGCGGCCACGCCGCGCAGGCGGTGCGCGGCCTGGCCCGCCCCGGCGCGGTCGCCGGCGTCGAGCAGGGCGCGGATGTCGGCCACGGCGCCGCCCTGCGAGCTCTCGAAGCGCCTGAACAACGCGGCGAAGCTGGCGAAATTGCCGCCGAAGCGGGGCAGCGTCGCCTTGAGGTCGATGCCGGGCAGGTAAGCGGGCACGGCCAGCCCGGCGGCGAGCGCCGTCTGCGCCGCTTCGGACGGGGACGCTGCCGGCCGGCCCGTGACGCGGACCAGCATGTTCACCAGTTCGTCCACGTCGATCGGCTTGGCGAGGTAATCGTTCATGCCCGCGGCCAGCGCGCGGCGGCGGTCCTCGTCCAGCGCGTTGGCCGTCATTGCGATGATCGGCAGCCGGTCGAGCCCCATGGCGCGGATCGCGTGGGTCGCCTCGAAGCCGTCCATCACGGGCATCTGCAAGTCCATCAACACCGCGTCGTAGTGCGCGCTGCAGTCGGCCGAATGTTCGGCGAGCATGCTGACGGCGCTGCGGCCGTTGGCGGCGAAATCGACGCTGGCGCCCGCGTGCACGAGCACGTAGTTCGCCACTTCCTGGTTGAGGAGGTTGTCCTCGACGACGAGCACGCGCATGCCCGCCAGGCGCCCGCCCAGCGGCGTCGGGCGTCCGCTCGCCGGCGCGGGCGCGCCGCTGTGCAGTTCCGCCAGCGCGTCGGCCACCGCGCCCGGCGTGAACGGTTTCGCGAGCACGGCGTCGATGCGCAGGTCGGCCGCCACGGCGTCGAGGCGTTCCCGTTCCGGGTCGGCCGCGAGCAGCGCGCAGCGGGGCAGGGAAATCGCCTGGTCGGCGCGCGCGAAGGCGATCACGGACGCGCCGTCCAGGTCGCCCAGCACGCTGTCGATGAACGCGACGTCGAACGGCCCGGCGGCGCGCAGCAGCGCGAGGGTGTCCGCGCCGCTGGCGGCCGTCTCGACGTGCCAGCCGCGGCCCGCGAGCAGGGCGGCCAGCGCGGCGCGGCTGCTCGCGTTGTCGTCGGCGACGAGGACGCGCAGCGGCGCCGTTTCAGGCGGTGCGGGCGCGGCGTCGCCGGCGATGCCGAACGGCGCCGTGAAGCGGAACGTGGCGCCCCGCTCGGGCACGCTGTCCACGCGCAGGTCGCCGCCCATCAGGCGCACGAGGCGGCGGCTGATGGCGAGGCCCAGGCCCGTGCCGCCGTACTTGCGGCTCGTGGACGTGTCGGCCTGCGAGAAGGCCTCGAACATGCGCTGCTGCTGTTCGGGCGGGATGCCGATGCCGGTGTCGCGCACGGTGAACGCCAGCGCGTCCGGACCGGCCGGTTCGATGGTGAGCACGACTTCTCCACGTTCCGTGAACTTGATCGCATTGCTGACGAGGTTGAGCAGCACCTGGCCGAGGCGCATCGGGTCGCCCACGAGGCGCGCCGGCACGTCCGGGTGGACCGCGAACACGGGTTCGATGCCCTTGTTCCACGCGCTCGTGGCGGACATCGCGGCGATGCTGGCGAGGACGTCGTCGAGCGCGAACGGCGTCTGTTCGAGCACGAGCTGGCCCGCTTCCACCTTCGAATAATCGAGGACGTCGTTCAGCATCGACAGCAGCGATCGCGCGGCCATCTGCATGCGCGCGACGTAGCCCCGTTCGCGCCGGCCCAGGTCGGCCTCCTCGAGCAGACGTGCGAGGCCGATGATGGCATTCATCGGCGTGCGGATCTCGTGGCTCATGTTGGCGAGGAACTCGCCCTTGGCGCTGCTGGCCGCTTCGGCCGCGTGCAACGCTTCCTCCAGGCGCGACTGGGTGCGTTTCAGTTCCGTGATGTCCGCGTGCAGCATGTAGAAGCCTTGCACGCGCCCGTCGGCGTCGAAGTCGGGGATGTAGCTGCCCCACGCCTGGATCACCTTGCCGGAGCCCTTGCGGTGCAGCCTGCGCTCGAAGAACTGGCGCTCGCCGCGCAGCACGGCCTCCAGGTGCGGCATCACTTCGCGGACCTGGTCTTCGTCGATGAGTTCGACCAGCGTGTGCCCGATCACGTCGGCGGCGTCGCGCTCCAGCCAGTCGAGATAAGGCTTGTTGGCGAAGCGGCAGCGCATGTCGGCGTCCCAGTAGCCGACGAGCGCGGGCAGGTGGTCCGTCACGGTGCGGATCATGCGCTCGCTCTCTTCCAGCCGGCGGCTGGCGGCGCGCAGCGCGGCGGCCGTTTCCACGCGCGCGGTGATGTCGCGGATGGTGCCCTGCACGATGCCGCGGCCGCCGATGTCGACGCTGTTCAGCAACACGTCGGCGTGGAACAGCGAGCCGTCGCGGCGGCGGTAGATCCACTCGAAGCGGTTGCCGCCCGTGTCGAGCGTGCGCCGCATCGCCTCGTGCCACAGCTCGTCCGAGCGGCGGCCGTTCGGCTGGAAGTCGGGCGAGCTGCTGGCCGGCGCCATCGCGAGGAATTCGTCCGCGCCCGCGCAGCCGAACAGGTCGATCGCCGCCTGGTTGGCGCTGATGAAGCCGGCCCCGTAGGCGATCAGCACGTGGGCGTCGCCCGAGCCTTCGAACAGCGCGCGGAACATCACCTCGTTGTCGCGGTTGCGCTGTTCCTGGCGCTTGCGTTCCGTGATGTCGAGGACGACGGCGTTGATGCCGACCAGGTCCCGATCCCGCCCGTACACCGGGTAGTAGCTGCAGATCCAGTGGCGCATGATGCCCGGCTCCGCGGGCGATTCCCCGCTGTCCTCGACGTCGATCAGCGGTCGCCCCGTCGTCAGCACGTGGCGGTAGGGCCGTTCGATGTGGATGCCCCGTTCGCCCAGCAGGTCGGGCAGGGTGTGGCCGATGTGGGCGCTGGCGGGGAGCGCGTTCACGGCCGCGAGGTAGTCGTTGATCATCACGACCTTCAGGCTGCGGTCGAGGAACGCGAGGCCTACCGGCGCCGTCGCGTACACGGTCGCCAGCATGGCGGAGGAACGCTGCAGTTCGTCGGTGCGCTCGGCCACGAGCGACTCCAGGCCGGCGCGGTATTGTTGCAGTTCGCCTTCGACCTTGCCGAGCGCGCGCGCGACGGTCGCCGCCTCGCGGATCGCCAGCGGCGGGATCACGAGCGCCTCGCCGCGGCCGAGGGCCGCTGCCGGCTCGGTCAGGGCGCGCACCGAGCGCGCGATCGAATCGCCGATGCGCCAGGCCAGGCCCAGGCTGACGGCCAGCATGACGGCGATCCACGCGAGCGTCGTGGCGGGATCGGGCCCGAGGATCTCGCGCGCGGCGTGGCGCGGAAAGCCGATCGCCACGGCCCAGTCGTGGCCCAGCGTGCGCGCATAGGCGGAGTACATGGCCTGCGGACCGTGCGCCGTCAGCTCGACGATGCCGACCGGGCTGCGGGCCACCGCCTTGATCAGCTCCGGATGCATCCTGTCGCCGATCCCGTGCGGCGTGTGGCCGCGGTAGGCGACCAGCCTGCGGTTGTTGTCGAACACGATCGCGCTCCAGCGCGCCGGCAGGTTCTGGTTCGCGAGCAGTTCCTGGAGGCGGCGCGGGCGCAGTTCGACCGTCACCGCATACGCGACCTTGCCCTCGCGCCAGACCGGCACGCTGATCGAGATCACCCAGGGCTGCGTGGCGTCGCCCCGGTGCAGGCCGGACGTGACGGCGTCGCCGCTGGCGAAGACGGCGCGGATGTCGGCCTCGTTGCCGCGCGGCGGGAGCGTGCTGCCGAGAGCGTGGCGCGTGTCGAGGAGGACTTTGCCGTCCGGCGCGCTGACCGCGACCGCATAGGCGGGGAATTCGGGGCGCAGCAGCCGGCGCGCCGCCGTGTAGAACGCGGCCAGGTCGCCCCTGGCGAGATTCGCCTGGTTGGCCAGGGTGCGCGCCGCCGTTTCGCCGTTGGCCAGGTCGCGGTCGACGGCCGCGGCCAGCGCGCGCGCGATCATCTCCGCATCCTCGGCGACGTGGACCCGTTCGCGCTGGTCGGCGTCCCTGGCGAACACGATGTAGCCGATCAGGATCGGCAAGGCGCACGCCAGCACGAGCGTCACGAGCTTGGCGCGTATGGAAGGGAGAGAACGACGTTGTAACAGCTGCACAGCAAGCTCCGCGGATAATGCGCAGCCCAGGCGCCTTGCGAGCATGGTAGCCCAGCAGCCACCTCATGTAAATTCGGGGTCGGAGCACATTCTGGGCAGGTGCCGCACACGCAAGTGTCTGTTTTATCGAAGATTTAACGCCGCGCGTCGGGGAAAAAGTGGACCTTGACCCCGAATCCTGGCAACATTTGTTTCTTGTGTGGCATGCAGGAGTGACACGGAGTCGCGCGGACGATACGTTTTGCCTTACGTAAAGTCATTCTCCATGTTAATTTTTCGTTCCTCTGGAATACAATGAAGGACTAGTCCTACATTGATCGAAGAGGTGGTATGGCCCGGCCCGAAAAAGTCCGACTTGGCGAAATCCTGGTGCAACAAAAGCTGTTGTCGGAAGACCAGCTGAACCAGGCGCTTGCCGACCAGAAGCGCACGGGCCGCAAGCTCGGCCGCGTGTTCGTCGAGAGCGGTTTCGTCACGGAGGAGCAGATCTCGGGCGCCCTGGCGCGCCAGCTGGGCATCCCTTACCTCAACCTCAAGTTCTACAACATCAACCAGGACGTCGTGCGCCTGCTGCCGGAAACGCAGGCGCGCCGCTTCCGTGCGCTCGTGCTGGAAGACCGCGGCGAGACGATGCTCGTCGGCGTCTCCGACCCGACCGACCTGTTTGCCTACGACGAGATCGCGCGCCTGCTCAAGAAGGGCGTCGAGCTGGCCGTCGTCAACGAGACGGAAGTGCTGCAGGCCATCGACCGCATCTACCGCCGCACGGGCGAGATCACGGGCCTGGCGCGCGAGCTCGAACAGGACCTGGGCGACACGACCTCCGTCGACTTCAACGCGCTGTCCGCCAACTCCGGCCTCGAAGAAGCGCCGGTGGTGAAACTGCTGCAGTCGGTATTCGACGACGCGGCCCAGGTGCGCGCGTCCGACATCCACATCGAGCCGCAGGACGGCCGCCTGCAGATCCGCTTCCGCATCGACGGCGTGCTGCACCTGCAGACGGAAGCCGACATCAAGATCGCGACGCCGCTGGCGCTGCGCCTGAAGCTGATGGCGGACCTGGACATCTCGGAAAAACGCCTGCCGCAGGACGGCCGCTTCGCCGTCAAGGTGCGCGGCCAGCGCATCGACGTCCGTATCTCGACGATGCCCACGCAGTACGGCGAATCCGTCGTCATGCGTCTGCTGAGCCAGGTGGGCATGAACTTGCGCCTGGATGCGATCGGCATGCCGGCCGCGCTGGTGGAACGCTTCCGCGCCATCGTCCAGCGGCCGAACGGCCTCGTGCTCGTGACGGGGCCGACGGGTTCCGGCAAGACGACCACGCTGTACAGCGCCCTGGCCGAGCTGAACTCCGTCGAGAAAAAGCTCATCACGGTCGAGGACCCGATCGAATACCGGCTGTCGGGCATCAACCAGGTGCAGGTCAACGACAAGATCGAGCTGAATTTCGCGCGCGTGCTGCGTTCCGCGCTGCGCCAGGACCCGGACATCGTGCTCGTCGGCGAGATGCGCGACCAGGAGACGGCGCAGATCGGCCTGCGAGCCGCCATGACGGGCCACCTCGTGCTGTCGACCTTGCACACGAACGATGCCGCCTCCACGCCGCTGCGCCTGATGGACATGGGCGTGCCGCGCTACATGGTGAGCGGCTCGCTGCAGGCCGTGCTGGCGCAGCGTCTGGTGCGCGTGATCTGCGAAAGCTGCTCCGAGCCGTACCAGCTGCCGGCGCCGGAACGCGCCTGGCTGCGCGCCGAACTGGGCGACCGCGCCGAAACGGTGCCGTTCTTCCATGGGCGCGGCTGCTCGCACTGCAACGGCACGGGCTACCGCGGCCGCACGGGCGTGTACGAACTGCTGGAGATGACGCGCGCCGTCAACGAAGCGGCCAACCACCCGGACCCGTCGCACTTCCTGAAGGTGGCGCATGCCGAGATGCGCGGCGAGACGCTGCGCCGCAGCGGCGTGCGCCTCGCGATCCAGGGCCGCACGACGGTGGCGGAAGCCATGCGGATCAGCAACCAGATGGAAGACTGATAGACATTCATGCCGTTCTTTGCCTACAAGGGCCGCAACGCGCGCGGCGAATTGATGCAGGGGGTGCTGGAAGGCGCCGACAGCAGCGCCATCGCCGACCAGTTGTTCGGCACGGGCGTCACGCCGCTCGACATCACCCCGACCACCCGCAAGGCGACGACGCCGGGCAACGCCGCCGGCGCGAACGACAGCCTGTGGGAACGCCTGACGCGCAAGAAGGTCACGTCGATCGACGTGCAGCTGTTCAGCCGCCAGATCTACACGCTGCTGAAATCGGGCGTGCCGATCATGCGCGGCCTCGCCGGGTTGCAGGAATCGGCGACCAATAAAAGCTTCGCGCGCGTGATCCAGGACCTGCGCGAATCGCTGGACGCGGGCCGCGAACTGTCGACCGCGATGCGCCGTCATACGGAATGCTTCACGCCGTTCTACCTGTCGATGGTGCGCGTGGGCGAGATGACGGGCCGCCTGGAAGAAGTCTTCCTGCGCCTGTTCGACCACCTGGAATTCGACCGCGACATGCGCGACCGCGTGAAGACGGCGATGCGCTATCCCACGTTCGTCATCGTCGCGATGATCGCGGCGATGGTCGTCGTGAACGTGTTCGTGATTCCGCAGTTCGAAAAGGTCTTCCAGAGCTTCCACGCCGAGCTGCCGCTGATGACGCGCATCCTGATCACGACGTCGCGCTTCACCGTCGAGTACTGGCCCGTGATGCTCGGCGCCGCCCTGGCGGCCTTCTTCGGTGTGCGGGCGTGGACGCGGACCGTGTCCGGACGCCTGGCGTGGGACCGCTGGAAGCTGCGCTTCCCCATCGCCGGCAAGATCATCCACAAGGCCACGATGGCCCGCTTCGCGCGCAGCTTCGCGCTGTCGATCCGCAGCGGCGTGCCGATCGTGCAAGCCCTCTCGGTCGTCGCGCAGACGGCCGACAATGCCTACCTGACCATGCGCCTGGACCAGATGCGCGACGGCGTCGAGCGGGGCGAAAGCATCCTGCGCACGGCGACCAACGCCCAGGTGTTCACGCCGATCGTGCTGCAGATGATCGCCGTGGGCGAGGAATCCGGCTCGCTCGACGACCTGATGGACGAGATCGCGCAGATGTACGAGCGCGAGGTCGATTACGAGCTCAAGACGCTGTCCAGCCAGATCGAGCCGATCCTGATCACCTTCCTCGGTGCGATGGTGCTCGTGCTGGCGCTCGGCATCTTCCTGCCGATCTGGGACCTGGGCAAGGCAGCCCTGCATCATTGACGAGGCATCCATGATTCGTGTGAAGACAGCCCGCGGGTTCACCCTGTACGAATTCGCGATCGTCGCCGCCATCACGGCGGCGCTGTCGACCGTGCTGCTGCACCGCCTGGACGGCTACCGCCGCGCGGCCGAGGACGCGGCGGCGCGCCAGACCGTGGCCGCGCTGCGCACCGCGCTGCAGGTCGAGGCGGCCCGCCATCCCGATGCGCTCGCGGCGCTCGCCGGGCAGAATCCGATGCGCCTGCTGGCACGGCCGCCGGCCGATTATCTTGGCGAATTCGCACTATCCGAGCAGGGTAGCGTGGCACGAAACGGGTGGGTGTTTGACCCACGCGACAAAACCCTTGTCTATCTCACCTCAGAACGAGAAAGATTTGCTTCGGGCAAATCGAAATTGCCCACGTTCAAGGTAGAATTAACCCGAACTCCTGCTGACGCAGGGAAACAAATGATGAGTCTTGCATTGAATGAAATCGATACGCAAGGCGGTCGTTAATCAAAACCCACGCGGCCGGGAATGCCGTACCTAAATCGGAGAGAGCATGAAAGTAAGTATCAAGAACAATGCGCAGGGCGGCTTTACCTTGATCGAATTGATCGTCGTGATCGTTATTCTGGGCATTCTGGCTGCCACGGCACTGCCGAAGTTTGCCAACCTGGGCAGCGATGCCCGCGTGGCCAGCCTGAATGCTGCGAAAGGTGCGCTCAGCGCGACGGCGGCAATGGCCCATGGCAAGTTCATGGTCGATCCGAACGTGACCACGACCAAGCAACTCACGGTCGAAGGCGTGACGATGAACATCAACACCACGACCGGCTATCCGGTGGCGGACAGCAATCTCGCGGAGGCCGCCGGCATGAAGGATGGCGTCGACTATAAGGTCATCGCGACGGCCGCTACGACGGGTACCAATGCTTCGGGTGCGTCGATCAAGCTCGTACCGCAGAGTCTTGCGGGCACGACCAATGAGGCGAACTGCTATGTCCAGTACACCGAGGCGACGACGGCGGGCGGCGCACCGTCGATCAAAGTGAACGGCACGGCGGCAAACTGCAACTAAGCGTTTTTACGCTGGATCAATCGGGACCGCAACGCGCGGTCCCGATTGTCGTTTACAGGCCGAATGCTGCGTATTGACCACACCCCATTAGTAGTTCCACACGGAAAACCAAATATATTCTCCCAGAGTAAAAATTTGGTATCGGAATTTCCTACCGCTTGAATATAATCAAGCCTCTATCGCACTTATCTCGACCAAGTCACGGATAACCATCGCCACGCATGGGTTTTTTCAGTAAAGCACAGAACAATGCAGCCTGGCTGGCCATGGTGCCGCAGCGCGACGGGATCGCGGCGGCCAGCGTGCGCCATGGCGCGAAGCCGGCCGTGACGCATGCCGTCTTCTTCCCCGGCGCCCCGTCCGCGGACAGCCTCGACAAGGCCGCGAAGGAGATGCACAGCGCGAGCTACCGCTGCACGACAGTGCTGGCCGGGGGCGATTACCAGTTCATGTCGGTCGAATCGCCGAACGTCCCGCGCGAGGAACTGAAAAGCGCCATGCGCTGGCGCCTCAAGGACATCCTCGATTTCCCCATCGACGACGCCACGTTCGACGTCCTCGACGTCCCGCTCGACCCGAACGCCGTCGTGCGCCCGCAGCAGAGCGTGTTCGCGATCGCGGCGCGCAACAGCATCGTGTCCGCGCGCCAGAAGATGTTCAACGCGGCCAAGGTGAAACTGCGCGCGATCGACATCCCCGAGATGGCCCAGCGTAACGTGTCCGCGCTGCTGGAGCAGGACGGCCGCGGCATCGCGCTGCTGTCGTTCGGCGAGGACGGCGGCCTGTTGACCGTGTCGTGGCGCGGCGAGCTGTATCTGTCGCGCCGCATCGACGTCACGCTGGCCCTGCTGCTCGACGACGACCACGACCGCAAGCACCAGGCCTTCGACAAGATCACGCTGGAGCTGCAGCGCTCCCTCGACAACTTCGAGCGCCAGTTCTCGTTCATCAGCGTGGCCAAGCTCGTGCTCGCGCCGACCGGCGCCACGGGCCTCGAAGACTACCTGTCGAGCAACCTGTACACGCGGGTCGAGACGCTCGACCTGGCCGACGTGCTGGACCTCGAACGCGTGCCGGACCTGGCCGAACCGGGCCGCCAGCAGCGCTTCTTCGTGCCCATCGGCGCCGCGCTGCGCGTCGAGGAGGGCGCGGCATGAGCCAGCAGATCAACCTGTTCAATCCCGCGTTCCAGCCGCAGAAGAAGATCTTCTCCGTCAACGCGATGGCCGGCGCGCTCGGCGTGCTGGTGCTGCTCGTCGTCGGCACGGGCGTGTACGCCAAGGTGCGCATCGCGCAGCTGGAAGCGAGGGTCGCGCGCGGCGAGGCGGAGGTGCAGGCCGCGCAGAAACGCCTGGAAGCCGCCACCGCCGAATTCGCGCCGCGCACGAAGGACGGCCGCCTCGAAGCGGAGGTGGCCGCGGCCCAGGCCGAGCACGATGCCTTGCGGCGCGTGGCCGACGTCATCCAGCGCGGTGACCTGGGCAATACCGAAGGCTATGCGGAATACTTTCGCGCGCTGGCGCGGCAAAGCGTCGACGGCCTGTGGCTGACGGGCGTCACCATCACGGGCGCCGGCACGGAGATCGGCGTGCGCGGGCGCGCGCTCGATCCGGCCCTCGTGCCGGGCTACCTCGCGCGCCTGCGCAATGAGCGCGTCCTGCAGGGCAAGCCGGTGGGCAGCATGCAGATCGGCCAGGCGTCCACCGTCAAGGTGCTCGGCGCCGACGGCAAGGAGTCCGATGCACCGGCGCCGTACGTCGAATTCAGCCTGCAGTCGGCCGGCGCCGGTGCGGCACCGGCGCCGGCCACCGGAGGCCAGCCATGAAGCGCCGCTGGCTCCAGTTCACGGCGCGCGTGGAAGCGCTGCAGCCGCGCGAACGCATCATGGCATTCGGCGCCGCCGTCGTCATGCTGGTGTTCCTCGCGAATAGCTTCGTGTTCGCGCCGATGTCGCGCAAGGAAGCCGCGCTGCGCTCGACCCTGCAGCAGCAGACCATCACCATCGGCGGCATCGCGGCCGACATCGAAGGCAAGGCGCGCGCCTACGGCAACGATCCGAACGAGGCGCTGCGCAAGCACCTGGGCGAATTGCGGGCCGAGACGGCGCGCACGAGCGACGAGCTGCGCACGATGCAGAAAGGCCTCGTGCCGCCGGAACGCATCGCGCCGCTGCTGGAAGCGATCCTGCGCGCGAACGGGCGCCTGAAGCTCGTGTCGCTGAAGACGCTGCCCGTGTCGACGCTGACCGAAGGCGCGGCGCCGGCACCGGCAGCGGCGGCACCGCCCGCACCGGCCGCACCGGCGCCGCCGCCCGTCGTGAAATCGCCCGACCTGCTGTACCGCCACGGCGTCGAACTGACGGTGCGCGGCAGCTATCTCGACATGGTCGACTACATGCAGGCGCTGGAGACGCTGCCCACCCAGCTGTTCTGGGGCAAGGCGCAGCTGGATGCGGAAGCGTATCCGGACGTGCGCCTGACCCTGACGCTGTACACCCTGAGCCTGGACCCGAAATGGATGAAGCTGTGATTCCGACGACGATGAAGCCGGCCCTGCGCGCCGCATTCCTGGCGCTGCTGCTGGCGGGCGGCGCCCACGCGCAGCCGCTGCAGGACCCGACGAAACCGCCCGCGGCGGCGACGCCGGTCGCGCTGGGTCCGCAGGCCGTGAGCAGCGGCCCGCAGCTGCAATCGATCCTGATCGGGCGCGCGGCGGGCGGGCGCCACGTGGCCGTCATCGACGGCGAGACGGTGCGCCAGGGCGAGAGCTTCCGCGGCGCGAAGGTCGTGCGCATCCGCGAGAACGAGGTGGAACTGGCGCGCGGCGGCGAACGCCAGGTGCTGCGCCTGTACGCCGAAGCCGAAGGCGGCATCAAGGGCGACCACGCCGCCACGGTCACCGTGCGGCGCTGACAGAGGATGAGGATGAACGACAAGCGTATTCCGATGCGTTCCATGGCGGCGGCCGCCGCCGCGCTGCTGGCACTGTCCGGCTGCCAGACGACGCCCAGTTCGGCCACCTACGACAACATCAAGGGCGAGGTGGCGAGCGGCGCGAACAAGCGCCCGGCCGCCGCGCCGACGGTCGACGCGGCCGTCGCCGACGCGCTGCTGCCGCCGGCCGCCGCGCTGGCGACGCAACTGCCGAAGGCGCGGCCCGCGCTGGAAGAGCGTTTCAACGTCTCCTTCAACAACGTGCCGGCGCAGCAGTTCTTCCGCTCGATCGTCGCGGGCACGCGCTACAACATCCTCGTGCATCCGGACGTCGCCGGCACCATCACGGCGAACCTGAAGGACGTGACCCTGCCGGAGACGCTCGACGCGATCCGCGAGATGTATGGTTACGACTACAAGATCGACGGCACGCGCATCTCGATCAAGCCGCTGACGATGCAGACCAAGATGTTCCACGTGAACTACCTGGTCGGCAAGCGCTCAGGCATGTCGAGCACGCGCGTGACGTCGACGTCGGTCTCGAACGCGGTCAACAACCAGAACGGCAACGGCTACGGCAACAACGGCAACAACCAGGGCCAGAACCAGAACGGCAACAACGGCAACAACCAGAACAACAACGGCAACAACCCGAACGGCCAGAACGGCGGGCAGATGGACAGCACGGACGTCGCCACGACGTCCGCCAACGATTTCTGGGGCGACCTGAAACTGGCCATCGAGGCCATCGTGGGTTCGAAGGAGGGCGGCCGCAGCGTCGTCGTCAGCCCGCAGTCGGGCGTGCTCGTGATCCGCGCGATGCCGGACGAGCTGCGCAACGTCGACGCCTACCTGAAAGCCACCCAGCTCGCCGTCGACCGCCAGGTGATCCTGGAAGCGAAGATCCTCGAAGTGGAGCTGAACGACAGCTACCAGAGCGGCGTCAACTGGGCATCGTTCGCGTCGATCAAGAGCGGCCACGACAACCGCGTCTCGGGCGGCATGATCGCGCCGGGCGCCACGCTCACGCCGCTGCCGTTCGGCGGCGGCCAGCCGGCCGTGATCACGGATCCGAGCACCGGCCTGTCGGCCAGCAGCGGCTTCTCGCTGTCGAACGCGGCGGGGGCGGCCGGTTCGATGTTCGGCCTGGCCGTGCAGACCGCGAACTTCGCGGCGCTGATCTCGTTCCTCGAAACGCAGGGCACCGTGCACGTGCTGTCGAGCCCCCGCGTGGCGGCCGTCAACAACCAGAAGGCCGTGCTGAAGATCGGTACCGACGAGTTCTACGTCACCGGCGTGCAGACGACCACGAACTCCACGACGACCGGCAACACCGTGTCGCCGAGCGTCACCCTGCAGCCGTTCTTCTCCGGCGTCGTCCTCGACGTCACGCCGCAGATCGACGAGAAGGGCAACATCCTGCTGCACGTGCACCCGTCCGTGAGCCAGGTCTCGACGATCAACAAGTCCGTCAACCTGGGCACGGCCGGCAGCCTGAACCTGCCGCTCGCGGCATCGGCGACGTCGGAACTGGACAGCATCGTGCGCGGCCAGAACGGCCAGGTCGTCGCCATCGGCGGCTTGATGCGCCAGTCGTCGACGGCGGACGATTCGCAGCTGCCCGGAACCGGCAAGGTGCCCGTGCTGTCGGCGCTGTTCGGCGCGAAGAAGCGCGTGAACCAGAAGCGCGAACTGGTCGTGCTGATCAAGCCGACCATCGTCGAGGGCATCAACAACTGGAACGACGACCTGCTCGACACGAGCCGCCGCATCGAGCAGCTCGACCCGCGCATCCGGGGGAGCCGCTGAATGTACACGGCCCACTTCGGCCTGCGCGAACTGCCGTTCGGGATCACGCCGGACACCAGCTTCTTCTTCGGCGCCCCGCATTCGCAGGAAGCCCTGAACACGCTGCTCGTCGCGGCGCGCGGCGGCGAGGGCTTCATCAAGATCACGGGCGAAGTCGGCACCGGCAAGACCCTGTTGTGCCGCAAGTTCATGGCGACACTGGGTCCGGAATTCGTCACCGCGTACATCCCGAACCCGTACCTCGAACCGCGCACCCTGATGCTGGCGCTCGCGGACGAGCTGGAAGTCGGCTACGACAAGGACGCCGACCAGCACCAGGTCCTGAAAGCGATCACGCACCGGCTGCTGCAGCTGGCGGGCGAGGACAAGCGCGTGCTGCTGTGTCTCGACGAGGCACAGGCGATGCCCGTCGAGACGCTGGAGGCGCTGCGCCTGCTGACGAACCTGGAGACGGAAAAGCGCAAGCTGCTGCAGATCGTCCTGTTCGGCCAGCCGGAGCTGAACCGCAAGCTGGAGCTGCAATCGATCCGCCAGCTCGCCCAGCGCATCACGTTCCACTATCATCTCGGTCCCTTGAGCCGCGACGACCTCGATTACTATGTGGCGCACCGCCTGCGCGTGGCCGGGTATGATGGGGCGCGCCTGTTCTCGCGCGCTGCGGTGGCCCGCCTGTACGGCGCCAGCGGCGGCGTGCCGCGCCTCGTCAACATCCTCGCGCACAAGGCCATGATGCTGTGCTACGGCCAGGGACGCCAGCAGGTCGCGCGCGCGCACGTGAACCTGGCCGCGCGCGACACGCTCGCGACGAGCAGGCGCCGCGTGTGGCCCTGGGCCGCCTCGGCCGCCGCGCTGGCCGCCGCCGGCGCGGGCCTGGCCTGGGCGTTGAGCCATTGACGGGGAGCGGGAATGAGCCTGATTAACAAGATGCTGCAAGACCTGGACGCGCGCGGCACGCCCAAGGACGGCGAGCTGCCAGGCCAGGTGAAGCCTGTCGCGCGCGAGCCGTACCGGCTGAACCGGCGCGCGATCGCGGCCGCCGTCGGCGGCTCGCTCGCCGCGAGTGCAGTCTGCTGGCTGGCCTTGACCCAACCGCACCGCGCGCCGGCACCGGCTGCGCCGGCGCCCGCCGCTGCCGTCCGGGTGGCGCCGGTGGTCACGGGCCCCGTGCAGGCTTCTCCGGCGGTGGCCGTGCAGGCGCCTGCAGCGCCGGCGGCGCCGCCGCCCGCCGTGGAAAAGACCGCAGACGCGCCGCCGACGCAGCACATGACGCGGGCGGAGCGGCGCGCGGAACGCAAGCGCCTCGCGCAAGAGAAAGCCGCGGCGCGCAAGGCGGAGAAGGCGGAGAAGGCGGCGCAGGCGGCGTCCGTGCGCGCGCAGGACGTGGCGCCGATGGAGCCGGACAGCGCGGAAGCGCGCGCGGCGCGGCGCGCCATGGCGCAGGCGCTGGCCGCACGGGGCAAGTCCCCGAAGACGACGTCCGCCGCGATGGTGGCCGCCGCGCGCGCGGCCGCGCACGACGACGCGGCGCCGAAGGGCAAACGCGGCGCCCAGGGCCGCCAGGAGACGGGCGCCCAGCGCGCGGAAGGCGAATACCGGCGCGCACTGGCGAGCCTGCAGGAAGGCCGCATGACCGAGACCGTCGCGGCGCTGGAGCAGGCGCTGAAATACGAGCCGGCGCACGAAGCGGCGCGCCAGACCCTGGTCGGCCTGCTGATCGAGGCGAACCGCAACGACGAGGCGATGCGCCAGCTGCAGCTGGGCCTCACGCTGGACCCGCGCCAGCCCGCGATGGCGATGCTGCTCGCGCGCCTGCAGATCGAGCGCGGCGGCAACGGCATCGACACCCTGATGCGTACCTTGCCGTACGCGGGCAACGACGCCGACTACCACGCCTTCCTGGCGGCCGCGCTGGCACGCCAGCAGCGTCACCGCGAGGCGGCCGAGCAGTATCACCAGGCCGTGCGCGCGGTGCCGTCGAACGGCGTGTGGTGGATGGGTCTCGGCATCTCGCTGCAGGCCGAGAAACGCAACGGCGAGGCGCTCGACGCGTTCCAGCGGGCGCGCGCCGGCGGGGGGTTGTCGCAGGAATTGCAGGGGTTCGTGGAGCGCCGCATCCAGCAGCTCTCGCACTGAGCCCGCGTCACACTGTCGCCAACCGCTCGAGGGCGCCGTTCAGCGTCTCGTCCTTTTTCGCGAAGCAGAACCGCACGATGCCGGACTCCGTCGGCTTGCTGTAGAAGGCCGACACGGGAATCGCGGCCACCTTGATCTCGCGCGTCAGCCACTGCGCGAATTCGGATTCGCTCAGGTCCGAAATCCCGTCGTAGCGCACGCACTGGAAATACGTGCCGTCCGCCGGCAGCAGGGTAAACCGCGTGTTCGCCAGCCCCGCGCGGAACAGGTCGCGCTTGCGCTGGTAGAACGCGGGCAGGTCGCGCCACGGCGCCGGGTCGCGCATGAAGGCGGCCAGGCCGGCCTGCATCGGCGTGTTCACGCTGAAGACGTTGTACTGGTGGACCTTGCGGAATTCCGCCATCAGCGGCGCCGGCGCGGCCACGTAGCCCACCTTCCAGCCCGTCGCGTGATAGGTCTTGCCGAAGCTCGACACGACGAACGCGCGCGCCGCCAGCACGGGATGGCGGCTCACCGACGCATGCGGCTGGCCGTCGTAGACCATGTGCTCGTACACCTCGTCCGACAGGATCAGGATATCGGTCCCGTCGACAATGGCGGCCAGCGCATCGAGGTCGGCCCGGCGCAGGATCGTGCCGGTCGGGTTGTGCGGCGTGTTCACGACGATCATCCGGGTCCTGGGCGTGACGGCCGCCGCGACGGCATCCCATGGCACGCTGTAGCCGCCGGCGTCCACGCGCATCGCGACGGGCACCGGCACGCCGCCGGCCAGGGTGATCGACGGCTGGTAGCTGTCGTAGCAGGGCTCGATGACGATCACCTCGTCGCCCGGATGCACGGCGCACAGGATCGCGGTGATGATGCCTTGCGTGGCGCCGGCCGTGACCGTGATCTCGGTGGCGGCATCGTAGGCGTGACCGTACAGCGCGGCCAGCTTGGCGGCGATGGCCTCGCGCAGCACGGGCAGGCCGGTCATCGGCGCGTACTGGTTGTGGCCCGCGCGCATGGCGGCGTCGACGGCGTCCAGCAGGCGCGGATCGCAGTCGAAGTCGGGGAAGCCCTGGCCCAGGTTGACGGCGCCGTGCTCGGCCGCGAGCGCGGACATCAGGGTGAACACGGTGGTGCCGACGGCCGGCAGGCGCGATTGCAGGACGGGTGTGGTCATGGTGCGTACGGGGTGGGTGGGGCTGCCGGCGCCTCGGTCTTGACCCAAGCGTCGGGCGTCATGATGCGGAAGAGGTTCTCGCGCGCGGCGCGGCGGGCCAGTTTCAACAACGCCTTGTCCTTCGTGACGAGGACGGCGGCATCGGCGTCGCGCGCGATCTCGAGGAATTTCTGGTCGTCGCGGTCCGTGCAGACCGGCAGGCGCAGCGCGCGCGACGTCGGCGCCACGACCTCGATCAGGGCGTCGAAGGCGGCCTCCGCCTGCGGACGGGTATCGTCGTCGAGCGGCAGGTGAGAATAATGCAGCACGATCCGGTATTCGTCGCGGCAGTCGGCGCGCGTGACGGCGCGCACCGTGCCGGACTCCAGCGCGGCGAGCAGGGGCGCCCAGCGCGGGTCGCGGAAAACGAACAGGTCGAGGCAGACGTTGGTGTCGATGACGATGGGTTTCGCTGAAGCAGGTATCATGTCAGCAATTTTACCCGCTGTACGTGTTTTATAACTAAATGCTGATCGTTCTCTCGCCCGCCAAGTCCCTCGACCTCGAATCGCCACCCACCACGCAGGAGCGCACGACGCCCCGCTTCATCGACGATGCCGCCGAATTGATCCGCGTTCTCAAGCCGAAATCGCCGGCCGAGATCGGCGCGCTGATGGATATCTCGGACCAGCTGTCGGTGCTGAACGTGACCCGTTACGCCGACTGGCACCCGGACCACGCCGACGCCCGCCAGGCCATCATGTCGTTCGACGGCGACGTGTATACGGGCCTGGCTGCGCGCACGCTCGGCAAGCACGCGCTCGGTTATGTGCGCGACCGCGTGCGCATCCTGTCGGGCCTGTACGGCGTGCTGCGACCGCTGGACGCCATGCATCCGTACCGCCTGGAGATGGGCACGCGTCTCGCGAACCCGCGCGGCAAGGATTTGTATGCCTTCTGGGGCGAGCGGGTGACGGCCGCGCTGAACGCGGACCTGAAGGAGGCGGGCGCGCCGGTCCTCGTGAACCTCGCGTCCGAAGAATACTTCAAGTCCGTCAAGCCGAAGCTGCTGGACGTGTCCGTGATCACGCCCGTGTTCGAAGACTGGAAGAACGGCAGGTACAAGATCATCTCGTTCTTCGCCAAGCGGGCGCGCGGGATGATGGCGCGCCATGCGGCCGAGGAGGGCATCACGGACGTCGAGCGCCTGAAGGACTTCGACGTGGACGGGTATGCGTACGACGAGGCCGTGTCGACGGACAAATCCTGGGTGTTCCGCCGGCGCATCGAAGGCTGACGACGTCGACAAATTCGGGGTCAGAGCACTTTTTTGCGCAAGATCCTCGAAGTAAGTTCTGCGCGTGGCGCCGGGCGCGAATGCCCATGGACGGCGTGCACGCGCGCAGAGCGTTGCCAGAGCAACTGGTCGCAGGATATTGATCGGAAATGTGCTCTGCCCCCGAATTTTGGGGCAGGGGGGCGAAAAAAAGCCCGCTTCCGCGGGCACTGGGGTTACTGCACGGCGTCTTTCGGCGCCGGTTTGGGGCCGGCCTTGGCCCAGAACTTCCACCACGGCGCGTCGCCCGAACCCTTGCCGCCCATGAAGCGGCTGTTCGGGTAGTTCATGGTGAAGATGCGCTGGGTGTCGTCGCGCAGGTCGAACATGCCCAGCTTGTCGTAGGCGCGAATCATGATGAACAGTGCTTCCTCGCGCGCCGGGGCTTCGCTGAACTGGGTAACGGCGCCCTGGGCGCGGTTCAGCGCGGCCAGGTAGGCGCCGCGGCGGTAGTAGTAGTTCGCCACGTGCACTTCGTACTGCGCCATCGCGTTGATCAGGTAGTTCATGCGGGCGACCGAGTCCGGCGCGTACTTGCTGTTCGGGAACTTGTCGACCAGTTCCTTGAACGCGGCAAACGCTTCACGCGTCGCCTTCGGGTCGCGCTCGGTCGGATCCTGGGCGTAGATGAAGCTGAGGAAGCCGATCTGGTCGTTAAAATTGATCAGGCCGCGCAGGTAGTACATATAGTCGACCTGCGGGTGGTTCGGGTGCAGCTTGATGAAGCGTTCGACGGCGGCCAGCGCCTCGGCCTGGTCCTGCGCCTTGTAGTGCGCATAGGCGATCTCCATCTGCGCCTGGGCGGCGTAGGTGCCGAACGGATAGTTGGATTCGAGGCGTTCGAACAGCTTGATCGCGGCTTCGTAATGGCCGCCCGCCATTTCCTCCTGCGCGTCAGCGTATAATTTCGATGCTGACACGTTCTTGTTTTCGTCGGATCTTTCCGGCAACAAACCGCAAGCTGACAAACTGAGCAGGACGCTAGTCAGGACTAATACAGACAATTTTTTTTGCATAAGCTCTTAGTGCAAGAAAGTTTTACCGAGATTCAACGAACGGCTGATTATAGCCGATGGGACTGACGTGATATTAACTGCTGCGCCGAATTCGGCGGAAAACCTTTTCGACCCCGACCTGGATGAGGACCTCGACGCCGAGCTCGATGCCGGCACCGGTGGCCCTGATTATTCTCCGATCTCCCTGGAACTGGAGCCAGAACACTGCGGCCAGCGGTTGGACAAGGTCGTGGCCGGGCTGGTGCCCCAGTTCTCGCGCAGCCGCCTGCAGCAATGGTTCGACGAGGGCCACATCCTCGTCGACGGCAAGCCGGCGAAGGGCAAGAGCACGGCCTATGGCGACGAGACGGTCACCGTCGTGCCGCAGCCGGCGCCCGAGGACACGGCCTACACGCCGGAAGCGATGGAACTGGACATCGTCCACGAGGACGACGCCATCATCGTCATCAACAAGCCGGCCGGCCTCGTCGTGCATCCGGGCTCGGGCAACTGGTCGGGCACCCTGCTGAACGGGCTGCTGCATCACTGCCCGCAACTGGTGTCCGTGCCGCGTGCCGGCATCGTGCACCGCCTCGACAAGGACACGAGCGGCCTGATGGTCGTCGGCAAGACGCTGGAAGCGCAGACGGACCTCGTGCGCCAGCTGCAGGCGCGCACGGTGAAACGCGAATATTTCGCGCTCGTGTGGGGCACGCCGCGTGCCTACGGCACCATCGATTCGGCGATCAGCCGCGATGCGAAGGACCGCGTCAAGATGGCCGTGTCGAACAGCCCGTCGGCGAAGCCGGCCATCACGCACTACGAACTGCTGGAGACGGGCGAACTCGACCGCCGCCCGGTCAGCCTCGTGCAATGCCGCCTGGAGACGGGCCGCACGCACCAGATCCGCGTGCACATGCAGTCGCTGGGCTACAGCCTCGTCGGCGACACCGTGTACGGCAAGCAGCACCTGCGTTCGTTCTTCCACCGCCAGGCGCTGCAGGCGCGCCGTCTTGGGCTCACGCACCCGGCCACCGGCGAGCACATGGAATGGGTCGTGCCGCTGGCCGACGATTTCGCGGAACTTCTGGAACAGGCCGGGATCGAAGAACCGGAAGCGATCTGATGCCGGAATCCGATCTGCAGGACGCTGATCTGATCCACCCCGCGACCCAATGGCCCGATCTGCCTGACGCGTTCGGTGCCTTGGCCACGACGCGGCGTGGCGGCGTCAGCATGGGCCCGTTCGGCGACGGGCGCGACGGTGGCGGGCTGAATCTGGGCAGGCACGTGAACGACGATCCGGAGGCCGTGCAGGCCAACCGGATGCGCCTGCGCGCGCGCCTGCCGGGCCCGCCCGCGTGGATCGCGCAGGTGCACGGTCCCGACGTCGTCGATGCGGCGGCCGTCCAGCCGGGCGGTCCCGTGCTTACGGGCGATGCGAGCATCGCGACGGTGCCGGGCGTCGTCTGCGCCATCCTCACGGCCGACTGCCTGCCCGTGCTGTTCGCGGACCTGGGCGGCAAGGTCGCGGGCGCCGCGCATGCGGGCTGGCGTGGGCTGGCCGGCGGCGTGCTCGGTCAGACGGTCGCGGCCATGCGCGCGGCCGGCGCGGGCGAGATCACGGCCTGGCTCGGGCCGGCGATCGGCCGGGACGCGTTCGAAGTGGGCGGCGACGTGCTGGCCGCCTTCGAGGCCGCGTTGCCGGGGCAGGTGGACGACGCTTTCCGGCCGTATGCGGGGCGACCGGGCAAGTATCTGGCGGACATGTATTTGTTGGCGCGTCGCATGCTGGCCCGCGACGGGATCACGCGCGTCCATGGTGGTGACCGTTGCACGGCGACCGAGACCGACTGGTTCTATTCTTATCGCCGCGACGGCGTCACCGGCCGGCAGGCCAGCCTCATCTGGTTGAAGTAAGCGCGGGCCGTTCAGCGGCCCCCATCGCGGGCGTCTCCGGCCGCACCGCCATCGGCGCCGGCCAGATGGCCTGCCACGGGCACGACCGGTGTTCCGTCAGCCGTCCTCGACGCCGCCTGTGCCGCGCGGGCGCGCCGCCGTCTTGATCCCGCAAGGTAAAAAACGATTGAGAATGGCAACACGCCATAGCCGAAAAAAGTCATAATGCCGCCAACCACAGTCGGCTCCGTCGCCGCCATCAGGGTTACGACGTACATCCATCCTATGGCTACGATCCACATGCGATGCTCCGGTTGCTGTCGATAAAACGATTCTACACAATGGACGCCTTATGAATACGCCTGATGCTACCCCGCAGATGCTTGCCGCACCCTGGATGGCGCCGTTTGCGCAATTCACCGATCCCTCCGCCTGGCAGTCCTGGATGAAACTCCCCGACGGGGCCGACGGCTCGGCAGCGTTCGCACCGGTGGCCAAGATGCTGGGCGATATCGGCGCCGGGCTGTCGCAGGGCAAGCTGGAAGCGCTGCGCAACGATTACCTGCAAAAGACGATGAAGCTGTGGCAGGATCTTGTCACCGGCAAGCTGCCGTCGTTCAGCGACCGCCGCTTTTCCGCGCCCGAGTGGACGGCGAACGCGATGTCCGCGTACAGCGTCGCGTCCTACCTGCTGAATTCCGAATTCCTCATGGCGCTGGCCGAGGCCGTCGAAGCGCCGCCGCGCGACAAGCAGAAAATCCGGTTCGCCGTCCAGCAGATCGTCGATGCGATGTCGCCCGCGAACTTCCTCGCGACGAATCCGGAAGCCCAGCAGAAAATGATCGAGACCAAGGGCGAGAGTCTCACGAAAGGCTTGCAGAACATGCTGGCCGACCTGCAGAAGGGCCGCATCTCCCAATCGGACGAGTCCGCGTTCGAAGTGGGCCGCAATGTCGGTATGACACCGGGCACGGTCGTGTTCGAGAATCAATTGTTCCAGCTGATCCAGTACACGCCGACGACGCCCACCGTGCACGAGGTGCCGCTGCTGATGGTGCCGCCGTGCATCAACAAATACTACATCCTCGACCTGCAGCCGGAGAATTCCCTCGTCCGCTACCTGGTGGAGCAGGGCAATACGGTGTTCATGCTGTCCTGGCGTAATCCGGACCAGAGCCTGGCCGGCACGACGTGGGACGATTACGTGGAACAGGGCGCGATCCGCGCACTGGACGCCACGCGCGCCATCACGGGCCAGGACAAGGTGAACGTGTTCGGCTTCTGCGTGGGCGGCACGATCGCCGCGACGGCGCTGGCCGTGCTGGCCGCACGCGGCCAGAAGCCGGCCGCCAGCCTGTCGCTGTTCACCACGCTGCTCGATTTCTCGGACACGGGCGTGCTCGACGTGTTCGTCGACGAGACCCAGGTCAAGCTGCGCGAACAGCAGCTGTCCCGCGGCGGCCTGATGCCGGGACGCGACCTGGCGACGACGTTCTCGGCACTCCGTCCGAACGACCTCGTGTGGAACTATGTCCAGCAAAACTACCTGAAAGGCAAGACGCCGCCCGCGTTCGATCTGCTGTACTGGAATGCCGACAGCACGAACCTGCCAGGGCCGATGTATTGCTGGTACCTGCGCAACACGTATCTCGAAGACAAGCTGAAGGTGCCGGGTGCGCTGACGGTGGCCGGCGTCAAGGTCGACCTTGGCGCCATCGATTGCCCGTCCTTCCTGTACGGCTCGAAGGAAGACCACATCGTGCCGTGGGAAGCGGCGTTCGCGTCGATGGGATTGCTCAACCCGAAAAAGCCGAAGAACAACCGTTTTGTCCTCGGCGCATCGGGGCACATCGCGGGCGTGATCAACCCCGCGTCGAAGAACAAGCGCAGCTACTGGGTTAACGAGGGCGGCAAGACGCGGCCGAAGACGGCGGCCGACTGGTTCGCCGGCGCCGTCGAGAAAAAGGGCAGCTGGTGGCCGGAATGGGCGAAATTCCTCGTTGAACACGGCGGCAAGGAAGTCGCGCCGCCCGCACAGCCGGGCAATGCGCAGTATCCGGCGATCGAGCCGGCGCCGGGCCGATACGTCAAGGCCAGGGCCGATTGAAGAGGCGGCAGCCGCGTTGCGAAAAAAATCATTCAGTTGCTCAGCGAATAATTGCTGCACCTGCGTTCGCAACGTGGTATTTTTAGCGGATATCCTCTTGGAATCGGAGACGCCGCAGGAGATCCCCGCGGTCGCCGCATAATAAATGCGCTACGGCGCTGTACATGGAAATGAGATGAGTAGTGTCAAAAAAAGCACTGAACGCCTGATCAAGAAGTATCCGAACCGCCGGCTGTACGACACCCAGACCAGTTCTTACATCACTTTGTCCGACGTGAAGCAACTCGTCCTCGATTCCGACGAGTTCACGGTCGTGGATGCCAAGACGAACGAAGACCTGACCCGCAGCATCCTCCTGCAGATCATTCTCGAAGAGGAAGCGCACGGCGTGCCGATGTTCTCCAGCGGCGTGCTGTCCCAGATCATCCGCTACTACGGCCACGCGATGCAGGGCATGATGGGTTCCTACCTGGAAAAGAACGTGCAGGCGTTCACCGACATCCAGAACAAATTCGTCGGCTCGGCCACGGGCGCGATGGAAGGCAAGCCGTTCAGCACCGAGATGTGGACCCAGTTCATGAACATCCAGGGCCCGATGATGCAGGGCATGATGAACAACTACATCGACCAGAGCAAGAACCTGTTCCTGCAGATGCAGGAGCAGATGCAGAGCCAGAGCAAGGCGATGTTCGGCGCGTTCCCGTTCGGGGTGCCGCCGGAGAAGAAATGAGTGCATAAAGTCCGGCGCACTCAAATTCGTCATTCCCGGCATTGCCGGAAGTGACTTCCCGGCATTGCCGGAAATGACTTTCCGCGTAGGCGGGAATCCAGATTCCCAAGCGCTCCCGCGGCGCTGAAACTGGGCCCCTGCCTTCGCAGGGGCGACGTTCCAAGGCCATCGATTTCCCTCCGCCCCCGCTTCCTGTACAATCGCGGATTGCCCTGAACGTTTGCCGCAATCCGACAATGCAAGAACTCCGCCGTAACCCTCTTCCCGCCACCTCCGACGCCGCCGGCAATGCCGTGCCGCCGAAGGTCGGTTTCGTCTCGCTCGGCTGCCCGAAGGCGCTCGTCGACTCCGAACAGATCCTCACGCAGCTGCGCGCGGAGGGTTACGAGACCGCCAAGTCGTATGCCGGCGCGGACCTCGTGATCGTCAACACCTGCGGCTTCATCGACGCGGCCGTGCAGGAATCGCTGGATGCGATCGGCGAGGCGCTGGCCGAAAACGGCAAAGTGATCGTCACGGGCTGCCTCGGCGCCAAGAAGGATGCATCGGGCAGCGACATCATCACCAAGGTGCACCCGAAGGTGCTCGCGGTGACCGGTCCGCACGCCGTGGCCGAAGTGATGGAGTCCGTCCATATCCACCTGCCCAAGCCGCACGACCCGTTCATCGACCTCGTGCCGGACCACGGCGTCAAGCTCACGCCCAAGCACTATGCCTACCTGAAGATTTCCGAAGGCTGCAACCACCGCTGCAGCTTCTGCATCATCCCGTCGATGCGCGGCGACCTCGTGTCGCGTCCCATCCACGACGTGCTGCAGGAAGCGGAGAACCTGTTCAAGGCGGGCGTCAAGGAACTGCTCGTGATCTCGCAGGACACGAGCGCGTACGGCGTGGACGTCAAGTTCCGCACCGGCTTCTGGAACGGCCGCCCCGTCAAGACGCACATGACGCAGCTGATGGAAGCGCTGGGCCAGTTGGCGAAACAGTACGGCGCGTGGGTGCGCATGCACTATGTGTACCCGTACCCGCACGTGGACCAGGTGATCCCGTTCATGGGCGAGCACGTCCTGCCCTACCTGGACATCCCGCTGCAGCACGCGCATCCGGACGTCCTGAAGCGCATGAAGCGCCCGGCCAGCGGCGAGAAGAACCTCGATCGCATCCAGGCATGGCGCAAGATGAACCCGGACCTCACGATCCGCTCGACGTTCATCGCCGGCTTCCCGGGCGAGACGGACGCGGAATTCGAATACCTGCTGGACTTCCTCAAGGAAGCGCAGATCGACCGCCTGGGCTGCTTCGCCTACTCGCCGGTCGAAGGCGCGACGGCGAACGAGATCGCGAATCCGGTGCCGGACGAGGTCAAGGAAGAGCGCCGCGCCCGCGTGATGCTGCTGCAGGAAGAAATCTCGGCGCAGCGCCTGCAGGCGAAGGTCGGCAAGACGATCCGCGTGCTCGTCGACGAAGCGGGCCCGCGCGAAGCGGTCGGCCGCTCGGCTGCGGATGCGCCGGAAATCGACGGCGTCGTCCACATCAAGCGCGCCCTCACGCCGGGCAAGGCCAAGCCGGCCGTGGGCGAATTCATCGACGTGGTCGTGACGAAGGCGGATGCGCACGACCTGTGGGCGACGGTCGCCTAACCGCCATACCTTTACGTCGGCATATCCATGGAGTATCCGACGTGACGAAGAAGTCGATCGAGACCACGCTCACCCACAGCGACTACCGCCCGCCGGCCGGCTTCGCCGCATACCCGACGCCGATCCACCACGCGTCCACGGTCCTGTTCAAGGACGTGGCCAGCCTGCGCTCGGGCGACTGGCGCAGCAAGCAGGCCTATACCTACGGCCTGCACGGCACGCCCACGACGTTCACGCTGGAAGCGCGCCTGGCCGCCATCGAAGGCGGCACGCGTTGTCTGCTGGCGCCGTCCGGGCTCGCCGCCATCTCGATGATCCTGCTGGCGCTGCTGAAGTCGGGCGACGACGTCCTGCTGCCCGATAACGTCTACAACCCCACGCGCGAGCTGGGACGCTGGCTCGCGAACGACTTCGGCGTCTCCGCACGCTTCTACGATCCGCTCGTGGGTGCGGGCATCGCGGACCTGATCCAGCCGAACACGACACTGATCTGGACCGAGGCGCCGGGCTCCGTGTCGATGGAAGTGCCGGACCTGCGCGCGATCTGCGCGGCGGCGCACGACAAGGGCATCCTGGTCGCGCTGGACAACACCTGGGCCGCGGGCCTCGCGCTGCGCGGCTTCGACGTCGGCGCCGACATCGTGATGCAGGCGCTGACGAAATACCAGTCGGGCGGCTCGGACGTGCTGATGGGCGCCGTGATCACGCGCGACACGGCCATCAACGACCGCATCGCGACGTCGCACATGCGCCTCGGCATGGGCGTGGGCGGCGACGATGCCTGGCTCGTGCTGCGCGGGCTGGAAACGATGAAGCTGCGCTTCGACGCGCACGATGCGTCCGCGCGCAAGGTGGCGGCGTGGCTGAAAGGCCGTCCCGAAATCGCGAAGGTGCTGCACCCGGCATTCGAGGATTGCCCCGGCCACGACGTGTGGCAGCGCGATTTCACGGGCGCGGGCGGCCTGTTCTCCGTGGTCTTCGACGCGCGTTTTTCGGGCGAGCAGGTCGACCGCTTCGTCGACGCGCTGGCACTGTTCGGCATCGGGTACAGCTGGGGCGGGACGCACAGTCTCGCGGTGCCGTACCGGATGCAGGGGATGCGGCGCGACTGGCCCGACACGGGCCCGCTCGTGCGCTTCAACATCGGCCTCGAAGGGACCGACGATCTCATCGCGGACATCGAGCAGGCGCTCGGCCGGCTCTGATCACACCGGCATCGCGCGGTTGTTGTTCAGGTCGAGGAAGCCGCGGATGATCCGGTACGCCATCCACACCCACGCACCCGCGCCGACGAGCCACGCGATCGGAATCCCGATGATCGTGATGGCAAGCACCACCGCGACCACCATCCAGACCAGGTAGAACCAGAACGACCGGATCATCCACGTGTGGTGGCTGTACACCATCGTCCCGGCCGTATCGGGCCGGCGCATGTAATTTACGATCAGCACGAGGATCGACAGCGTGCCGAGCGAAAAGAAAAACGTGAGCGCATGCGCGACGTACAGGATGCGGGCGAACTGCTTGGCATCCTCGAGGCCGCGTTCGTAAACGAGTTCCTGGGCCATGGTGTCCCTGCTAATCAGAAGTAGTAACCGATATTAGCATTGAAACGATGACCGGACGATCTGGCGCCGCCTCCCGTGGCGAGCGCGTTGCCGAACCCCGGCGACAGATAGGGCTCGTTCGTGGCGTTCGCGACGTCGACGATTATCGCCCAGCCGCCTGACGAGAACGTCACGCCCGTCACGTTCTGGTAACTGTCGGCATAGCCGGCGGCGGATTTCCTGAGGCGGCTCCAGTCGTTGTAGACCACGAAGCCGCTGAACGGACCGATCGAACCCGGCAGCTTGTAGCTGACGTTCGCGATGTCGATGTCGCCCCTGGCGGCCAGGCGGTTCGTGAAGCCGTACGCGCCGATGATGACGCAATCGCGATTGCATGCGCCATACCAGTTGCCGGTGATCGAGCCATTCCCGTCGAAGCTGTTGGCGTAGCGGATCGTCTCGAGCTGGACGCCGAGCCTGCCGAATTCGGCGGACGTGTGCAGCGCAGTGCGGCATGAATGCCACACTTGCGGTTTTGTTAAATTATATACCGTTAATTAAGCGCACGGACGTGCGCGACTTTGGCGCGACAACGGTCAGGCGGCCCGTGCCGTCTGTTGCACCCACGCGACGAGGCGGTTCGCATCCATCGCCCCGGCCTGGCGCGCGATCTCCCGGCCGCCCTGGAGCAAGGCGATCGTCGGGATGCTGCGGATGTTGTAGCGCGCCGCGAGATCCTGCGATGCTTCCGTATCGACCTTCAGCAGCCGCACGTGCGGCTCCAGCCGGCCGGCGGCCTGGGCATACGCGGGCGCCATCATGCGGCACGGGCCGCACCACGCGGCCCAGAAATCGACGAGGACGGGGATATCGTTGCGCCCGACGTGCTTGTCGAAGCGGGCGGACGACACGTCCGTGGGCTGGCCGGTGAACAGCGCCTTGGCGCATTTGCCGCAGACGGGCTGGTCGGCCAGGCGCTCGCCCGCGACGCGGTTGACGGCGTCGCAGTGCGGACAGACGATGTGCAGGGACTCGGCCATGGTGTTCCTCCTGTAGGTAATCGATATTCTGGGCCCGGTGGCGCGTGCGCCGTCGATCATGCCGTTCGACATAGAATCGGATGCCGGGCGGATGCCCTCCAACATGGGTCCAGATGAGCGAATTGCAATCCACGGCAGTCAATCGGCCCCTGATCGGCTGCGCCGGCTGGGGCCTCAACAAGGATGTGGCGGCCGACTTCCCCGTCGAAGGCAGCCACCTCGAGCGCTACGCGGCCGTGTTCCCCGCGGTCGAGATCAACTCGTCGTTCTACCGGCCGCACCAGCCGCAGACGTACGCCCGCTGGGCCGCCAGCGTGCCCGACGCCTTCCGTTTCTCCGTCAAGCTGCCGAAGGCGATCACGCACGAGGCGAAGCTGCGCGACGCGGACGCGTTGCTCGACCGTTTCGTCCGCGAAGCCGGCGAACTGGGCCCGAAACTGGGCTGCGTGCTCGTCCAGCTGCCGCCCAGCGGCGTGTTCGATGCGGAGACCGTCGCCGGTTTCCTGCCGCGCCTGCGCGCACGCTTTCCCTGCATGCTGGCGCTGGAAGGGCGCCATCCGACGTGGTTCGGCGACACGGCGACCGCGCTGCTGCGCGAGCACGGCGTCACGCGCGTGATGGCCGATCCGCCCGCCGGCCAGCCCGGACCGCACGCGCCGACGACGGCGTCGACCTACATCCGCCTGCACGGCACGCCGCACATCTACTACTCGTCCTATTCGCCGGAGTTCCTGCGCGAGGTCGAGCAGCGGATCGTCGCGATGGAGCAGCCCGGCGCGGACCTCTGGTGCATCTTCGATAACACGGCCGAGGGCCATTCGGTGCCGAACGCACTGGACGTGCTGCGCGGCGTGGACGAATCATGGTCAGCGCGACGTTCCGCTTCTACGGCGAACTGAACGACTTCCTCGCGCGTGAGCGGCGCGGCCGCTCCTTCGCGGCGCCGTGCGCGCGCGCCGCCACGACCAAGCACATGATCGAGGCGCTCGGCGTGCCGCACACCGAGGTGGAACTGGTGCTCCTGAACGGCGAGCCGCGGGGCCTGGACGACATCCTGGAAGAGGGCGACCGCATCGCCGTCTACCCGCGCTTCACGACCTTCGATGTGGCCGACGTGGCGCGGCTGGACCAGCGTCCGCCGGGCCGCGTGCGCTTTGTCGCCGATGCGCATCTCGGCGGTCTCGCGCGGCTGTTGAGAATGGCGGGGTTCGACACCATCTACCGCAATACGCTGAACGACGCCGAAGTCGAAGCGATCGCGCTCGATGACGGCCGCGCCGTGCTGACGCGCGACCGCGAACTGCTCAAGCGCCGCGGCATCGCGTACGGCTGCTACGTGCGGGCGCTGAAGGCGGAAGCGCAGCTGCGCGAAGTGGCCGAGCGCTTCGGCCTGGCCGAGCGCATGCGCCCGTTCACACTGTGCCTGTCGTGCAATGCGCCGCTGCGGCCCATCGCGAAGGCGGAGGTGAGGGATCGGCTGCCGCCGCGCGTGGCCGCCACGCAGGACGAGTTCAGCACGTGCGACCGCTGCCACGGCGTATTCTGGAAGGGCTCGCACTGGCGGCGCATGGCGGGCGTATTAAATGAGATACACTACTTGCCCGGACGAGCCATCCGTTGACAGCGTGACCCCATGTTGCAACAAGTATCGATACCCATCCGCACCGAATGTCCCCCCGGCGCCTGCGTCTGCGAGCGCGAGATCCTGCTCGCCGATCCGGACGCGGACCTGCGCCCGTTGCGCCTCACCCGCACGGAAGAGCAAAAACTGCTCGAGCGCATCGACGCCGTCGCCAGCTACGATGACCTGAAACGTCTGCAGGAGCGCATCCGCGCCAACCTCGGCGTCGAACTGAAGATCGCGCCCGGTCCGAACGAGGTGCGCACCTTGCGCGGCATCCTCATCGTGCTGGAAGACCGTCCGGGCCTGTGCAAGAAGGTGCGCCAGTCCGTGCCCGCGGCCGTGCGCAGGGTGCTGGAACGCCATCCCGGGATCACGTACGCGATCCTCGATGCGCACGATCTGTTCGGGGCGGGCGGCGGCGGCTAGCGCTGCGCGATCGGCACCGAGGTGAGCACGACCTCGGCCATGCCGACGCCCGGCACGTAGCGCAGCGTCATGTCGTTCTCGTCGTTGCCGCGGCTGAATTCCATGGTCACGTTACCGTCGCCGGACACGAACTTCCGGGGCGATATGGTAAGGAGCCGCAGCGGCCTGTTCCGGTCGATGAGGACGTCCACGTGGCGCATGTCGGGACGCACGTCGACGGACCAGCCGTTCGACATCTCGTACGTGCCCGCGATCTGCCGGGCTTGCTCGTTGCGCAGGCGGTAGGGCCCGTCCATGGGTTTGACCTGGACGACGGCGACCGGGTCGTCCGGCGCCAGGGTTTGCGCCTGCGTGCCGGACGCGGACACGAGCAGGACGGGGATGAGCATCAGGGACAGGGGACGCATGATCGTTCCTTCACGAAGTACATGGAGACTTCGGTCAGGCATCGCGTCGCAACGGCACGATGTCGGCCGCCGGTGTGGTCATCCCAGTCTAGGGCGGAGCACGCCAACCGCAAGGCGGCCAGCGCGTGTATCACGAAACAATCTGATTTTGCCGGGGACCAGACCGGCGCGGCATGACGCGTTACTCGTCGAAATCCTCGGCCAGGTTCTTCCACCCCTTGCTTTTCGCGAACGGCGCGAATTCCTCGGGCGCCTCGAGCACGATGAGACGGCTCTCCTGCAGGCCGGGATCGCTGTGGCCGAAGTCCGGCCCCTTGTACCCGACGGCGCGCAGCCGGTCGATGATGGCGCGCACGAGGACGGAGTCCTTGTAGGCGCCGGGGTCGAGACGGTCCTTGAATTTCACGTACACGTCGATGATCCCGTAGCCCTCGTCGAAAATGCGGATCGACTTGACGTCGAGGTTACGGCCATTGGCGTCCCTGGCCTGGAATGGGCCGGACAGTTCAATATCGGAATCGGTAGTCATGGCGCCAAGGATACCACCGGGCGCGCCAGCGTGTACGCGATCTCGGTGGCGCCGACGGGCGCGCGGCGCCAGCCCTGGGCGGCATAGAAGCGGTCGGCGCGGGTGCCGGCGCCGGTCGTCAGCCGGATCTGCGCGTGGCCTTGCGCGAACAGCCAGTTCGCCGCCCGCTCGAGCAGCGCCTTGCCGAGTCCCCGGCCTTCCTGGCCCGGCTGGATGAAGAGCGCCCAGATCGACGCGTTCACGTTGTCGGCGTAGCTGAACCCGACGATGCCGCCATCGGCTTCGGCTACCCAGCCGCGGCCCGACCGTTCCAGATAATCCTCGTACATCGCGACCGTGATCCGTGTGGGGTCGCGCAAGGCGTTCTCGGTGACGGCCAGCCGGATGCGCGACATGGCGGGGATGTCGGCGTGGGTTGCGCGTCGAAACAGCACGTGCCCGGTCATATGACCCGGGCCACGGACGCGATCAGCAGCGACGCCGGTACCAGCAACGCCTGCGCGGCGACGGTGCCGGCCAGCCGGCTGCCGACCAGCCAGACGACGGCCTTCCTGAACTGGCTTTCCGTGACGTTGCCTTCGACGACATCGTCCGTCATCCCCGACATGTGCGGGTCGATGAACACGGCCATCATGATGGTCGCGCCGCCGTTGATGATCGAGGAGAGCGTGCTGGAGGTGACGCGGACCGACGGGTCGAGCACGCCGGCGTACAGGGCCGCGAACACGCCGACGGTCCAGAGCGCGGTGGCGCCGACGTTCAGCAGCGTGATCCGGCCCGACACGCCATGTCCCGACCGGAATCCGGTCATGTTGCGCGCGGCGGGCATGCGGGCGACGTCCCGGACGTACGACAGGCCACCCTTGAAGAAACCATGGAGGATCAGCTTCGGGATCGAGCGATGTGCCTGGAAATGCAGGACCGCGCGGCAGAATACACGCTGGAACGTCGGAATCAGCAGGGCGCCCGACACCGTCGCAAGACTTGCGGACACGAGCAGCCAGCGAAAATCGGCGAGCAGCGCGCCGCCGGCCAGGGCGTCGAGGTGGGTCTCGACGCGCTTCGCCAGGAACGGGCCCAGGAACGAATTCGACGTCCGCGACACGAGCATGAGAATGCCGAACAGGGCCAGCGACACGGCGATCCGCCCGGTCCGTACGCCGGCGATCCGCACCGAATACGCCAGGGTCCCGATCAGGTGGATCACGAACGTCAGGAAGCAGATGAAGAAAAGTTGCGTGTCCATGTCGGCCTGCCGGTTCATTGCACGACATACACCGGGTCCTGCTGCCGGCCATGCGCCGGCGGCGACGCCAGCGCGGCGGCCACCACGACGAGTGAAGCAGGCTGTGTCATCGCACCTCCCCGATTAACGGTCTGTGAGTGTTTCGAATTCTATCTCTGCCGCGCCGATCGCATCCGCGAATGCCTTGTCGTGCGTGGACATGAAGACGACGGACGTGTCCCGTTGCGCCGCCAGCAGGTCGGCGAGTACGGCGCGCGCGTCCGCATCGAGGCCGTTCGACGGTTCGTCGAGCAGCAGCACGGCGGGTTCGCCGATCCACGCCGCCGCCAGCATCAGCTTCTTTTGCGTGCCCAGCGACATGGCGCCGCAGCGCGTGTCGAGATGGCGCGCGAGGCCGAAGCGTTCGACGATGCGGGTGACCTTGTCCGGGATCGCGCAGCCTTTGGCCCAGGCCACGAACGCCAGCAGTTCGCGGCCCGTCACGAACGGGTACACGGGGCACTCGTCCGGCGCGTAGGCCAGGCGGGCTTTCGCGGAGGCCGGTTGCGCGCGCAGGGAGTGGCCGTCGATGACGATGTCGCCGCCGTCGGCCTCGTCGACGCCGGCCAGCACCCGCAGCAAGGTCGATTTGCCGATGCCGTTCGGCCCCCGTAATGCGTAGGCGCCCGGCGCGAAGCGTCCGGTCCGCCGTTGCAGGACGGGCCGGGATCCATATGATTTGCTCACGTCGTCGAAGCGCAGCATGGTGTCTCCTGGGTCGGGACGCAGGATTATGAACGACTTTTTGTCGATAAAGCAATATATTCCCGCTGAAGTCCGGGCTCGTATATCCTTGCGGGCATCGAGATCAAGGACAACCCATGAAGATCGTCATCGCCCCCGATTCGTTCAAGGAAAGCCTGACGGCGCTGCAGGTGGCCGACGCCATCGAGGCCGGCATGCGCGAGATCTGGCCCGACGCGACCTACGTGAAGGTGCCCGTGGCCGACGGCGGCGAGGGCACGGTACAGGCCATGATCGACGCGACCGGCGGCCGGCGCGTGGACGTGCGCGTGACAGGCCCGCTGGGCCAGGCGGTGGACGCGTTCTACGGCGAGGCCGGCGGCACCGCCGTGATCGAGATGGCGGCGGCCAGCGGCCTGGAAGGGGTGCCGCCCGACCTGCGCGATCCGCGCACGGCCACGAGCCGCGGCACGGGTGAACTGATCCGCGCCGCGCTCGATGCCGGCGCGCGCAGGTTCGTGCTGGGCGTGGGCGGCAGCGCGACCAACGACGGCGGCGCCGGCATGCTGCAGGCGCTGGGCGTGCGCCTGCTCGATGCGGACGGCAGGGACCTCGGCCCGGGCGGCGCGGAACTGGCGCGCCTCGACCGCATCGACGCCTCCGGGCTCGACCCGCGCGTGCGCGAGGCCGAATTCCGGATCGCGTGCGACGTCGACAACCCGCTCGTCGGCCCGCGCGGCGCGTCCGCCGTGTTCGGCCCGCAGAAGGGCGCGACGCCGGCGATGGTCGCCCAGCTCGACGCCGCGCTCGCGCATTATGCGGAGGTCATCCGGCGCGACCTTGACGAGGACATCGCGCAAACCCCTGGCGCGGGCGCCGGCGGCGGCATCGCGGCCGCGATGGTGGTGTTCCTGGAAGGGCAGCTGAAACCCGGCGTCGAGATCGTGCTTGATGCCGTCGGGCTCGATGCGGCCGTGCGCGACGCGGACCTCGTCGTGACGGGAGAGGGCCGCATCGACGGCCAGACCGTGCACGGCAAGACGCCGATGGGCGTGGCGAACGTCGCGCGCCGCCACGGCAAGCCCGTCGTCGCCATCGGCGGCGGCCTCGCGGTCGATGCGGACGCCGTGCACGCGCACGGCATCGAGGTCGTGGTCGCGGCGGTCGCGCGGCCGTGTTCCGTCGCCGAGGCGCTGGCTGCGGGCGCGGACAACCTGCGCCGCGCGGCGCGCAATCTCGCGGCGGCGCTGGCGCTGGGGGGACGCCTGCAGCATTGACCGGGGCGGGCTATGATGGCGGTTGCACAACGCCCGACAGGAGCCCGTCTTGACCGCCATCCTTCCCGACGACGAATCGTTCTGGTCCACCGTCCGCGCGCAATACACGCGCTCGCCCGACTTCATCAACCTGGAGAACGGCTACTTCGGCATGCCGGCCGATCCCGTGCGCGCGGCGCTCAAGCGTTACCAGGACGAGGTCGACGTCGAGAACGCGTTCTTCCTGCGCAAGCGCTGGCCCGCGCGCCTCGCGCACGTGAAGGCGCTGCTCGCCGGCTTCACCGGCGTCGCGCCCGATGAGCTCCTGATCACCCGCAGCGCCGTCGAGTCGTTGAATATCGTGTTCCAGGGTTATCCGTTCGAACCCGGTGACGCGATCCTGATGGCGCGCCACGACTACGACTTCAGTCACGACATCGTCCGCATGGTCGCGGCGCGCAAGGGCCTGGCCGTCATCGAGGTGGACGTGCCCCACGACCTGGAAGACGAGGACGCGATCGCGGCGCTGTACGCGGACGCGATCACGCCGCGCACCCGCGTGCTGCTGATCACGCACATCGTGCACCGTACCGGCCGCATCATGCCGGTGGCGCGCCTGGCCGCGCTGGCGCGCGAGCGCGGCGTCGATCCCATCGTCGACGGCGCTCACGCGCTCGCGCAACTGGACTACAGGATCCCGCAACTGGGCACGCAGTTCGCGGCGTTCAACCTGCACAAATGGGTCGGCGCGCCGCTGGGCACGGGCCTGCTGTACATCGCACGCGAACGCATCGCCGACATCGCGCCGCTGTACGGCGACGTGACGTTCGGCCGCACCGACATCGACAAGCTGGGCGCGTTCGGCACCGTGCCGCCGGCGCCGATCATGGCCATCGAGGACGCGCTGGCGTTCCACGCGGCGATCGGCGCGCGCAACAAGGAAGCGCGCCTGCGCTGGCTCGCGCGGCGCTGGATGGACCAGGTGCGCGACCTGCCCGGCGTGCGGATCTACACGCCGCGCGATCCGAACCTGCACTGCGCGCTGGGCGCGTTCGGCATCGACGGTGTGCCGGCCGCGGAGGTCGCGCGGCGGCTGATGGATGAACACCGCATCTTCACCGTCACGCGCAAATTCGGCGGCACCGAGATCGTGCGCGTGACGCCGCACCTGTACAGCGGGCCCGAGGACCTCGATGCGCTGGCGGATGCGATCCGTCAGTGGGCGCCGCCCAGGTAGGCCGCGACCACCTTCGGATCGTTCTTCAGGCTCGCGGCGGGGCCGTGCACGGCGATGCTGCCGTTTTCCAGCACATAGCCGTAATCGGCCACGTTCAGCGCGGCCTGGGCGAACTGCTCGACGAGCAGCATGGTAACGCCTTCCGTCTTCAGCCGCGCGATGATGCGGAAGACTTCGTCGACGAGGATCGGCGCGAGGCCCATCGACGGTTCGTCCAGCAGCACGACGTCCGGATTCAGCATGACGGCGCGCGCCATCGCCAGCATCTGCTGCTCGCCGCCGGACAGGGTGCCGGCCAGCTGCGCGCGGCGTTCCTTCAGGCGCGGGAACAGTTCCAGTGCGCGCTCCAGGTCGTGCTGCACGTCGCCCTTCGGCCGCGAGCGGGTGAAGCGCGGGAAGGCGCCCAGCAGCAGGTTGTCCGTGACGGTCATCGTCGCGAACACGCGCCGCCCCTCCGGCGAATGGGCGAGGCCCGCGCGCGCGATGCGGTGCGATTCCATGCCGGTGATGTCGCGGCCGGCGAGCATTACCTTGCCGCCGCGCGGCTTGATCATGCCGGAGATGGCGCGCATGGTCGTCGTCTTGCCGGCCCCGTTGGAACCGATCAGCGTGACGAGTTTGCCTTTCGGGACTTCCAGCGAGATCCCGTGCAGCACTTCGACCTTGCCATAGGCCGCGTGCAGGTTGTCGATGGTGAGCATGCGGTCTCCTCAGACGGCGGCGGAGGCGGCGGGTTCGCCGGCGCCGCCCAGGTAGGCTTCGATCACGCGCGGGTCGGACTGGACGCGCGCCGGCGTGCCCTCGGCGATCTTCTGGCCGAAATCCAGCACGGTGACGGTGTCCGAGATCGACATCACGACGTCCATGTGGTGTTCGATGAGGACGATGGTGATGCCGTGGTCGCGGATCTTGCGGATGATGGCCATCAGCTCGCGGATGTCCGGCGCCGTCAGGCCCGCGGCCGGTTCGTCCAGCAGCAGCAGGCGCGGGTCCAGCGCCAGCGCGCGGCCGATCTCCAGCAGGCGCTGCTTGCCGTAGGGGAGGTTGCGCGCTTCTTCGTCGGCGAGGTCGGCGAGGCCGACGAAACTCAGTATCGCGGCCGCCCGCGCGCGCGCGGCCAGTTCCTCGCGCAAGCGGCGCGGCGTGTGCAGCATGGCGTCGAACACGTTCGAGCGGAAGCTGTGGTGCAGGCCGACGAGGATGTTTTCCGTCGCCGTCATCTCGCCGAACAGCTGCACGTTCTGGAACGTCCGCGCGATGCCGCCCAGCGCGATCTGCGCCGGCGTGCGGCCCGTGATGCCGCTGCCGGCGAAGACGACCCGGCCGGCCGTCGGTTTATAAATGCCGGTGAGGACGTTCATCATCGTGCTCTTGCCCGACCCGTTCGGCCCGATCAGGCCGTGCACGGTGCCGCGCGCGACGGCCAGGTCCACCTGGTTCAGCGCCTTCAGGCCGCCGAACTGCATCAGCACCTGCTCGACTTTCAGCAGATCGCCGCCGGTGGCTTCCGCCTGCGGCACGCCGGCGAACGGATCGCCGCCGTGGTCCGCCAGCGCGCGCGCATGCGTGCGGCCGCGCCCGAGCAGGTCGCGCAGGAAGCCCACGATGCCCTCCTGCAGGTAGTAGACGACGAACAGCGTCATGAGGCCGAAGATCGTCAGGCGCCAGTCGACCATGCTTTCCAGCTTGTAGGAGACCACGGCCAGCGCCAGCGTCGCCACGACGGGGATGGCGACGCGGCGCGCGGTCGTCTTGCGGCGCGCCAGCAGCAGCCCCGCGCCGACGACGGCGAGGATCGCGGCGCCGATGGCGATGCGGCGGAACAGGTCGATGTCGGACAGGAGGCTCGGCAGCATCACGACGATCACGGCGCCGATCAGCGCGCCGCTGCGGGTCTTGCGGCCGCCCATGATCACGGCGAGCAGGAACAGGATCGTCAGCTCGAAGTTGTACGTGTTGGGCGAGATGTATTGTTCGGAATAGGCATACAGGCTGCCGGCCAGGCCCGCGAAGCCGGCGCTGATCACGAACGCATAGACTTTATAACGGTACACGGAGACGCCCATGCAGTCCGACGCGATGGGACTGTCGCGCAGCGCCTCGAACGCGCGGCCGATGTGCGATTTGAGCAGGCGGTGCACGAGCAGCAGCGACACGATCATCAGCGCGGCCACGGCGTAGTAGTACTCGACTTCCGACAGCTCGTGCCCGGCCACGGTGGGCTTCGTCAGCATGATGCCCATCGGGCCCTCGGTGAGGAAGGTCATCTCGTTGATGAGGATTTGCACGATGGTGCCGAAGGCCAGCGTGACCATCGCGAGATACGGCCCCGTCACCCGCAGGGCGGGCAGGGCGAGGATCGCGCCGAACAGCGCCGCACCGGCGATGCTGGCGGGGAGCGTGAGCCACCATGCGGCGCCCAGCTTCATCACGAGCACGCCCGTCACGTACGAACCCACGCCGAACAGGCCGGCGTGGCCCAGCGACACCTGGCCCGTGTAGCCGACGACGATGTCGAGGCCGAACAGCAGGATCGCGTAGATCAGGATCGTTTCGACGAGGTGGATGTAGTACGGGTTCCCGACCAGCACGGGAAAGGCGGCCAGCAGCGCGATGCCCGCGATCGCGCCGCTCCAGGTCAGCTTGTTCATCGTCATACCTTCTTGATGGCGGCCTTGCCGAACAGGCCGGACGGCTTCACGGCCAGCACGAGCAGCAGCAGGACGAGGCCCGGCACTTCCTTGTAGCCGGTCGACAGGTAGAAGCCGGTCGCCGTCTCCGCGATGCCGAGGATGATGCCGCCGACGATGGCGCCCATGCCCGACGTCAGCCCGCCGATGATCGCGACGGCGAACGCCTTCAGGCCCAGCGACGCGCCCATCGTGGCGCTCGTGAGCGTGAGCGGTGCGACGAGGGCGCCCGCGAAGGCGGCCGTCGCGGACGACAGCGCGTACGAGAACGTGATGACCATGCCGGTGTTGATGCCCATGAGGCCCGCCGCGTCGCGGTCGTTCGCGGTGGCGACGACGGCCTTGCCGTAGATGGACTTGCGGTTGAAGATCTCGACGGCGAACATGATGGCGAGCGCGCCGACGATCACGGCCACCTGCATCGGCTGCACGTTCGCGCCGAGCACGGTGAACGGTTCGGACGACAGCGGCGACGGGAAGGGCAGCACGTCCTTGCCCCAGATGTTCTCGGCCACGTTCTTGAAGATGATGGCGAGGGCGATGGTCGACATGATCCAGCCGAACTCCGACTTGATGCGGATCGCGGGCCGCACGGCGATCCATTCGACGAACACGCCCTGCAGCGCGCCGAACAGGACGACGATGGGAATCATCAGCCAGTAGCCGAGATAAGGTCCGCCGTGGATGGTGCCGACGAGCGACAGGCCGACGAGCGCGCCGAGCATCAGCGCCTCGCCCTGGCCGAAGTTGAGGGTGCCGGACGTGGCGAACGTGAGCTGGTAGCCGAACGCGATCACGGCATAGATCATGCCGAGCGCGATGCCGGACACGACGAGTTGGAGCAGGATCTCCATGGTTCCTCCAGGGGCGGCACGTGGATAGAGCTCGTCGTTCCCGCGCAGGCGGGAACCCATGCTGAAGGGCCGAAGCCGGGCCTCGTTCGAACTGCGGGATGTCCGGGATACGGAATCCGGTTCGTCAGTATGGGTTCCCGCTTCCGCGGGAACGACGGATTACGTTACTTGGCCTGCACCACTCGCCCATCCTTCACTTCACCGAACTTGGTGTTCTCGAAGTTGATGGCCTCATGGTCCGTATGCGAGTACGGTTTGTTGTAGGTGGTGACGACGCCTTCGACCGGCGTCTTGAGGTCTTCCAGCGCGGCGGCGATCTTCGGACCCTCGGTGCTGCCGGCCTGCTGGATGGCGGCGGCGAGCAGGTACACGGAATCGTAGCCCTGCGCGGCCGACACGGCCGACGGCATGCGGCCGCCCGGCGGGTTGTAGGCCTTGATGTAGGCGTCGATGAACGCCTTGCGCTTCGGCGTGTCCGGGTTCTGGATGAAGGTCTGCGGCATGCGGGTGCCGTCGCCGTTCTTGCCAGCGTTGTCGATGAAGTTGGCCATCGCGAGCGTCCAGCTGCCGACGATCGGCACTTTCCAGCCCAGCTTCTGCATGCCGTTGGCGATCTGCGCCAGCTCGGGGCCGATGCCGTAGGTGAGGACGACGTCGGCGCCGGCCTGCTTGGCGCGCAGCAGCTGCGCCGTCATGTCGACGTCGCCGATGTTGTATTTCTCGACGACGACCGGCTTCACGCCTTTCTTGTCGAGCACCTTCTCGAGGTCTTCGCGGCCCAGCTGGCCGTAGTTGGTGGAGTCGGCGAGGATCGCCGGCTTCTTGAAGCCGCGGCGCGTGATCGCTTCCTCGACGATCATCGCGGACTGGATGGTGTCGTTCGCGGAGTTGCGGAAGATGAAGTTTTGCGGCTGGTTCGCGAACTGCTTGGTGACGATGGAGCCGGTGGCCACGTTGTTCATCACGGGGATCTTCGCCTGCTGGTAGAAGCGCTGCGAGGCGAGGGCGACGCCCGTGTTGATGTAGCCGACGGTGGCGGCGACGCGCTCCTTGTTGATGAGTTCCTGCGCGACCTGCACGCCGCGTTCGTTCTTCGCTTCGTCGTCGCGTTCGACCAGTTCGATCTTGCGGCCCAGCACACCGCCCTTGGCATTGATTTCAGCGGCGGCGAGACGGACGCCATCGCGCATCGACACGCCCATCGGCGCCGACCCGCCCGTGAACGGACCGGACACGCCGATCTTGACCGGCTCCGCCGCCATGCCCGACATCGAAAAACCCAACACTACCCCTGCAACCAATGCCTTTACCTTGAAATTCATTGTCGTCTCCGTAGTCGTATTCTCGTTTTACGCCGGGCACCGCGGACCAGTGCCGGGCCCATCGTGAGGCGATTGTAGAATGGCAATCAGACAACAGCAATCGATTGATGTGACGCGATGCAACATGCGTCATTCATGCAAATGCGTAAGGAAAGCGTCAGGCAGCAGGGGTACCCGCGAAAAAAAAGCTGCGCCGAAGCGCAGCCTTGTCGGTGGAGCGGGCGTCAGCGGTGACGCCACCCGCCGCGATGGCCCCAGCCGCCGCGATGGCCGCCGCTCCAGTGGTTCCAGCTGAAGCCGAGGCCGATCGAGATCGGCGGATACCACAGCGGGTCGGCATACAACGGGGCCGGCGCGTAGATCGGCGCGGGCGCGTAGACCGGCGGCGCGACGTACACCGGCTGGGTCACGACGGTCGCCGGGGCCGGGGAATAGGTCACGCGGCCGGCGTCGCCCGATGCCGCCGCGGCCGCACCGGTCCCCGGCGCCACCGGCGTCACGGACACGACCTGCCAGCCGTTGGCATCGGGTTGCGAATAGGCGCGCGTGCCGTAGTTGGCCGGCGCCGGGTAATACGTGGCGCAACCGGTCAGGGCGGCGGCGCAGGAAACGATAATAGCGAGCTTGATCATGGCGGTTCTCCTCACCTGCCAACTATAAAGAATCCGTTGGCGCGTGCCTGTTGTTTTACAGGCTGTTACAGATGTTCATGATCCGGAAAAAGAGCGTTACCGGGCCAGTCCCATCGTAGCGCCGGCGGAGGGGGCCGGTTTGATGATATCGTTGCAGGTTTCGCTACACGCCGCTTTCGATGTCCTCTTCCACGCGTCCGTCCGTTGTTCCCTACGCAGCCCTGCTGTTGTCCCTCGTCTCGCTGACGACGGGCGCCTCGCTCGCCAAGCACCTGTTCCCCGTCGTCGGCGCGGCCGGCGCCACCGCGATGCGGCTGACCTTCGCCGCCGTGATCCTCGCGATCGTGTTCCGGCCGTGGCGCATCGGCGTGCGGGGTGATGGACGCGCGCTGCTGCAATACGGCCTGTCGCTGGGCGCCATGAACCTGAGCTTTTATTCGGCGCTGGCGTATGTACCGCTGGGGATCGCGATCGCCGTCGAGTTCACGGGGCCGCTCGTCGTGGCCGTGGCGACGTCGCGCCGGCGCCTGGACTTCGCCTGGATCGCGCTCGCGTGCGTGGGCCTCGCGCTGCTGCTGCCGCTGGGCGGCGATGCGCCGGCGGTGGACTGGCGCGGCATCGCGTTCGCGCTCGTCGCGGGTGCCTGCTGGGCCGTGTACATCCTGGCGGGCAAGCGCGCCAGCGCCGCCTACGGCGCGGCCGCGTCGAGCTGGGGCACGGTGCTCGGCGCACTGATCGCCGCGCCGGTCGGCATCGCGCACGCGGGCGCGGCGCTGCTGGAACCGTCCGTGCTGCTGCTCGGCTTGGCCGTGGCCGTGCTGTCCAGCGCGATCCCCTATTCGCTCGAGATGGTCGCGCTGCGCCGCCTGCCGGCCAACACGTTCAGCACCCTGCTCAGCGCGGAGCCGGCCATCGGCGCGCTGATGGGCCTCGTGCTGTTGGGCGAGCACCTCGACGTGTCGCAGTGGCTCGCGATCGGGCTCATCGTCGCGTCGTCGATCGGCGCCGCGACCAGCGCGAGCCTGGCCGCGCGCCGCCGTCCCGCCGATGTCGAACCGCCGGTGCCGCTATGACTGAACAGATCCGGCTGCTGCAGGAAGACGACTGGGCCGCGTTCCAGCAATTGCGCGTCCAGGCGACCGTCGAGTCGCCGCTCGCGATCTGGCCCACCCGCGACGAAGAGGCGGGACGCACGCCGGCCGAGGTCCGCGCGCGCATCGCGCCGACGGTATTCCAGGCCGTGTTCGGCGCGTTTTCGGGCGACGAACTCGTCGCGATCGCCGGCGTGCGGCGCGAACCGCTGGCGCAGGTGGCGCACAGGGCGATGCTGTGGGGTGTCTACGTGCAACCGGCGCATCGGCGCGGCGGCCTCGCGCGGCGCCTGCTGGCCGCCGCGTGCGCGCATGCGCGGGCGCAGGGCGTGCTGCAGATCCACCTGGCGGTGAATGCCCGGAACCCGCGCGCGCTCGCCCTGTACGAGTCGCTCGGGTTCGTCCCCTATGGCCGCGAGCCGCGCACCTTGCGGGTCGACGGCGTTTTTTACGACGAGATCCTGATGGCGCTGCCGCTGGATCGGGTACAGTAGCGCACCCACACAACGACTAACGAGGGAAGATGATGCAGCGACGACAACTGGGCCCCGACGGCCTGACGATACCGGAAATCGGCCTGGGCTGCTGGCAGCTGGGCGGCGGCTGGAGCAACGACTGGAACGACGACATCGCGCAGCAGACCTTGCAGACGGCGATCGACGCGGGCGTGCGCTTCATCGACACGGCCGATGTCTACGGCGACGGCGCCAGCGAGCGTTCGATCGGCCGCTTCCTCGCCGGCCGCAAGGATGCGGATATCGTCGTGGCGACGAAACTGGGCCGCGCGGGTATTTACCCGGACGGCTACACGCGCGCGTCGCTGCGCGAAGCGACGCAGCGTTCGCTCGAGCGCCTGCGGGTGGACGCGCTGGACCTCACGCAGCTGCATTGCGTGCCGACGGAGGTGTTGCGCCAGGGCCACGTGTTCGACTGGCTGCGCGAGCTGCAACAGGAGGGCTTGATCAAGCGCTGGGGCGCCAGCGTGGAGTCGGTCGAAGAAGGCCTCATGTGCCTGGCACAGGACGGCCTCGCGTCGCTGCAGGTGATCTTCAACATCTTCCGCCAGAAGCCGGCCGAGGAACTGTTCCCGCGCGCGGCGGACAAGAAGGTCGGCATCATCGTGCGCCTGCCGCTCGCGAGCGGCCTGCTGGGCGGGAAGATCACGCGGGCGACGACGTTCCGCGACGACGACCACCGCAATTTCAACCGCGACGGCGCGATGTTCAACGTGGGCGAGACGTTCGCCGGACTGGAACTGGAGCGCGGCATCGCGGCCACCGAGCAGGTGGCGGCGCTGGTGCCGGCCGGGATGACGATGGCGCAGATGGCGCTGCGCTGGATCCTCGACCACCCGCAGGTGTCGGTGGTGATTCCCGGCGCGAGCCGCCCGGAGCAGGTGCGGGCCAACGTGGACGCGGCGGCAGTGCAGCCGCTGCCCGCGGACCTGCACGAGAAACTCGCGGGTGTGTACCGCGCCCATGTGCGCGACTTCATCCGCGGGCCGTACTGATGATGCGCGCCGGTGTGCTGGCCGCGCTCGTCCTGGCCGCAACGATGGGCGGCGCAGCCGCGCAAACCGTATCGCACGGCACCTGGGCCGGACCGCCCGCCAACGCGGGCCCCATCGCCGTCACGCCCCCGCCGCCGGGCGCGGCGCCGGCGTCCCCGGTGCCGCCCGGCATGCGTTCGCCTTCGCCCAAGCACGTGCTGGTACTGGGCGGGGCGCGCGGCTGGCATCACGATTCGATCCCGGCCGGGATGGCCGCCGTCTACAACTGGGGCCGCGCGACGCATCTGTGGGACACCGACATGCGCACGGAATTCAGCCGTCGTCAACGGGCGCGGCGGCCAGCCGATGACGGCCGGCTTCCAGCCCGTGGGCCTGCGCGACTTCGATGCGGTCGTCGTCGTCAGCGCGACCGGCGATTGGGGGCTGGACGCTTCCCAGAAGGCCGCGCTGCTCGACTTCGTGCGCGCGGGCGGGGGACTCGTCGCGATCCACGGCGGCGTCGACGCGAACCACGGCTGGAAGGAATACGTGGACATGGTGGGCGGGGCGTTCGTGTCCCACCCCTTCAACAATCACGCCTGGCCGCTGTTCCCGTTCCCGCTGCGGACCGAGAACCGCGACAGCCCGATGACGTCGTTCCTGCCGGCGCGCTGGATCCGGCAGGACGAGCTCTACGTCGTGCGGAATTTCTCGCGCGCCGATGCGGAAGTCCTGCTCAGCATGGACGGCGAGCGGCTGGACATGACGCGCATCCCGGAGCAGCTGCCGCCCGACCGCGACGTCCCCGTCGCCTGGATCAAGCAGTACGGCAAGGGACGGGTGTTCGCGTCCACGATCGGGCACGCGAAGGAAGCCTTCGACGATCCCGACGTGGCGCGCATGTACACGGAGGCGATCCGCTGGGCGCTGCGCCTGTCCGGAGACGACGCGCGCCCGCATCCTGCGCTTACAGAGCCACGTCCAGGCGGGCCGACCAGGACCGGCCGTTGATGCCGAACGGGCAGGTCTCCCAGCAGTAGGTGAAGCCCAGCTGCGGGAACGGCGCCGCCTTGACCGGGTCCCACTTGGTCGGGAACGTGTTGAAGATGTTGTTCGAACCGACGGTCAGGCTGGTCGACTTCGAGAAGTTGTAGCGCACGGTGGCGTCCACGATCCACTTGCCGTCCCAGGTCTGCACGAACGGTGCGGTGAAGCCCTGGCCCTGCACTTCGCCGTACCAGTTGGCGCGTACGTTGCCGTTCCACTGGCCGTGCGTCAGGTCGGCCGCCAGCACGTGGTGCTGGCGCGGCTGGCCGCGTTCGATCAGGGTCACCTGCGAGTCGTCGAACAGCTGGGCGCCCGTCAGCACCGGCGAATCCGAATGGCGGCCCGTCACCGACGTGCGGTTGAAGTCCAGCTGCGCGGACAGCACGAGCGTCGTGGCCGGCCAGCGGGTCGTGTGCTCGGCGACGATGTCCAGGCCCTTCGTTTCGGTGTCGATCGCGTTCGTGAAGAACTGCGCCTGGCCGACCTTGAGCGGATCGAGGATGGCCTTGATCGGGCAGGCGGCGGCCGTCGCGCACGCACCCGATTCCGGCGCGATGTTCGACGAGAAGACGATGCGGTTGTCGATGTCGATGCGCCACAGGTCGGCGGTCACCGAGAAGTTCGAGGCCGGACGCAGGATGATGCCCACGCTGCCGTTCTTCGACGTTTCTTCCTTCAGGTTCGGAATGCCGAAGGCCTTGGTGACGGCGCTGCCTTCGCGCGCCGTCAGCGTCTCGGTCAGCACGCCGGCGCTGTTCAGGTTCGTCGACACGGAGCTGTAGAATTTCTGCTGCACGCTCGGTGCGCGGAAGCCGGTCGACAACGTGCCGCGGAAACCCACCTGGCGGCTCGGGTCATAGCGCAGCGACAGCTTGCCGGTCGTCGTGCTGCCGAAGTCCGAGTATTTTTCCCAGCGCGCGGCGGCGCCGACCAGCAGCTGCGGCGTGATGTTGTATTCGGCGTCGGCGTACAGCGCGATATTGTGGCGTGCATCGTCGACGGCGGTAGCGGGCGTGTAGCCGGGGAAGCCCTGCGTGCCCGACGCGGCCGCGCCGCCCGTCTGGTCCTTGATCACGATGGCCGGATTGTTGGTGCGGCCGTACTGGTACGAGACCGGGTCGCCGGCGTCGATCGCATATCCGTCGCGGCGCCATTCGAAGCCCGTCGCGAAGTTGATCTTCCTGCCCAGGACGTCCAGCGGGCCGCGCAGGTCGGCATTGAACGTCGTCTGCTTGAATTTCAGCTTGCCGGTATCGGCTTCCAGCGGGGACTCCGCATAGATGCCGCCGCCCGGTTTCGGCTCGAACCAGTAGCTGACGTTGATCGTGCTCTTTTCGTGGAAATCCAGTTCGCTGCGGCCGTGGTTGAGCGAGACGTCGACCTTCCAGTCGTTCGCGAGGTCGCGGCGGTAGCCGACGGCCAGCGACGCATCCTTGACGGTGGTGCGGATGTTCGGCAGGAAGCCGTTCGGGTAGACGGCAGGCACGTTGCGGCCGTCGCCCGCCGAGCGGAAGAAGCCGGCCGAATCGCCCGTGCGGTGCGATACGCCGCCGAAGGTATAGAACTCGCCCGCGCTCGACACGGGAACGGCCGAGTTCCACCAGAAGTACTTGTCTTTCGCGAGGCTGTCGCCGATGCGCTGCGTGACGCGCGGCGGGTCGACCCGGAGGGAGTCCACGCCCGCGCGGTTGGTTTCGCCGCGGTGGCGGGCCTCGGCCGTCAGGTTGATGTAGCCGCCGTCGCCGATCGTCCAGCCCTTGTTGACGCTGCCCTGGCGCAGCTCGCCGCCGCCCTCGGTCGTGCCGCCGACGGTGCCGGACAGCTGCGTTTCGTTGGTCTGGTTCTTCAGCACGATGTTGATCACGCCGGCGATCGCGTCGGAACCGTACTGCGCGGCGGCGCCGTCGCGCAGCACCTCGATGCGCTGGATCGCCGACATCGGGATCGCGTTGATGTCCGTACCGGCCGAGCCGCGGCCGATCGTCTGCTGCACGTTGACGAGCGCCTGCTGGTGGCGGCGCTTGCCGTTCACGAGCACGAGCAGCTGGTCGGGGCCCAGCGAGCGCAGGGTGGCGGGGCGGATGATGTCGGTGCCGTCGCTGATGAACGTGGTCGAGAAGTTGAAGGACGGGTCGAGCGTCTGCAACAGCTTGCCCAGTTCCACCGGACCGGCCATCGCCATGTCCTTGGCGCCGATCAGGCCGACCGGCGCGGCCGAGTCCAGCGCCGTGCGCGCGGTCGAGCGCGAGCCCAGCACCACGACGGACGCCATGCCCTTGTCGGCGGGCGGCTGTGCCTGCGGCGCAGTGGCGGGGGGAGGATCGGCAGGGGTCTCTTGGGACCAGGCGGGAGAGAAGGCCAGGAACAGCGAGGAAGCGAGCAAAGTGCGGGTAAAGACGGGTACGGCGCGGAGTTGGGTCATCCTTATTCTCTCGTCGATGGTTGTTGTTGTGAGAACGCCCAACCGCACCGGGTGGATGCCGGCCAGGCGTGACCCAGTGTAACGAGCGCCCAGCCGTATTCACAATCGTCACCTGTCTATACTGTTGTGAAATTGATGCATGAAGGGCAATCTTGCTTGTTGTGATAGACGAATTACGGCTATTCTGGGGAGGATGCCAGCATTGTCGGCCACACAAGGGGCCGCTTGCGAGCATGAGAATTCCGAATATGCATATACGCGGAATGTCACAAAGTTGCTGATTTGTTAGCGCGGGACAGGCCCGGCGGCACGCCGGGCCAGGGTGGACGGTCAGGCCGATACGTCGATGGTGGCGCCCGGCGCGGCGGTGGGCGGGGTCGTTGCGGACGCGCTGTAGGTCAGCGATTCTGCGCCGCCGGCTTGCGTCCGGTGGCTCCGGTGGTGCTGCGCTCCCTGCGTTCCGCCGCTGGCTTCCTTGCGGTCGTCGCGCAGCTTCGCGAGCGCCTGTTTGGCCGCATCGGCGTCGCCGCTGTCGAGGGCCTTGCCGATGGCGGCGATGGCCTGGTCGCGCTGGTTCGTGGTCCCCGACGCATCGGTCGCGCCCTGGCGGTTTTTCTGGAGCGTGTCGAACGCCGCCCTGGCGCTCGCGAGGTCGCCGCTGTTGATGCCGTCGACGAGCGATTTCATCGCGCCGCCGCGGGAGGCGGGCTGTGGGGACACCGAGGTGGTCGAGATTGCGGATACGGTCATGCTGATTCTCCCGTGAGTTGACAAGAGGCGCCGATCGCGTCGTTGCGTCGAGCGCCGAGCCTTATAACGTCACGGGACAGCAAACCTGATGGGCAAGCGGGGCGGTTTTACCCCGCTTTACATGCATTACGCGCCGTCCATGTAGCGGTCACACGTAGACATTGATCGTGTTGACGATGCCCTGCGCGACGGCGTCTTCGACCGCGACGCTCGTTAGTGCGGGATTCGATTTCAGGATCGTGCCCCAATCGCCCGGCACGGCGGCCGCCACGGACGTGCTGGACGCTGCGGACGTGTCCACGGATGCGGCCGGATCGGTCGGCGCCGGCGCGGCCGTGTCCGCCTGCGCCATGCCGGCCTGCGCGACCGCGTTCAGCAGGCCCGTCGCGTCATACGTCTGGACGCCGCTGTCGCGGTTGCCCAGGGTCGCGACGATGCTCGCTTGTTCGGACAGGTTCGACAAGGTCACGCGGGTCGCCGGATCCTGCGTCGCGGGCTCGGGCGGTTTCGTCGTCACGGACGTGTTTGGCGTCGGGGTGGGCGTCGATGAGAGGGAAGAGATGGCCATGATATTCACCTGAATTGTTGCCACAAGCAAACTATACACCGAACCAGCCCAACGGTATCGCTTTCGCCATGGCTTCGTAGCCGAGATCGTTCGGATGCAGGTGATCGCCCCCGTCGTAGGCCGGCAGCAGCCGCGTGGGACGGCCCGGATCGCGCAGCACGGCGTCGAAGTCCGCCACGGCATCCCAGGCGCCGGACGTCCGGATCCACGCGTTGGCGCGCTGGCGCACGGCATCGCGCGCCGTCGTGAAATACGCATGGCCTTCGTACGGCGGCAAGGTCGTGCCGATGACCTGCATGCCGCGCGTGCGCGCCCGGGCGATCAGTTGCAGCCAGCCCGCTTGCAGGGATTCCGCGGGGACGGGACTTGACGCAGAGCTATAGAGGATGTCGTTGATGCCGATGAGGACGAACAGCCAGCGCGCGCCGGCCGTGGCCAGCACGTCGCGGTCGAAACGCTCCAGCGCGTCGCGGCCGGACAGCAGCGCCGTCGGATAGTCCGTCAGCAGCGAATTCGCGCTGATGCCCCGGTTGACGACGGCGATGGGCGCGCTGCCGGGCAGGGTCTCGGCGCGCAGGCGGCGCGCCAGGTAGTCGGTCCAGCGGCGGTTGGCGTTGCTCGTGCTGCGCACGCCATCCGTCAGCGAATCGCCCAGGGCCACGATGGCGGACGGCGTGCCGGCGGCACTCGTCACGTCGACTGCGGTCAGGAACGGCCACGAGGCCAGCGTGCGCTGCACGGGCAGCGTGTTCGCTCCCGCGTAATTGCCGGCGACGGACACGTAGTTCGTCTGGAGCGCGAGGTCGTGGATCGACGTCGCCTGCGTGCTGCCTGGCAGCCAGAGGCTGACGGCCAGGTCGGCCAGCGCGGGCACGGCGAAGTCGATGGGGTCGGAGACCAGCGGATCGCCCGGTGCGACGGTGGCGCCCGACGATCCGCCGAACGTCAGGTCGCGCCCGCTGCCTGCGAGGAGGCTGGCGCCGCCGGAGCGCACGCCGATGTGGGCGGCGCCGATGCGCAGAGGCCCGCTGCCCATTTCATTCGACAGCCGCACGCGCACGCGGTTGCCGGGGATGCTCGTGTGGACGATCAGGCGCAGCGTCTGGTTGCTGAACGTCTGCAGGCTGGCGGACGGCGGCGGGCCGGCCGGCGCCGTGCCCCACGTGGCGCACCAGGCGCTGGAGGACTGGGCGCGGACGGCCGGCAGCGTCAGGCAGCCGGCCAGTGCCGGCAAGGCGTGGAGAAATGTGCGGCGTGACGGCATCGCGGGCTCCGTGATCGACGAGCGGACCCCATCAATCTACACATGCACACCGCATAGCCCTTGCGCCAGATCAGGAGAGGCGTCAGGCGAGGACGGCAAGCAGGCCGTCGAGGCCCGTGACATTCAGCGCCACGTCGGCCTGCGCGCGCACCACGGGCTTGGCGCGGAAGGCAACGGACAGGCCGGATACGCCCATCATCTTGAGGTCGTTGGCGCCGTCGCCCATGACAATGGCCTGAGTCGTGGCGATGCCCAGCTCGGCGCACACGCGTTCGACGGTGCGCTTCTTTTCCTCCGCGTCGACGATGCCGCCGACAACTTTACCGGTCAGCACGCCGCCGGCCGCTTCCAGCACGTTCGCATGGGTGTAGTCGAGGCCCAGGCGCGTCTTGAGGCGTTCGGTGAAGAAGGTAAAGCCGCCCGAGACGAGCAGCGTCTTCAGGCCCGCGGCCTGCACGGCCTGCAGCATCGCTTCGCCGCCCAGCGAGATGCGCAGGCGTTCTTCGTACACGCGCTCGAGCGCGTCGACCGGCAACCCTTCCAGCAGCGCGACGCGGCGCGTGAGGCTTTCCGAGAAATCCAGTTCGCCGCGCATCGCGGCTTCCGTGATCGCGGAGACTTGCGGCTTGAGGCCCTGCATGTCCGCGATCTCGTCGATGCACTCGATGGTGATCAAGGTGGAATCCATGTCCATCGCGACCAGCTTGAAATCGGCCAGGGTCAGGTCCGCGTCGACGAACGTCGCGTCGATGCCGGCGGCGTGGGCGGCCGTCTCGACTTGCGCTTTCAGTGCCGGCGTGAAGTCGAACCCGTCGCAACGGAGCGCGTGCGCGTGGAGTTCGGTGGTGCGTGCGGGACGGGCGAGGGCGGCAATGTGTGCGAGTGCGGCCTGGTCGGCCGCTGGACCCTGGAGGACGAGCTTCTTGGACATGATAGGTTCGGTGTTCTGTTTTAAGCGAGGAGTTGTTTGATGGTCTGCTTGACCTGGTTCACGCGCGCGGCCAGGTCCGGCATATTGGCCGTGATGCGCAGCTTGTCCTGGCCGGCCAGCTTGACGTGGCGGTTCTTTTGAATGAGCGTGATGATCCTGATCGGGTCGATGGGCGGCTTTTCCATGAACTGCAGGCTGGCGGCATCCGCATGCGCGTCGATCTTGACGATGCCGACCGACTTCGCCGCGATGCGCAGGCGGTGCGTCTCGATCAGCGCCTTCACGGCATCGGGCAGCTTGCCGAAGCGGTCGATGAGTTCTTCCTGCATGTCGTCGATGCGGCCCTGCTCCTCGCAGTTCGCGAGGCGCTTATAAATCGACAGGCGCTCGTGCACGTCGCCGCAAAAGTCCGCCGGGAGCAGGGCGGGCACGTGCAGGTTGATCTCCGTCGTCGACGACAGCGGCGCGCTCATGTCCGGTTCGCGGCCGGCCTTCAGCGCCTTCACCGCTTCGTTCAGCATGTCGGAGTACAGCTGGAAGCCGATTTCCAGCATCTCGCCCGACTGGTTCTCGCCCAGCACTTCGCCGGCGCCGCGGATTTCCAGGTCGTGCATGGCGAGATAGAAGCCGCTGCCCAGTTCTTCCATCTGCTGGATCGCGTCCAGGCGGCGCTGCGCCTGCTTGGACAGTCCGAGCACATCGTTCACGAGCAGGTAGGCATAGGCCTGGTGGTGCGAGCGGCCGACGCGTCCGCGCAGCTGGTGCAGCTGGGCGAGGCCGAACTTGTCGGCCCGGTGCATGATGATCGTGTTCGCGGTCGGCACGTCGATGCCGGTCTCGATGATCGTCGTGCACAGCAGGATGTTGTAGCGCTGGGCGACGAAATCGCGCATCACCTTTTCCAGGTCGCGCTCGTGCATCTGGCCGTGCGCGACGGCGATGCGCGCTTCCGGCAGCAGCTCGCGCAGCATCGCGAGGCGGTTCTCGATCGTCTCGACTTCGTTGTGCAGGAAGTAGATCTGGCCGCCCCGTTTCAGCTCGCGCAGGCAGGCCTCGCGGATGACCGAGCCGTCCTCGCTGCGCACGAACGTCTTGATCGCGAGGCGCTTCTGGGGCGCCGTCGCGATGACGGAAAAGTCGCGCAGGCCTTCCAGCGCCATGCCCAGCGTGCGGGGAATCGGCGTCGCGGTCAGCGTGAGCACGTCGACTTCGGCGCGCAGGGCCTTCAGCGCTTCCTTCTGGCGCACGCCGAAGCGGTGTTCCTCGTCGATGATGACGAGACCGAGGCGCGTGAACTTCACGTCCGGCGACAGCAGTTTATGGGTGCCGATCACGATGTCGACGGTGCCGTCGGCCATGCCCTTGATCGCGTTGTTGATCTCCTTGCCGGTGCGGAAGCGCGACAGTTCCGCGATGCGCACGGGCCAGTCGGCGAAGCGGTCGGAGAACGTCTGCGCGTGCTGCTCCGCGAGCAGCGTGGTCGGCGCGAGGATCGCGACCTGCTTGCCGCCCATGACGGCGATGAACGCGGCGCGCAGGGCCACCTCGGTCTTGCCGAAGCCGACGTCGCCGCACACGAGGCGGTCCATCGGCCGGCCCGACGTCATGTCCTGGATGACCGCGGCGATGGCGGCGCGCTGGTCCGGCGTTTCGTCGAAGCCGAAGCTTTGCGCGAAGTTTTCGTAGTCGGTGGCCGAGTATTCGAACGAATGGCCCTGGCGCGCGGCGCGGCGGGCGTAGAGGTTCAGCAGCTCGGCCGCCGTGTCGCGCACCTGTTCCGCGGCTTTTCTCTTCGCCTTGTCCCACTGGCCGGAGCCGAGCGTGTGCAGCGGCGCGTCGTCCGGCGCGGCGCCCGAGTAGCGCGAGATCACGTGCAGCTGCGACACCGGCACGTAGAGCTTCGACTCTTTCGCGTATTCCAGGTGCAGGAATTCCGTCTCGCCTTCGCCCAGGTCCATGCTGACGAGGCCCAGGTAGCGGCCGATGCCGTGATTGATGTGCACGACGGGATCGCCGATCTTCAGCTCCGACAGGTCGCGCACCATCGACTCGACCTGCGAGCCCGCTTCCTGCTTCTTCTTGCCCGCGCGGCGGCCGGTGCCCGCGTACAGCTCCGTCTCCGTGATGAACACGAGATGGCCGGCGCCTTCTTCCATCAGCTCGAAGCCCGCCTGCAGCGGCGCGACGCCCAGCACGACCTTCGCCGCCGTCGCGCGCAGGCCGTCGAAGCCTTCGATCAATGCGAGATCCAGCTTGTACTCGTTGAAGTACTGCTGCAGGGTCTCGCGCCGGCCGGCCGATTCGGCGCAGATCATCACGCGTTTGCCGGTGGCCTGCATCAGGTACGAGCGCAGGTTCGCGAGCGGATCGTCGAGGCGGCGGTTGACGGCGATGTCGGGCACCGGCGCGGACAATTCGGACGCGCCCGCGTTCGCGTCGCGCGCGATCGCCCAGCGGCCGTGCGGCTTGGCCTGCACGAAGAAATCCTCGGCACCGAGGAAGATCTCCTTCGGTTCCAGGATCGGGCGGTCGCGGTCGCTCTTGAGGAATTTGTAGCGCGATTCGGTATCGAGCCAGAAGCGCTGGATAGCCGATTCGATGTCGCCGACGAGGGCGAGGCTCGCTTCGTCCGGCAGGTAGTCGAACAGCGTGGCCGTCCCGTCGAAGAACAGCGGCAGGTAGTATTCGATGCCGGCCGAGGCGATGCCGTTGCCGATGTCCTTGTAGATCGTCGACCGCGACGGATCGCCTTCGAAGCGTTCGCGCCAGCGGCCGCGGAAGGCCGTGCGCGACGCCTCGTCCATCGGGAATTCGCGGCCCGGCAGCAGGCGCACTTCCTTCACGGGGTACAGCGAGCGCTGGGTGTCGGCGTCGAACGTGCGGATCGTCTCGATCTCGTCGCCGAACAGGTCCAGGCGGTACGGCAGCGCGGAACCCATCGGGAACAGATCGATCAGGCCGCCTCGCACCGAGTATTCGCCCGGCGACATCACCTGCGTGACGTGCGTGTAGCCGGCCAGGGTCAGCTGCGCTTTCAGCTTCGCTTCGTCCAGGCTTTCGCCCTGGCGGAAGAAGAACGTGTAGGCGGCCAGGAACGACGGCGGCGCGAGGCGCACGAGGGCCGTCGTCGCGGGCACGACGAGCACGTCGCACTGGCCGTTGCGGACTTCGTGCAGCGTGGCGAGGCGTTCGGACACGAGGTCCTGGTGCGGCGAGAACGCGTCGTACGGGAGCGTCTCCCAGTCCGGCAGCAGGTGGCAGGACAGCTTGCCTTCCGCGAACCAGGGAATTTCATCGAGCAGGCGCTGGCCGTCGCTGGCATTCGCGACGATCACGGTCAGCATCTGCTTCCTGGCTTTGAGCGCGAGGGCGGCGACGGCGAGCGCATAGGCATCGGCCGAGCCATGCAGCTGGGGCAGGGCGAAACGGGTTCCGGGCTTGGGAAGGTGTTTGGTGAGGTCGAAGGGCATTGACGCGGTGCTGTTCGGGTTCGTCAGGACGAGCGTCCATTATAGTCGAACAACGTGCGGGCCGCCCTCGTGCCAACCAGGCGGGAGTCGTCCGGCCTGGTTGGCCGGACGACGAAGACGGTTACTGGTTGCCGGTGGTCTGGGCCGGTGCCGGGTTGGTACCCTGGCCGGTGGCGTTCGAGTTGCCGGTACCGCCGGCGGAGATGCCGGTCGGCGTCGTGCTGGTGGCGTTGGTCGCGGTGCCCATGGTGCCGGATTCCGACGTGCCGGTCGAGCTCGAACCCGAGCTGGTCGACATCGCGCCCGACGAGGAGCTGCCGCTGGCGCTGCTGCTGTCGCTGCCGCTGGTGCCGGTCGAGCTGCATGCGGCCAGGGACATGGCCATCAGGCCGCCGATCAGAAGGGCTTGGTACTTTTTCATATTGACTCCTTTTGTAAAAGTGACGCCATCATGGGGGCACACTTTTGCGTTCGAAATAGGATGAGTTCGTACAGACATGTAGGACTGGACGTACGATCTCTTCCATTTGTTGCAATGCGATTGCCGGCCTGCCAATGAAAACGGGCCGCACGCGGCGGCCCGTTCGTCGAGTGACCAGCGGGTCAGAACAGCGTATTCGACGGCTGCTGTTGTTGCGGCACGGGCCGCACCGGCTGCACCGGCTGGCCAGGCTGGCCCGGCTGGCCCGGCGGGACCATGCCGTCCACCGGCTGCACGGCGTTCGGATCGGGCGCCTGGTCGAGGTCGATGCCACCGAGGGTCGGCGTTTCCGCGAACTCGGCATACACCCAGTCGTCGTTCTCGCGCACGACGCCTTCCGGCGCCAGGCGCTCTTCCTGCTGCGGGCGCTTGGCCAGCGCCACGCGCATGTAGTCGATCCAGATCGGCAGCGCGACGGTGGCGCCGAATTCACGGCCGCCCAGCGATTTCGGATCGTCGTAGCCCATCCACGCGACCGCGACGACGTTGCCGCCATAGCCCGAGAACCAGCCGTCCACGGCATCGCTCGTCGTACCGGTCTTGCCGGCGATGTCAGTGCGGCCCAGCGCCTTGGTCGCTTCGGCGCCCGTGCCGTAGCGGGTCACGTCGCGCAGCATGCTGTCGGTGATGAAGGCGTTGCGCGGATCGAGCACGCGCTGTTCGTCGGTGTGTTCGGCGGGCGCCTTCGTCTCCTGGATGATCTTGCCGTCGGCATCCTCGATGCGGGCGATCAGGTAGGGCTGCACGCGGTAGCCGCCGTTCGCGAAGACGGCGTATGCGCCGGCCATCTGTAGTGGCGTCGCCGCGCCGGTGCCCAGCGCCAGCGTGTAGTTCGACGGCTGGCGCGTGAGGTCGAAGCCGAACCTGGCGATGAATTCGTGCGCATACGGCACGCCGACGGCGCGCAGCAGCCGCACGGACGGGACGTTCTTCGATTCGGCCAGGGCGCGGCGCATCGTGATCGGACCGTCCCACTTGCCGTCGTCATTCTGCGGCGACCACGTCTTGCCGGCATCCTCGCCCGGCATGTCGAGCGGCGCGTCGAGGATGAGCGTGCCCGGCGAATAACCCTTGTCGACGGCGGCCGAGTAGATGAACGGCTTCATGCCGGAGCCGGGCTGGCGGTACGCCTGCGTCACGTGGTTGAACTTCTGGAAGTTGTAGTCGAAGCCGCCGACGAGCGCGTGGTAGGCGCCCGTATCGGCATCGATGGCGACGAAGGCCGCGGCCACCTGCGGCACCTGCGCGACGCTCCAGTTGCCTTTCGCATCCTTCGCGACGCGGATGATCGCGCCCGGCGTCAGCTTCATCTTTTCCCTGGCGCTGGACGACAGGCCGGCCTGCGCGAATTTCAGGCCGGCGCCGGTGAGGTCCACCGTGTCGCCGTCGGCCGTCTCCACGCGTACCGTCTTGCCCGTCGCCGAGAGCACGACGGCCGGGATCAGCCCATCGCTGGTCGGGCGCTTGCCCAGCGCGTCGCCGATCGCGTCTTCGCGCTCGACCGGGTCGGACGGCAGTTCCATGCGGCCTTCCGGACCGCGCCAGCCGTGGCGCTGGTCGTACGTGAGCACGTTGCGGCGCACGGAGGCGTAGGCGGCGTCCTGCTCGGGCTTCAGGATCGTCGTGTAGACCTTGATGCCCTTCGTGTACGCGTCTTCCTTGAACTGGCTGTAGACGGCCTGGCGCGCCAGTTCGGCCACGTATTCCGCGTGCGTGCCGAATTCCTGCACGCCGCGCTGGTTGACGCGCAGCGGTTCGGCCATGGCCTTCTCGTATTGCGCTTCGGTGATGTAGTTCAGCGCGCGCATGCGGCCCAGCACGGCGTGCTGGCGCTCGCGCGCCCGCTTCGGATTCGCGACCGGATTGTGGCGCGCCGGGTTCTGCGGCAGGCCCGCCAGCATGGCCATCTCGGCGACCGACAACTGGTCCAGCGTCTTGTTGAAATAGATGCGCGCGGCGCTGGAGAAACCGTAGGCGCGCTGGCCCAGGTAGATCTGGTTCATGTACAGTTCGAGGATCTCGTCCTTCGACAGGGCGGTCTCGATCTTGTACGCGAGCGCGATCTCGTTGATCTTGCGCGTCAAACGCTTTTCGCGCGACAGGAAGAAGTTACGCGCGACCTGCATCGTGATCGTCGACGCGCCGCCGGAACCGAAGCCGCCGCGCAGGTTGGACCCGACCGCGCCCATCGCGCGCTTCCAGTCGATGGCGCCGTGCTCGTAGAAGCGGGCGTCCTCGATGGCGAGCAGCGATTTCTTCATCAGGTCCGGGATTTTATTGATCGGGACGAAATCGCGGTGCTCTTCGCCGAACTCGCCGATCAGGACGTTGTCTGCCGTATAGATCCGGAGCGGGATCTTGGGCCGGTAGTCGGTGACGGCATCCAGCGCCGGCACGTTGGGCAGCACACGGAACACCACGTAGCCGGCGACGCCGGCAATGAACAGGACGACGAGGGCGGCCGCGACGGCCAGGATGGGGAGCAGGAAGCCGCGCTGGCGGCGGGGGATAGTTGCCAAAACTGAACTCTCTTGATGGGGGTCGTAAAACCCCGTTGAGGCCGTAAACACGGGCGGTTTAAGAAATTATAATCCGCTTTTCTTAACCTACGGCATGTGAGATAGTCACGCTTTCAAGGGCTGCGTGGCGATCCCGGCAGTCCTGTTTGACTCTACCCACGCCTGAAGGAAATCCCTCCGATGCCCTACGATCCCCATCCGCCCGCGGTCAAACCGTATATCCCGGCGTCGGCGGACCTCCCCGAACTGACCTGGCGCGCCCTGATCATGGGCACCGTGCTCGGCATGGTCTTCGGCGCATCGTCGCTGTACCTCGTGCTGAAGGTGGGGTTGACCGTCAGCGCATCGATTCCCGTGGCCGTCATTGCGATCACGCTGTTCGGGCTCGCGAAGAAGATGGGCGGACGCGAATCGACGATCCTCGAAAACAGCATCACGCAGACGGCCGGTTCGGCCGGCGAATCGCTCGCGTTCGGCCTCGGCTGCACCATGCCCGCGATCATGATCCTCGGCTTCGACCTGGAGATCTCGCGCGTGATGCTCGTGGGCGTACTGGGCGGCCTGCTGGGCATCCTCATGATGATCCCGATGCGGCGCACGATGATCGTCGACCAGCACCGCGAACTGAAGTACCCGGAAGGCACCGCGTGCGCCGAAGTGCTGAAGGCCGCGGCCACGGAAACGTCGCGCGCGGCCGCCGGCGAAGTGCGCGACGCGGATTCCGACGAAGCCAGGGATGCCCGCCGGCGTGCCTTCATTATCTTCGGCGGCTTCGGTCTCGGCCTGCTGTACAAGGTTCTCAATATCTCCCTGAAGCTGTGGAAGGACACCGTCAACTTCATCTTCGACGCACCGCTGAAATCCGGTTCGGCAGGCGCCGAGATCTCGCCGGAGCTGCTGGGCGTCGGCTACATCATCGGCCCGCGCATCGCGATGATCATGGCGGGCGGCGGCGTGCTGTCCTACCTGCTCCTGATCCCGATGATCAAGTTTTTCGGTGATTCCCTGACGGTGCCGGTGGCGCCGGGCACGATGCTGATCCGCGACATGAGCCCGGACGACGTGCGCAGCGCCTACGTGCTGTACATCGGCGCGGGCGCCGTGGCGGCCGGCGGTCTCATTTCGCTCGTGCGCTCGCTGCCCACGATCTGGAACGGCCTGAAAGGCGGCCTGGCCGGCATCGGTAAAGCCTCGAACGTGGATACGTCGCTGCGCACCGAGCAGGACATGCCGCTGAAATGGGTCGTCATCGGCTGCCTGGGCATTATCGCCGTGATCACGTTCGCGACGCCGCTCCACATGAACGTGCTGGGCGCGCTGCTGATCCTCGTGTTCGGCTTCCTGTTCTCGACCGTGTCCTCGCGCCTGACGGGCGAGGTGGGCTCGTCGTCGAATCCGATTTCCGGCATGGCCGTGGCGACCCTGCTGTTCACGTGCCTGATCTTCCTCGTGATGGGCTGGACGGGCGGCCGCTACTACGTGACGGCGCTGTCGGTCGGCGCCATCGTCTGCATCGCCGCCAGCAACGCGGGCACGACGTCGCAAGACCTCAAGACGGGCTTCCTCGTCGGCTCGACGCCGAAACTGCAGCAGTACGCGATCCTCGCGGGCGCGCTCGCGTCCGCGCTGATCCTCGGCCCGATCCTGCTGAAGCTGAACGACGCGGGCACCGTGTACGTGCCGGCCGCGCAGGTGGCGCCGCACATCAGGACGGACGCATCGAAGCTGACGGAGTCCGCGCAGCTGCAAGGCCCGCAGGCCGCATCCGATCACGCCACGTATAAAGTCTGGCAAAAGACGGACACGGTCGGCGGCCCCGCCGGCAAATACCTCGTGCGCGCCGACGGCTCGCTTGCCTGGCTCGTCGACCCGGGCATCAACGGCCAGTACCACACGCGGCCGGACGGCACCGAGGTCAAGAAATTCGATGCGCCGAAGGCCGTGCTGATGTCCTACATCATCAAGGGCATCCTCGATCACCAGCTGCCGTGGACCCTCGTGCTGTTCGGCGTGATGGTCGCGGTCGTGCTTGAGATGTCGGGCGTCGCGTCGCTCGCGTTCACGGTGGGCGTGTACCTCCCGCTCGTGTCCACGCTCCCGATCGCGATCGGCGGCATCATCCGCTGGATGGTCGACCGCCGCAACAGCGGGCTGCCGCAGTACCAGGGCCTGAACGAGGAAGAATTACAGGCCGCGGGCGACCGCAGCTCGGGCACCTTGCTGGCCTCCGGCTACATCGCGGGCGGCGCGCTGGCGGGCATCATCATCGCCATCACGGCCGGCGTGATGACGGGCTTCGACGATGCGATGAACAAGTGGGCCGAGGCCGCGAATCCGTTCTTCGCGGGCGCCGGCGCGGACCTGCTGTCGATCCTGCCGTATGCGGCGATCTGCGTGCTGTTGTACGTCGTGGGCCGCGAGAAGGCACGTAGATAATCAGGCGATCGTCGCCTTCATGGCCTCCATTTCGGCGACGATCCAGTCGCGGAAATGCTGGACCTTCGTCATCGCTTCCTTGTGGGGATTGACGAGCAGGCGGTACCCGTAGCCGAACGGCGCGCTCCTGCACGCGAGCTGAAGGAGTGTCCCCGCACGGATGTCCTCGAACGCGATCCCGTACGGCACGAGGCCGATCCCCTGGCCCGCGACGGCCGCCTGCGCCAGCACGCCCCAGTGGCTGTACGTGCGCGCAAAATCGTAATCGCCTTTCAGCGCGCGGTTCTCGTTGAGGAGCTGCAGCCACGTTTCCGGCGTGCGTTCGCACAGCAGCGGGAACCGGGTCAGGTCCGACATCTGCAGGGCGTCCTGGCCCTCCGCCAGCAGATCCGGGCTGTACACGGGCACGAGCCGTTCGCGGAACAGCAGCGCGGGGTCGTCGTCGCGCACGGGGCCGTAGCGGATCGCCACGTCGACGGCATCGTCCTCGATGTCGACCGGGGTGTCGTTCGAGTCGATGCGCAGGTCCAGCTCCGGATGCAGCTTGGTGAAGCGCGACATGCGCGGCACGAGCCACTTGATCGCGAACGAGTGGGTCGTCGAGATGCGCAGCACCGCTTCCTCGTCGCCCCGCTGCAACGCCGCCACTTTCCCGCGCAGGTCCGCCAGCATGCGCGCGACCACGATCGCCAGTTCCTGCCCCTTGGCCGTCAGCGCGATGTGGCGCGGATGCCGCACGAACAGTGGAAAACCGATGGCTTCTTCCAGCTGCTTGACCTGCAGGCTGACGGCGGCGGGCGTCTTGTGCAGCTCGCGCGCGGCCAGCTTGAAGCTGCCCCAGCGCGCGGCGCAATCGAAATCGATCAGCCCGGAAAGGCTGCGCAGCGGTTTCACGCCATCCCCGAGCGTAAGTTTTTCTTATTCATAAGATTTATTTTTCTCGTTTGAACAATTGCCGTTCTAGTTACAGAATATAACGGATTCACCAAAACAGTGCTACGAGCCTCGCCCACAGACTAAGGAAAACTTCATGTCCAAGAATGTCCTGGTGATCGGCGGTACCCGTTATATCGGCAAGCTGCTCGTGCAGCGCCTGCTGCGCGCCGGCCATGGCGTCACCATCGCGACGCGCGGCTATGCGCCCGACCCGTTCGGCGACCGCATCGTGCGCGTGCGCGTCGACCGCCGCAACGAGACCGCGATGCGCAACGCGTTCACCCATCTCGGCCCGTTCGACATCGTGTACGACCAGATGTGCTACAACCCGCTGGACGCGGCCATCGCCGTGCGCACGTTCGCGGGCAAGGTGGGACGCTACGTGATGGCGTCCACGATCGACGCCTACCGCGCCCTCGGCCATGGCCATGCCGACCCGCTGCGCGAGAGCGACCTGGCCGTGGAGGCGCAGCGGATCGACACCGGCTATCCGTGGCACGACCCGTGCCGCGCGACCGAGTGCTATGTCGCGGGCAAGGTGCAGGCGGAGGCCTATCTCGTGCGCGACGGCGCGCTGCCCCTCGTGACGCCGCGCCTGGCGCACGTGCTGGGCGGGCCGGAAGACTTCACCGGCCGCCTCGCGTACTACGTGGAACTGGCGCGCACGAACGGGGTGCTGGAATACTCGAACCCGGACGCCGTGTTGTCCTTCATGCCGCTGCAGGGTGCGGCCGACTTCCTCGTGTGGGTCGGGATGCAGGATTTCACGGGGCCGGTGAATGCGGCCTGCGACGGCGCGCTGTCGGCGAAAAGCCTGTACGAGCGGGTCGGCGCCGTGCTCGACACGCCCGTACGCATGCGCCGGCGCGTGCCGCCGGCGGAGATGGGGCGGCTGTCGCCGTTCGACGTGCCGGGCGCGATGGTGCTCGACACGGCGCGCGCGCAGGCACTGGGCTATCGCTTCGGCCACTGCGAGGACTGGATCGACGATACGATCCAGCTGCACGATCTGGCGTTCGTGTAAACGATAACGGCGGCCCGCGGGCCGCCGTCGCTGCCGAAGCGTCGAGATTTACTTCACGCCGTGCATCAGTTTCTGGATCAGCGGTGCGACCAGGAACAGCAGCACGCCGGCGCCGATCAGGGCCCAGAAGCCGAACGTGTAGCCGGACAGCGCCGATTCCACGGTCATGCCTTTTTCACCCGATACGACGGAAGCGAAGATGCCCGACAGGTTGTTGCCGATACCGGTGGACAGGAACCAGCCGCCCATGCCCAGACCCACGAGGCGGGTCGGCGCGAGCTTGGTCACCATCGACAGGCCGATCGGCGACAGGCACAGTTCACCGATGGACTGGATCACGTACACCATGAACAGCGTCCAGAACGGGATCTTGCTGTCGGCGCCGACGAGGTGCTGCAGCGCGAACATGAGCAGCAGGAAGGCGAGGCCGTTGAAGATCAGGCCCAGGCCGAACTTGCGCGGGATCGACGGGTTCTTGCGGCCCATCGCGACCCACACGGCGGCGACCATCGGCGCGCACACGATGATGGCCAGCGTGTTCACGGACTGGAACCAGCCGGTCGGGAACGTCCAGCCGCCGAAGTCGCGGCGCACGATGTATTCGGCCAGGAAGGTGAACGAGCTGCCGGCCTGCTCGAAGAAGCACCAGAACATCACGTTGAAGAAGAAGATGACGAGCATGGCGATCGTCTTGTCGCGCACGACCGCGCCGCCGCGGATGCCTTCCACCATCAGCATGATCGCGAGGATGATGAAGAGGACCGACAGCACGCCCTGCAGCTTTTCGGCGCCCAGCTTCAGCAGGAAGTACACGACCGGGATGACGAGCAGCGAACCGATGACGACGCCGACGAGGCGCACCGGGTTGGCCAGCGGACCGTGGGCGGCGCCGATACCCTTCAGCATGCGGCGGCCGATCTGGAACCAGATCAGCGACAGGATCATGCCCACGCCGGCGGCGAAGAACACGACCTTGTACGCGGGTACGCCGGTCTGGCTGGACATGCTCTGCGCCAGCGCGCCGGTCAGGATCGGGGCGAGGAAGCCGCCGCCGTTGATGCCCATGTAGAAAATCGTGAAGCCGGAGTCGCGGCGCTGGTCGTTGATGCCGTACAGCTGGCCGACCATGGCGGAGATGTTCGGCTTGAACATGCCGTTGCCGACGATGATCGTGGCGAGACCCAGCTTGAAGATGTCCGGGTTGGGGATGGTGATGGCGAACAGGCCGGCCACCATGAACGACGCGCCGACGAGGATCGAGCGCTGGTAACCGATCACGCGGTCGGCGATGTAGCCGCCGAACACGGCGCCTGCGTACACGAGGGCGAGGTAGGAACCATAGGTCAGGTTGGCGTCGGCCTGGCCTGAGCCGTCTCCGCCGTAGAACTGGGCGACGATGTAGAGCACCAGGGCCCAACGGATGCCGTAGAAGGCGAAGCGTTCCCAGAATTCGGTCATGAACAGCATCCAGAGGGGCGCCGGATGGCCCATGATCTGCTTGAATTCCGGGACCGCCTTCGGTTCGGCGGTTGAAGTAGCTGCACCGCTCATGCGGTTCCTCCCCTAATCTTTTTAAGAGTGATTGTCTTTTCCTGGCCGGCGTGTCCTGGGTAAGGACCCCGGCTAGCGTCGCATTTTAGTGGAAATCGTGCATATGGGGCCAGCTTTTTACAGCTCAGCCGTATGCGGAATCGGCATAAGCGAAAACGGAGACGCAAACTCGGTTGACTTGTCGTATATTGGTGCAAAAGCCACACCGATTCACAGTAGAGAAAAGGAATACACCATGAACTACGACGTTGTCGATACGCTGATTTCTCCGGAAGGCCGGTTGGAAGTCCTGTCCAAGGCCGAAGTGGCCAAGCTCCTCGATACGAGCCAGGGTGGGCTGTACCAGATCTTCCGCAAGTGCGCGCTGGCGGTGCTCAACTCCGGCAGTTCGATCGACGACGGCAAGGAACTGCTCGAACGCTACAAGGATTTCGACATCAAGATCATCCAGCGCGAACGCGGCATCAAGCTCGATATCCGCGGCGCGCCCGCCCACGCCTTCGTCGACGGCAAGATGATCAAGGGGATCCACGAGCACCTGTTCTCGGTCCTGCGCGACATCGTCTACGTGAACTTCGAGGTGACGGACAATCCGCGCTTCGACCTCACGCGCCCGGAAGGCATCACGGACGCCGTCTTCCACATCCTGCGCAACGCCAACGTGATCCAGCCGCAGCGCAATCCGAACCTCGTCGTGTGCTGGGGCGGCCACTCGATCAACCGCGTCGAGTACAACTATTCGAAGCACGTCGGCTACCAGCTCGGCCTGCGCGAACTCGACATCTGCACGGGTTGCGGCCCGGGCGCGATGAAGGGCCCGATGAAGGGCGCCACCATCGGCCACGCGAAGCAGCGCCTGCAGGGCGGCCGCTATCTCGGCATCTCGGAGCCGGGCATCATCGCGGCCGAGTCGCCGAACCCGATCGTCAACGACCTCGTGATCATGCCGGACATCGAGAAGCGCCTGGAAGCCTTCGTGCGCACCGGTCACGGCATCGTCGTGTTCCCGGGCGGCGCCGGCACGGCGGAAGAGATCCTGTACATCCTCGGCATCCTGCTCCACCCGGACAACGCGGAACAGCCGTTCCCGCTCGTGTTTACGGGGCCGGCGACGGCGCGCGAGTACTTCGAACAGATCGACCACTTCATCGGCCTGACGCTGGGCGAGGCGGCGCAGCGCCGCTACAAGATCATCATCGACGACCCTGACGCGGTGGCGCGCGAGATGCAGCAGGGGATCCGCCAGGTGCGCGAATTCCGCAAGTCGCGCAGCGACGCGTACTACTTCAACTGGGGCCTGCGCATCGACCCGGAATTCCAGAGGCCGTTCCGTCCGACGCACGAGAACATGCGCAACCTGTCGCTGCACAAGAACCAGGAAACGCATTTGCTGGCCGCGCACCTGCGCCGCGCGTTCTCCGGCGTCGTCGCGGGCAATGTGAAGGAAGAGGGTATCCGCGCGATCGAACAGTTCGGCAAGTTCGAGATCCACGGCGAGAACGAGATCATGGCGCCGATGGATGCGCTGCTGCAGTCGTTCGTGGAGCAGAGCCGCATGAAACTGCCGGGCAAGGAGTATGTGCCCTGCTATCGGGTGGTGCGATAAGATAAATAACGCAAGAACACCGTCGTCCCTGCGAAGGCAGGGACGACGTTCTGGAGCTAACGTGATGCGTGACGCTTAATCTTCCTTGCGCAGGTGCGGGAACAGCAGCACGTCGCGGATGTTCGGCGAATCGGTGATGATCATCATGAGACGATCGATACCGATGCCGCAGCCGCCGGTCGGAGGCATGCCGTATTCCAGCGCGCGGATGTAGTCGGCGTCGTAGTACATCGCCTCCTCGTCGCCCGCCTGCTTCGCTTCGACCTGGGCCAGGAAGCGTGCCGACTGGTCCTCCGGATCGTTCAGCTCCGAGAAGCCGTTGGCGATCTCGCGGCCCACCATGAACAGCTCGAAGCGTTCCGTGATGCCTTCGCGCGAGTCCGACGCGCGCGCCAGCGGCGACACTTCGACCGGGTAGTCGATGATGAAGGTCGGTTCCCACAGCTGCGCTTCCGCCGTTTCTTCGAACAGCGACAGCTGCAGCGCGCCCAGGCCCGAGATGACGTGCGGCTTGACGCCGAATTTCGCCAGCTCCGCCTTCAGGAAGTCCATGTCGTGCAGCTGCTCGTCCGTGTAGTGCGGGGCGAACTTGTTGATGGCCTGGACGATCGTCAGGCGGTGGAACGGCTTGCTCAGATCCAGCGCGCGGCCGCCGTACGTCAGGTCGGCCGTGCCGTGCGCGTCGATGGCGGCCTGGCGGATCACGGCTTCCGTGAAGTCCATCAGCCACTTGTAGTCGGTCCACGCGGCGTAGAACTCCATCATCGTGAATTCCGGATTGTGGCGGATCGACACGCCCTCGTTGCGGAAGTTACGGTTGATCTCGAACACGCGGTCGAAGCCGCCCACGACGAGGCGTTTCAGGTACAGCTCAGGCGCGATGCGCAGGAACATCTGCATGTCGAGCGCGTTGTGGTGCGTGATGAACGGCTTGGCCGCGGCGCCGCCCGGGATCGGGTGCAGCATCGGCGTCTCGACTTCCATGAAGCCGTGGTCCTGCATGAAGCGGCGGATCGACGAGATCGCGGCCGTGCGCGCCTTGAACGTGCGGCGCGTTTCCTCGTTCATGATCAGGTCGACGTAGCGCTGGCGGTACTTCGTTTCCTGGTCGGCGAGGCCGTGGAACTTGTCCGGCAGCGGGCGCAGGGCCTTGGTGATCAGGCGCAGGGTCGTGACCTTGACGGTCAGTTCGTCGGTCTTGGTCTTGAACAGCGTGCCCACGACGCCGAGGATGTCGCCCAGGTCGTAGTGGCGCAGCGCTTCCATCGCCTCTTCGCCCGTGTTGTCCAGGGTGACGTAGATCTGGATGCGGCCGTCGGCGCGCGGGCCCGACGCATCCTGCAGCGTCGCGAAGGCGGCCTTCTTGCCCGCTTCGCGCTTCAGCATCATGCGGCCGGCCAGCACGACCTGCTGCGGTTCCGCTTCCAGCTGTTCGCGGGTCCAGCCGCCGAACTGCCCGGTGAGATCGGCCGCCTTGTGCTGCGGGACGAAGTCGTTCGGGAACGCGATGCCTTTTTCGCGGAGCGCGGCCAGCTTGGCGCGGCGCTCGGCGATGATCTTGTTGTCTTCGGCCGCGAGAGTCGACGGCTCGTGTTGTTGTTCTTGGTTTTCGGTGCTCATGTCAGTATCGGTCTAGTTTGGGATCATGGGGTGCCGAGCAGGTTGCCGACGTTCAGGTCTTCGTAGTGTTCGACGATGCGGATCACGTTGTCGAATTCGCGGAACGCGTCGGCGGGCAGGGTGGTCGTGATGACGACGGCCTTCATGCCGGCGCGGCGCGCCGCTTCCACGCCCATCGGCGCGTCTTCGAACACGATGCAGCTGCGCGGGTCGACGCCCAGCTTCCCGGCCGCTTTCAGGAAGACGTCCGGATGCGGCTTGCCGCGCGCGACGTCGGCGGCGCCGACGACGGTGTCGAAATGGCGGCGCAGGTCCAGCTCGTCGAGCGTGAAGACGATGTTCGCGGGCGGGGCGGACGTCGCCACCGCCAGCTTCACGCCTTGCGCGCGCGCGGCCGTCACGAAGTCCTCGAAGCCCTGGATCGCGCTGCGGTGCGGGCCATACATCTCGCGGTACAGCGCATCTTTTTCGTGCGCCAGCACGGCGATCTCGTCGTCCGTGATCTCCGGGCCGAGGCGCTCGCGCAGGATCTCGCGGCCCTGCGCGCCCGCCGTCTCGCGGAAGAACGCGTCGGCGTCGTACGTCTTGCCGTGGCGCTCGAAGAACGCCAGCCAGGAATCCGTGTGGAACGCCATGTTGTCGACGATGGTGCCGTCCATGTCGAAGATGAAGGCCATCGGCTTACACCCCTTGCTTCAGCGAAGCGGAGATGAAGTCGTCGAGGTCGCCGTCCAGCACGTTCTTCGTGTTGCCGGTCTCGAAGCCGGTGCGCAAGTCCTTGATGCGCGACTGGTCGAGGACGTACGAACGGATCTGGTGGCCCCAGCCCACGTCGGTCTTCGAATCTTCCAGCTTCTGCTGCTCGGCCATGCGCTTGCGCAGCTCCAGCTCGAACAGCTTCGCGCGCAGCATGTCGAACGCTTCGGCCTTGTTGCGGTGCTGCGAGCGGTCGTTCTGGCACTGCACGACGATGCCCGACGGGGCGTGCGTCAGGCGCACCGCGGAGTCGGTCTTGTTGATGTGCTGGCCGCCCGCGCCGGACGCGCGGTACGTGTCGATGCGGACGTCGGCCGGGTTGATGTCGATTTCGATCGACTCGTCCACTTCCGGGTACACGAAGATCGACGAGAACGACGTGTGGCGGCCGTTGGCGGAGTCGAACGGCGACTTGCGCACGAGACGGTGCACGCCGGTTTCCGTACGCAGGTGGCCGTAGGCGTACTCGCCCTCGACCTTGATGGTGGCCGTCTTGATGCCGGCGACCTCGCCCTCGGACAATTCCATCACCTCGGCCTTGAAGCCCTTGCGCTCGCAATAGCGCAGGTACTGACGCATCAGCATCGACGCCCAGTCCTGGGCCTCGGTGCCGCCGGCGCCGGCCTGGATGTCGATGAAGCAGCTGGCGTGGTCCATCGGGTTGCTGAACATGCGACGGAATTCCATCGCCTCGATGACCTTCTTGATCTCGTCGGCATCGCCTTCGACCGATTCGATCGTGGCGTCATCGCCTTCTTCGCGTGCCATCTCGAACAGGTCGGACGCGTCCGCCAGGTCGGCGCGCGCCTTTTCCAGCGTGAGGACGACGCCTTCCAGCGCCTTCTTCTCGCGGCCCATGTCCTGGGCGCGTTTCTGGTCGTTCCAGATGGCGGGGTCTTCCAGTTCCTGGTTGACCTGCTCTAACTTCTCCGCTTTGCGGTCGAAGTCAAAGATACCTCCGAAGTTCGGCTTCACGGCTGGTCAGGTCGTTCAGCAGGGACGAGAGGGCATTGATGCGTTCAGCTTCCATGGTCTGTGGCAATTTTCTGTGGTTGAATCGAACCGGAGATTATACCTTAGTGCGCGCATGCTTTATGATGCGAGCCCATGACGCGCCACCTTTCCCATCTGTTCCGCCTGCTGCCGCTCGCGGCCATGGCCTCCGCGGCCGGCGCGGCACCTGTGCCGCGCGCACCTTTGCCAGCAGGCACTCATGCCACGCTCGCGATCCTGGAGACCACCGACCTGCACGCGAACGTCGTCGGTTACGATTATTTCAAGCTGGCGGCCGACCCGTCGCTGGGCCTGGACCGCACGGCGACCCTGATCGCCCAGGCGCGGCGCGACTTCCCGAATACGGTGTTGCTCGACAACGGCGACACGATCCAGGGCAGCGCGCTGGGCGATTACCAGGCCGTCGTCGCGCCGGTGAAATGCGGCGAGCTGCTGGGCATCCACAAGGTGATGAAGCGGCTCGGCTATGACGGCGGCGGCGTCGGCAACCACGATTTCAACTATGGCCTGGGTTTTCTCGGCCAGGTCACGGGCAACCGCTTCGACGTGCCAGGCGTCGCGCGCGCGCAGAAGCCATGCGCCGGCCCCGGTTTCCCGATCGTGCTGGCGAACGTCGTCAGCGTCAGGACGCACCAGCCCCTGTTCGCGCCGTACCGCATCATCGAGAAGCGCGTGCACGCCGAGGACGCCGCCGGAATGCCCGTCGAGGCGACGGTCAAGGTCGGCATCATCGGCTTCACCACGCCCACGATCCTGTCCTGGGACAAGCGCTGGCTGGAAGGCCGCGTCACCACGGAAGGCGTCGTCGAGACGGCGCGGCGCTACATTCCGGAGATGCGCAGGAAGGGCGCCGACGTGATCGTCGCGATCTCGCACGGCGGCCTCGATGCGAGTCCGTACTCGCCCACGATGGAAAACGGGAATTACTACCTCGCGCAGGTGCCCGGCATCGACGCGCTGCTGCTGGGCCACGCGCACCAGCAGTTCCCGAACCCCACGAGCACGGTGGCGCAGTTCAATCTCCCGAACGTCGACAAGGCGCGCGGCACCGTGTTCGGCGTGCCGACCGTGATGGCGAGCCTGTGGGGCAAGAACCTCGGCGTGATCCGCTTCGACCTGCGTCACGACGGCAAGGGCTGGACGATCGCCCGTGACAATACCGTCGTCGAGACGCGCGCCACGCAGCAGGCGGACAAATCGTATGTGGCCGCCGACCCGGCCGTGCTCGACCTCGTGCGCGCCGAGCACGAGGCGACGATACGCTATGTGAAAACGCCGGTCGGCAGCACGGACTTCCGCATGTCGACGTATTTTGCCGACGTGGGCGATCCGTCCGCGATCCAGCCCGTCAACGCAGCGCAGGCGGATTACGTGCGCGCCTACGTGAAGGCGAACCTGCCGCAGTACGCGAATCTGCCGGTGCTGTCCGTGTCCGCCGCGTTCAAGGCCGGCGCGGCGGGACCGGGCGATTACACGGACGTGGCACCCGGCAGCCTCGCGCTGAATAATGCGGCGGACCTGTACCTGTATCCGAATTCGCTGTACGCGGTCAAGGTGGACGGTGCGGCGCTGACGGCGTGGCTGGAAAAGGCGGCGCACCGTTTCAACACGATCGAGCCGGCGCGCGCCGAACCGCAGGAACTCGTCAACGGCGGCTTCCCCAGCTATAACTTCGACACGGTCACCGACCCGGATCTGCACTACGAGATCGACGTGACGCGCCCGCCCGGCCAGCGCATCCGCAACCTCACGTGGCAGGGCAAGCCGGTCGCGTGCGGCCAGGCGTTCCTCGTCGCGACGAATAACTACCGCGCGAGCGGCGGCGGCAACTTCCCGGGTCTCGATGGCAGCAAGACCGTGATCGCGTCGCCGGACGCGAACCGCGACGTGCTCATCGCCTGGATCCGCGCGCACAAGCGGCTCACGCGGGCGGCCGACGGCGCCGCGCGCAGCTGGCGCTTCACGCCCGTGACGACGGCCGGGCCGGTCGTGTTCCACGCGCCGCCGGGCAAGCTGGACCTGGCGCGCGCTGCCGGCATCGACAACGTCACGGAAGTGCGCGCCGATGACGGTCAGGGCAAAGGGGTCGCGCTGTACGCGGTCGACCTGTCGAAATGAAGAGATTGCTTGCGGCGATGCTGCTGGCCGCGCTGGCGCTGCCTGCGTGCGCGGACGCGGACGCCGACGCCGACGCCGCGCGGCGCCGCCTGCAACAACGGGCGGAGGGCGGCGAACCCGCCGCGATGTTCCTGCTGGCGCACATGCTGGCGGACGGGGAAGGCGGACTGCCCGACGCGGCCGCCGCGCGCGCGTGGCTGGCGCGGGCTGCCGAGCTGGAGTATCCGGAAGCGTTACAGGAGCTGGCGCTGTCCGAGCCGGACCCGCAGCGGGCGGATATGCTCATGCGCGCGGCCGCGCACGCGCTCGCGCACCGCGCGCACCGGCATTGATCAGTTGCGGACGTTGCGGCCCGTGGCCTGGATCTCGCTCGAGGCGATCTCGGCCAGGTCGATGAGGCCTTGTACTTCGGCCGCGCGCAGGCGGCGCGGTTCGCGGTCGATCACGCACAAGGTGCCGAGCGGCTGGCCGGACTTGTCGCGCAGCGGCACGCCGGCATAGAAACGGATGTGCGGTTCCTGCAGCACGAGCGGATTCGTGCGGAAACGCTCGTCTTCCATCGCGTCTTCGACGACGAACAGCTCGTTTTTCAGGATCGCGTGCGAGCAGAACGCCCAGTCGCGCGGCGTCTCGCGGCCGGCGAGGCCGACCCGGGCCTTGAACCACTGGCGGGTCGACGTCAGCAGGGAGATGAGGGCGATCGGCGAGCCGGTCACCATCGAGGCGAGGCGGACGAGGCGGTCGAAGCGGGCTTCCTCGTCGGTGTCGACGAGGCCGGTGGCGGCCAGCGCGGCGAGGCGCGAACGTTCGCCGACGCCGACGGGGTAGCCCGGTTGCGACGCCGGCTGGTATTCCTTGTCCGTGCTGGGGTTCGGGGTCGACCGGGCCTGGTCGTCGCCATGCATCAGGCCTTGCACGAGGGAGAGACGCGTACGGCGGTGTCCGCCCGGCGTCTTCCACGATTCGATCGCGCCGCTTTCCATCCAGATTTGCACGGTGCTCGTCGCCACGCCGAGCAGGCGCGCGACTTCGCTCGTGGTCAGGATCGGGTCGTCTTCTTGTAAGTTGCTTTGCATAAACTTCCTCACTTCACGCCAGTATAGCGGATTCGGAGGGATCACATTTCTTAAAATCTAGTTGCTGTACGGTAATGTGCTTGCTGGCCAACACTTTCTCAGTGGACGGCATGCTTTTCCGGCTGCACGAGCACGAACGGGCTCACGACGGATGCCCACAACAGGGTGTCGGACGCCTGCCAGGTGCTCGCCTGCACGTCGGATACCTTGGCAACCTTGCCGTCGTTCATCCAGCGGCCGATGGCATCCTTGTCATCGTGGGCGATGCGCAGCGCGACTTCGACGAGATCCAGTTCTTCGCTCACATACACGACGGCGCCGTGGGCGAAATGGCGTTCGAGTTCGGACCAGTGCACGCGGGCGGTCTCGCGGTTGATCTTGTCGTGCAGTTCGGTGTCTTTGAGCGGATCGGTTTTCATGGCGGTGTCTGGTTCAGAGGGGTTCGATGGCGGGACGCGGCGAACCCGCCCATGTTAACCGATATGCATGCCCCTTGCGGACATTGCCGACCAATGCGGGGCGGAAGCATGCGAGATTCGTGCCCTCGGGCCGGCGCACGCTCGGATAGATGACGCCCATCGAACCCGCCTCCAGCAGCTCCGCCGCCAGCGCCTGCGACGCGACATAGCTGTCGGCCGCGAGGCAGTCGTCCCACGCGCCGGCGCCGCGCAGGTCGTGGAAGCCGGCGCTGAAATCGGCCAGCAGGGCCTGGTAACTCACGCTGTCGTCGAAGCGGCCGATTTCCTGGTATTCGACGGTCTTGTGGAACGCCACCTCGGCCAGCGCCGTCTCGATCTCGAACGCGCAATACCACGCGCCCCGTTCGCCGTCGTTGAAGCGGCTGCCTTCAGGGCGTGCATAGGTGTAGGCCGCGTTGACGATGCGGAAGTTCGGCACGCCGAACACGAGTTCGTCGACGCCGATGCCGGGCAGCAGGCCCGATTCGCCGCGCAGGCGGTCGTTGGTGGCGTTGTCGAGGTCGAACAGGTCGCGCAGCATGCCGTCGTCATCGGCCAGCGGGGCCAGCACGGAATCTTCGAGGTCGGCAAAGCGCGACGGGATCAGGCGGCACGTATCGAACTGCCGCAGCGCCGTCAAACGGGGGATGAGTTTCACTCACAGCCCTCCGCGGCGGGCGTCGAGCAGGCGGCGCACGGTCTGCATCGCCAGCAGGCCGCCGCCCAGCATGTAGGCCAGCGGCGTGCGGCCGTTGAAGATGGGATTGGTGTTGGGGAGGTGGATCCAGTCGTCGGCGAGCTTGTCGCCGTACAGGATGTGCAGGGCTTTATAGATGCCGAGCAGGTAGGAGATGCGGGTGATGCGGTCGACTTCCAGCACCCGCGCGGGGTGCTTCTTCCATTCGTAGAACGAGGACGACGACAGGCCGCCGAGCAGCTCGCGCGCATCCTCGTCGCGGATCTGCCAGGCGCCGGCCAGGCGAAAGAAGCCTTTCAGGGCCGATTCCGACAGCCGTTCGCGTTCCGAGCGGGCGGACAGGTCGACGAGTACCGCCGGTTCGAACCGGCTCTTGGGGTAGGCGTAAGCGAAGCTCATGAGGAATTCTCCGGTTATGGACTATATATACTCCGCTTTCGGACGTCGCGCAAGCGTCTTGTACAAACCGAATTGCCATGCCAGAATTCAAGGCTTGTCAAATCATCATCCTGGGCAACGACGTTAAAGGGGGGCGCGATGCGTCTGCTGTCGATTGGGGTCATGTGCATCAGCATGCTGATGCTGGCTATGGCGAGCGCGGCGCGGCCGTCGCACGACGAGCTGAAGAAACAGGTGGCGGACATCGAGCGTGCCTTTGCCGCGACGATGAAGGCGCGCGACCACGCCGCGTTCACCTCCTTCCTGGCCGACGAGGCCATCTTCTTTTCCGGTCCGACCCCGCTGCGCGGGCGCGAGGCTGTCGCGAATGCGTGGCGCAAGTATTACGACGGCGAACGCGCGCCATTCTCGTGGGAGCCGGAGCAGGTGGAAGTCGTGGATTCCGGCACCCTGGCCTATAGCGGCGGGCCCGTCTACGACCCCAGCGGCAAGGTGGTCGGACGCTACAACTCGATCTGGCGGCTGGAAGCGCCGGGGCGGTGGAAGATCGTGTTCGACCGGGGCGAGGCGCCGCCCTGTCAGTGCGGCAAGAACGAGTAGCCGGCCCGCTCAACATTGTGACTGCTTGCCTGGACCGAATTGACACTCGCCAGGCCAATCCAGATACTCGAACGCCCGACAACAACGACGAGCAGGCTGGAGACATGATACCGATCCGAACCGTTGCACCGCTAGGGCTGCTGGCGCTCGCCCTCACGCAATCCGCGTTTGCCGCGCAGGGCAAGCAGGTTGAAAAACTCGACCGCGGCGTCGTCGCCGTCGCCACCGGCGGCGGCGTCTTCGTCAGCTGGCGCGTGCTGGGCGTCGACGACCCCGACACCCGTTTCAACCTCTACCGCGACGGCGTCCGCCTGAACGGGGCGCCGCTTACGGCGAGCAATTTCACGGACACGAACGGCACGCCGGCGGCCCGCTACACCGTGCGCGCGATCGTCGACGGGCACGAAAAGAAGGACGAAGCGGCCGGCGCCACGTGGAGCCAACCCGTCCTGCGCATCCCCGTGCAGCGGCCGGCCGGCGGCGTCACGCCGAAGGGCGAGGCCTACACGTACGACATCAACGACGGCACACCGGCCGACCTGGACGGCGACGGCCAGTACGAGCTGATCGTCAAATGGCAGCCGACCAATGCCAAGGACAATTCGCAGTCGGGCTATACCGGCAACACGTATGTCGACGCCTATCGACTCGACGGCACCCGGCTGTGGCGCATCGACCTGGGCCGCAACATCCGCGCGGGCGCCCATTACACGACGGTGGTCGCCTACGACTTCGACGGCAACGGCAGGGCCGAGGTGATGCTGAAGACGGCCGACGGCACCGTCGACGGCCAGGGCAAGGTGATCGGCGACGCCAATGCCGACTACCGCAACGCGAACGGCTACATCCTGTCCGGTCCAGAGTACCTGACCGTGTTCGATGGCCGCACGGGCAAGGCGCTGGCGGCCACGGATTACCTGCCGGCGCGCGGCTCGGTGGCGGCGTGGGGCGACAACTATGGCAACCGCGTCGACCGTTTCCTGGGCGGCGTCGCCTACCTGGACGGCCGCCGGCCCAGCGCCATCTTCTCGCGCGGCTATTACACGCGTGCCGTGGTCGCGGCGTGGGATTACCGCGACGGCGTACTGTCCAGCCGCTGGGTGTTCGACACGGACAAGGAAGGCAGCGCCGTCCGCGGCCAGGGCTCGCACTGGTTCGCGGTGGCGGACGTCGACGGCGACGGCCGCGACGACATCGTCTACGGCGCGGCCGCGATCGGCAGCGACGGCCACATGTTGTACAGCACCGGCCTGTGCCACGGCGACGCGCTGCACGTCGGCAAACTCGACCCGACCCGCGCGGGCCTGCAGGCGTACATGGTGCACGAGACGCCGTCCTGCTACGGCGCCACCGGCTCCGAGATGCACGACGCGGCGACGGGCCAGGTCCTGTGGGGCGTCAGCGGCAGCGGCGCCGACGTCGGCCGCGGCGTGTGCGCGGACATCGATCCGAACTACCTGGGCGAGGAGTGCTGGGCGTCGCGCGGCGGCCTGATGGCGGCGAACGGCCACCAGATCTCCGCGGCGCGTCCGGGGAACATGAATTTCGCCAGCTGGTGGGATGGGGATCTCGGCCGCGAACTGCTCGACGGCACCGTCATCAACAAATGGCAGCCCACGACGGGGAGCGTCGTGCGCCTGCTCGACGGCGCGCCGTACGGGGCGGCGTCGAACAACGGCACCAAGGCGACGCCGGTGCTGTCGGCCGACATCCTCGGCGACTGGCGCGAGGAAGTCGTGTGGCGCACGGCGGACAACTCGGCGCTGCTCGTGTTCACGACGACGGCGCCGACCACTGCGCGCATTCCGACCTTGATGCACGATCCGCAGTATCGCGCGCAGGTGGCGGGGCAGAATGCGGGCTACAACCAGCCGCCGCATCCGAGCTTCTACCTGGGCGAAGGGATGGGGGCGGTGACGCAGGCGCCGATTTTTACCCGCTAGGCCCGTAACGTAAAACCATCATTCCCGCGCAGGCGGGAATCCATGCTGAGGTTCCGAAGTCGGTTGCTCAGTATGGGTCCCCGTTTTCGCGGGGACGACGGGTTATACAGGTTCCGCGTGCTCCACCAGCAACTGCACCTTGGTCACGCCGTTGTATTCATTGGCATCCAGCCTGAACGCCACCCGCGCCTTGTCGCCCAGCGCATCCGTATGCCCGAACCAGATGGCATCGTAGCGCCGCCCGTTCCGCTCCAGCAGCAGCTTGAGGTGCTTGTCCTTCAGGATGCGCTGGCTGACGACGCGGAATTCGTCGCAGAACACGGGCGGCGCGAACCCCTGGCCCCAGACCTGGCCGTCCAGCAGTTCGATGAATTGCGTGCTGTAGAAATCGTCTTCCAGCGGGCCGTCCGTCTCGACGATACGCTCCAGCTGCGCCTCCGTCAGCCACGCGCGGCCGACGGCTTCGAACGCCTGCGCGAACGTGTCGAAATGGTCGCCGCGGATCGTCAGGCCGGCCGCCATCGCGTGGCCGCCGAACTTGTCGATCAGCCCCGGCACCTTCTTCGATACGAGGTCCAGCGCGTCGCGCAGGTGGAAGCCCGGGATCGAGCGGCCCGAACCCTTGATCCAGCCGTCGCCCGCGGGTGCGAACGTGATCGTCGGGCGGTAGAATTTCTCTTTCAGGCGCGAGGCGACGATGCCGATCACGCCCTGGTGCCAGCCGTCGTCGAACACGGCGATGGTGCTGGCGTCCGCCGGCTTGAAATCGTCCAGGTGCAACAGCGCCGTACCCTGCATGTCGGCCTCGATCTCGCGCCGTTTCAAATTGATGTCGTTGAGTTCCTGCGCGATGGCCCAGGCGCGGCCCTCGTCGTCCGTGACCAGGCATTCGATCCCGAGCGACATGTCTTCCAGGCGGCCGGCGGCGTTCAGGCGCGGACCGAGGGCGAAGCCGAGGTCGAACGGCGACGCGCAGCGCGCCTCGCGGCCCGCCACGCGGAACAGCGCCGCGACGCCCGCATGCATCCGGCCCGCGCGCATGCGCTTGAGGCCTTGCGCGACGAGGATGCGGTTGTTCGTGTCGAGTTTCACCACGTCGGCGACGGTGCCCAGCGCGACGAGGTCGAGCAGGTTGTCGAGCTTGGGCTGCGTCTGCGCGTCGAACACGCCGCGCCGGCGCAGTTCCGCCCGCAGTGCCAGCAGCACGTAGAACACGACGCCCACGCCGGCCAGGTGCTTGCTGGGGAAGCCGCATTCCGGCTGGTTCGGGTTCACGATCACGCGCGCGTCCGGCAGCGCGTCGCCCGGCAGGTGGTGGTCGGTGACGACGACGTCGATGCCGCGCGCCTTCGCCGCCGCCACGCCGTCGATGCTGGCGATGCCGTTGTCGACGGTGATGATGATGTCCGGGGATTTCTCGCGCGCCGTCAGTTCGACGATTTCCGGCGTCAGGCCATAGCCGTACTCGAAGCGGTTCGGCACGATGTAGTCGACGCGCGCGCCCATCGCCGTGAGGCCGCGGATCGCCGTGGCGCAGGCGGTGGCGCCGTCGCAGTCGTAGTCGGCGACGATGGTCATCTTCTTGCCGGCCGCGATGGCGTCGGCGAGATACACGGCCGCCGCGTCGATCTGGCGCAGCGCGCCGGGCGGTACCAGCGCTTGCAGCTCGACGGCCAACTCGCGCGGGTCGGTCAGGCCGCGGGACGCAAACACGCGCGCGAGGACGGGGTGGATGCCGCCCTGGCGCAGCATTTCGGACTGGCGTACGGGGCAGGGGCGGATGGTGATGCGGGTCTTCAAAGCAGTCGTTCCAGGGTGGGGCGGCGCCAGAATTTACGTTGCGCCAGCGGGGTCGTCGTCGTTTCGAGGTGGCCGTCGCGGTGGCTCAGCACGAGGCGCACTTCCTTGATGCGGCCGGATTTCAATGCGGCCAGCAAGGGCGCGAACAGCTCGGTCTCCAGGCGCTGCATCTGCTGCAGCCAGCCATGCCAGTCGGCCGCGATACCGGACGCCGCCACGTTGCCGCAGGCGAGCAGCCAGTGGCCATCCTCGTCCAGGATCGAATCCAGGCCGGCCAGGGTGTCCAGGCGGCGGTCGGCCAGCGCCGTCAGCCAGCCGGGCGTGTCGAACGCCGCCACGCGCGGGCGCACGAGCGGCTTGCCGGAGACCTTCGCCACCAGTTGCTGGGCGTGTTCGGTCGCCATGCTCGCATTCCCCCACGGCCAGAACGAATTGATCGGCAACTGGCCGCGCGCCTCGCGCGCCGCGTTGGCCGGATCCGTGAACCACGTCACCTGCACGTCGTTCTGCAGCTTGCGGAAGGCGCGCGCCTGCGGGCCGGACGGCATCCAGTCCGTCAGGTTCATGTTCACGGCCGCATCCGGGCTCGCCGTCCCGATGTCCGTCCAGTCGTCGGCGCGCATGAACCACGTGTCGTGGGCACCCCAGGCGAGCGCGTAGCCCGCGTCCTCGAAGCAGGGGCGGGCGCTGTCGAACAGGGCGCGCGCTTCGTCCTCGCGCAGGTCGAGCTGGCGCATGTCGCCCATCTGCAAATGCGTGCGCGCGATCTGGATATGGGTCGGGTTCACGACGAACCACATGCCGTCGTCCGGATCGAGGCCGATTGCGCGCATCGCGCTGGTCGCGACCCCCGGGACGAGCCCGTGCGCGACACCCAGCGCCCGCGCGATCCAGAGCTCATACGGCAGGACGCGGGCGTCGGTGTCCAGCGGGCGGTAGCGCGCATCTGATATTTTCGACAACAGCGCGGCCAGCGCCGGCGCCTGCAGGGCACGGGTCAGGTCGGGCGCGAATTCGGGAGCGGGGAGGGCGAACGGCAGGACGAGCGAAATGTGGGCCATCCCTCTATTTTAGGCGAAATGGACTCAGATGTCCGCCCCCGGTCCCGGCGTCGTCACGTCCGGCGACGTCGTGGGCGCGGTCGTCGAATCGGGCGGCATCCCGGCCGACCCGCCCGGCGGCAGCATCCCGGCAACGGGCGTCAGCCCGATGGCTTCGTGATACCACCCCTGGACGAGCACCAGGTGCCGGTGCTCGTCTTCCAGCGCCAGCGTGAAGCCGGCCACGAGGTCGTCCTGGCCGGCCTCGCCCGCGAGCGCGATCAGCGTCTCCCAGCCGGCGCGGTCGGCCAGCTCGGCCGTCAGCAGCGCGTGCAGCGACTGGGCCAGGCTCGTGCGCGGATCGTTCAGCACTTGCACGAATCCCAGGGACTCGACGCCGGTCACGTCCGCGCTGGGCGTCTGCGCCGTCGGGTCGCCGCCCAGCGATTCGATCGCGTCCTTCAGCAGCAGGAAGTGGCGGGCTTCGTCGCGGCGGATGGCGGCGACGTGGTCGCGCGTCATGCCGGCCGGGCCGCCCTGCATCACGTCGCATTTCGCCAGCAGCGCGTCGTAAAGACGGGTGCCCGTGCGTTCGAACGCCAGGCGTTCGCCCAGCTTGTCGAGCAGGATCTGCGGCCGGTCGCCCTTGAGCATGTGCATGCCCATGCTGACGGCGCCCGTCACCGAGCCCGGCATGGGGATGGAGCCGATGTCGCCGGCGTCCATGATGAGCGCTTCGCGCGCGTCCAGCAGGGCGCGCTCGTCGCCCGGCGCGCCGCGGATCGGCGCGTTGTCGCTGCCCTGCATGGCCGCCGTGTCGATGGGCGACATCTGCACGCCCGTTCGGTTCATGCCGAGGTGTTCGGTCTGCTGTGCCATGGTGTCTCCGTTGCGGTTCAGGGCTGAACGACGCCACCCTGGTTGGCGGGAAGGGTCGTCGTGACGGCCGTCGTGGTGGCCGCGCCATGGCTCACGAGTTCCGTGCCCGGCGTCCACACGTAGCCGGCCGCCACCGCCTCGCTGGGCGAGCCGTCGCTGTTCATCCGCCGCCGGTAATCGATGCTGGCCTGGTCTTCGTGCGCCTTCGGCACGAATTGCGTGCCCAGCGCGCGCAGGTCGACTTCGCTGGCCAGCACCTGCCGCACGTAGTCGCGCTGGCTGCGGAACGGGATCGGGCCTGAGAAATCGCCGACGATCTCGGCCGGATCGCGCCGCTCGTAGCGCCGGAAGGCGTCGGCGGCCATGTGGAAGTGGCCCAGCTCGTAGTCGAGGCACCGCTCCCACACGGCCTTGACGTGGTGGTTCGTCTCCGTTTCGACGCAGCTGTAATAGGTGTAGCACTCGTTCGCCTCGTGCAGCAGCCACTGCTCGACCCACGTCTCCGTCGGGTCCAGCAGCGATTCGTATTGCGTGACGTGCTGTTCCTCCACCGAGGCGATCTCCGCATACAGCTGGCGCGCGACCGGGTCGGCGAACGCCGGGCCCACGTTCATATAATAGTTGTGGGTCTGCGCCTCGGCCGCCGTGATCGTCAGCGCGTGCAGCTTGCTGAGCATCGTGGCCATGCTGCGGTCGTACGGCATGCGCAGGTCGCCGCGCGGGGCGCGGTGGTGCTCGGGCGTGGGGCGGCCGGGGAGAATGTCCGTATAGCTCTGCAGGATATTGTTCGCATCCTTGCCCTCCACGCGGTCGAGCAGCGCCGCGTAGCGGTACAGGTGGTCGAAGTCTTCCAGCAGGCCGAAACGGTAGACCTGGGACAGGTAGTCGTCCGGCTCGGCCCGGGCCACGCTCGCCGTCAGCTCGATGGCGAGCTGTTCGTAGGCGATGGTCGTCTCGAGCGGAGAATGATCGGGCGACAGCAGCCAGTTCACCATCGTTGCCTGGTGCTGCTCGACCCGCCTGACGTCGGCCAGCGGCTGGCGCAGCGCCATGTTGCAGCGCGCGGCCATGTGCGAGAAGCGCAGGGCCTCGAGCTCGATGCCGTTCATGAGGATGATGCGCATGCGGGTAAAGGCATCGTCGTCCAGCTTGCTGATCGGCTTGCGCACCATGTCGCGCCACGTGGTGTGCTGCCGGTCGAGCGGCGTGCCCTTCGAATCGAAGACGGAAAATGCCATGTGGGCCTCCTGTCTGCGTTCGATAGTCTTGCCGCGCCCGGAGTTCCGGACATTTTATGATGTGTGCAAGATAGAAAAAGTACTTCCAATTGTGACAACGCCCCACATGGATGAGCGTTGTGTGGCAAACTGCGGGACCAAAGCATTTACCCTGGAGCCCATGAGTCTCATCCACAAACTGCCGTACGAATGGCTGGTCGGCTTGCGCTACACGCGCGCCGGCAAGCGCAGCAGCCGCAACAGCTTCATTTCCTTCATCTCGCTGATCTCCGTGTCCGGCATCGCCCTCGGCGTGGCCGCCCTGATCGTCGTGCTGTCGGTGATGAACGGGTTCCAGAAAGAGGTCACGGACCGCATGCTGTCCGTGCTCGCCCACATCGAAGTGTTCGACGCGAGCGGCACCATGCCGAACTGGCGCCAGGCCGAGCAGGAAGCCTTCCGCAACCCGGCCGTGCGCGGCGCCGCGCCGTTCGTCGAGACGCAGGGCCTGCTGGTGCGCGAGGACACGATGAAGCCGGCCGTCATCCGCGGCATCCTGCCGTCGGAAGAGCACAAGGTGTCGGACGTGGCGAAGCAGATCCGCCAGGGCAGCATCGAGAGCCTCAGGTCCGGCGAGTACAACATCGTCATGGGCTACGCGCTCGCGCGCGCGCTCGGCGTCGGCATCGGCGACAAGGTCAACATGCTGCTGGCGCAGGGCCAGACGACGCCGGCCGGCATGGTCCCGCGCTCGCGCGTCTTTACGGTGAGCGGCATCTTCGAGGCCGGCCACTACGAATTCGATTCGGCGCTCGCCTTCATCAACATCGAGGACGCGCAGCGCATGGTGCGCATCGACGCGCCCAATGGCCTGCGCCTGCGCATCGCCGACATGCACCAGGCCCCGTTCGTCGCGCAGGAACTCAAGCGCAGCATGTCGGGCGAGCTGATGATGCGCGACTGGTCGCAGCTGAACGCCAACTGGTTCGCCGCCGTGCAGACGGAAAAGCGCATGATGTTCATCATCCTCACGCTGATCATCGCCGTGGCCGCGTTCAACCTCGTCTCGACCCTCGTCATGACGGTGACCGACAAGCAGCCCGACATCGCCATCCTCCGCACCCTCGGCGCATCGCCGCGTTCGATCACGAAGATCTTCATGATCCAGGGCGCCCTCGTCGGCATCATGGGCACCGCGGCCGGCGTGGGCCTGGGCGTGCTGGTGGCGCTGAACATCGACGTCATCGTGCCGTTCATCGAACACCTGCTCGGTGTGCAGTTCCTGTCCAAGGATATTTATCTGATCAGCGAAATCCCGTCCGACCTGCGCTGGCCGGACGTCTTCAAGATCGGCGGCGTCTCGGTGCTGCTGGCCTTCGTCGCGACCATCTACCCCAGCTGGTCCGCGTCGCGCGTGAAACCGGCGGAGGCACTCCGCTATGAATGACATGAATGTGAATACGGCAATACTGGCCTGCCGCAACGTCGGCAAGACCTTCCGCCAGGGCGATTACGCGGTCCAGGTGCTGGACAACATCGATTTCTCGATCGGCCGCGGCGAGCGCGTGGCCATCGTGGGCGCGTCGGGGTCCGGCAAGTCCACGCTGCTGCACATCCTGGGCGGGTTGGACACGCCCAGCACGGGCAGCGTGACCCTGCAGGGCGAGGACTTCGCGACCTTGTCGGAGACGCGCCGCGGCGAGCTGCGCAACCGCTCGCTCGGCTTCGTCTACCAGTTCCACCACCTGCTGCCGGAGTTCACCGCGCTGGACAACGTCGCGATGCCGCTGCTGATCCGGCGCATGAAGCGCGAGGACGCCGTCGCGCGCGCCGAGGCGATCCTGGCGCGCGTGGGCCTGACGAAGCGCGCCATCCACCGGCCGGGCGAACTGTCCGGCGGCGAGCGCCAGCGCGTGGCGCTGGCCCGTGCCCTCGTCACGGAACCCGCGTGCGTGCTGGCGGACGAACCGACCGGTAACCTCGACCACTCGACGGCGCAGGGCATCTTCGACCTGATGCTGGAACTGTCGAAGACCCTCGGCACCGCGTTCGTCATCGTCACGCACGACCCGGAACTGGCGCGCCGCTGCGACCGCGTGCTGCGCATGACGGAGCACGGCCTGCAGCCGGCCGGGGCTTGACCCTGCCATGTGGATCGACACGCACTGCCACCTCGACGCCCACGAATTCGGCGGTGACTCGCGCGCCATCGCCCGGCGCGCGCAGGAACTCGGGGTCGGCATGATCGTGATACCGGCCGTCGCGCGCGCCAACTTCGACGTCGTGCGCCGGCTCGCGGCCGACCTGCCCAACGCCAGCTATGCGCTGGGCATCCACCCGATCTACGTGCCGCAGGCGACGGACGACGACCTCGCCGAACTGCGGCGCCAGGTCGAGGCGTCGCTGGCGGACCCGAACTTCGTGGCCATCGGCGAGATCGGCCTGGACTTCTTCATCCCGATGCTGTGCGAGCCCGCGATGCGAGAGAAGCAGGAGCGCTTCCTGCGCGAGCAGTTGCGCATCGCGCGCGATTTCGACCTGCCCGTGCTCGCGCACGTGCGCCGCTCGCAGGACCAGGTGCTGAAGCACGTGCGCCAGATCCGGCCCGCGGGCGGCGTCGCGCACGCGTTCAACGGCAGCTTCCAGCAGGCGAAGGCCTTCATCGACGCCGGCTTCCACCTCGGCTTCGGCGGCGCCATGACCTTTACGCGCGCGCTGCAGATCCGCCGGCTCGCCGTGGACCTGCCGCTGGAATCCATCGTGCTCGAGACGGATGCGCCGGACATCTCGCCGGCGTGGGTCCACCCGGGCCGCAACAGCCCGGAGCAATTGCCTGCGATCGGGGCCGCGCTGGCCGCCATGCGCGGACTCGATGCGGACGCCGTGCGCGCGGCGACGCACGCGGGCGCGCTGGCGACAATGCCGCGCCTGGCCGCGCTGCTGGGCTGACTACGCGGCCCGCATGAAGCACATGGGGCCTACCCGGCCCTCATGACGGCGCGACCGCGCCTGAACACGCCCGGTTCCATCGAGTCGCGCCGGCGCGCGCTGCGCACCCGCGCGGCGCGCCGCGTGGGACCATCCGCATGCGCCGAAGTTCGCTCCTGTACACCCTGATGCACGTTAATCTCGCGCCGGTTGAAGCATGGAAGAATCCATTCTCGTGCCGCAGCCGCGGCGTGTTCACGGGAGAGACAGTGGAAAGCGCGAGCGATTTCCTGCGGGTTCTGCAGCACGAGAAGGTCCTGAGCACCGCGCACCGGCCGTTGCGCCTGCGCCTGGCCCACGGCGGCCAGCTCGCGGAGGACGTGCTGCTGCCCCAGCGGGTCGTGGGCCACGAGGCGATCTGCGGCGGCATCGACTACCGCGTCGCCTGCCTCGCCAGCAGCCCGCACATCGCGCTGAAAGACCTGATCGCGCTGCCGGCCGAACTGCAGTTCGTCACCGACCGCGGCATGCTCCGCAGCGTGTGCGGCATCGTCACCGAGGCGCGCGCGGGCGATGCGGACGGCGGCCTGGCCGGCTACGAGCTCGTCCTGCGCGACGTGTTCGCCGTGATGGAAAAGCGCACCAACAGCCGCGTGTTCCGCTACCAGAACGAGCTGGAGATCGTGCAGGCGCTGTGCGCCGAATGGCGCCAGTCGAACACCGTGCTGGCCAACGCCTTCGAAGTCGAGCTCGATCCGCTGTTCGACATGCGCCAGTTCCCGCCGCGCGAACAGACCATGCAGTACAACGAGTCGGACGCCGCGTTCGTGCGCCGCCTGCTCAAGCGGCGCGGCATCCCCTGGGTGTTCCGGCCGGGCCGCAGCCGCGGCAGCCCCGTCGACCCCGCGCACGACCGCACGCCCGCGCACACGCTGGTGCTGTTCAACGACCCGAACGGCCTGTCGCAGAACGCGGCCGGCACGGTGCGCTACCACCGCGACAGCATGGCGGACGGCCGCGACACCGTCAGTTCCTGGCGCGCCGCGCGCCGCCTGCAGCCGGGCGTCGCCACGCGCCACAGCTGGGACTACAAGAATCCCGGCGGCGCGCAGTTCATGACGGCCTCCGCGCGCAGCAGCGTGGATCAGGGCCCGAGCGGCAACACGCTCGCCGCGTCGCTGGACGACTACCTGATCGAGATGCCGCACGCGGGCAACGACGTCGAGGACCACTGGCGCCTGGGCCAGGTGCGCATGAGCCGCCACGAATTCGAATCGAAGTGCTTCCAGGGCGAGGGCAGCGTGCGCGACTTCTGCGCCGGCCAGTATTTCGCGCTCGAAGGCCATCCGGAGATCGACACCCATCCTGCCGCCGAGCGCGATTTCGTGATCACGGAGTTGCACGTCGTGGCCGACAACAACCTGCCGCGCGACCTGGAACGCCACGCCAGGCAGGTGGCGGCGGATGCGGCCCTGGGCGCGCCGCCGGCCCCGCGCGCGGGCGACGGGCAGGCGCGCGTGCGCGTCAGCTTTTCCGCGGTCCGGCGCGGCATTTCGATCGTGCCCGCGTACGACCCGCGCACCGACCTGCCGCAGCCGCCGCTGCAGAGCGCCATCGTCGTCGGGCCGGCCGGCGAGGACGTCCATTGCGACGCGCTGGGCCGCGTGAAAATCCGCTTCCCCGGCATGCGCGTCGCCGACCACCGGCATGCGCACGGCGCCGGCGCGTCCGATTCGCCGGCCGATTCGGCCTGGGTACGCGTGGCGTCCAACTGGGCCGGCAACGGCAACGGCAGCCAGCAGCAGGCCGGCGCGCTGGCGCTGCCGCGCGTCGGTTCCGAGGTGCTGGTCGCCTTCCTCGGCGGCGACCCGGACCGCCCGATCATCCTCGCCCAGCTGTACAACCAGCGCACGGCGCCGCCCGCGTTCAGCCAGGCGGGCGCGCTGCCGGGCAACCGCTACGTATCCGGCACGCGCACGCACGAGATCCAGGGCGCGCGCGGCAACCAGCTGCGCTTCGACGATACGCGCGGCGAGATCAGCGCGCAGCTTGCCAGCGACCACGGCACGTCGGAACTGAATCTCGGCTGGCTGACGCGTCCGCGCGCCGACGGCACCGGCACGCCGCGCGGGGAGGGCGCCGAGCTGCGCAGCGACCTGTCGGTGGCCGTGCGCGGCGCCCAGGGCGTCCTGATCAGCGCGGAGGCGAGCCCGCAGGCGGAAGGCGGCCAGCTCGACCGCGCCGGCCTGGTGGGCCTGGCCGACGTCATGCAGGGCATCCTCGACGAAGTGGGCAGGCTGGCCGCGGTCCACACGGACGACGAGCCGACGGGCCGGCGCCTCGCCCTCCTCGTCGACAAGCTGAAGCGTTGGCATGCGGGCAGCAATGTCGCGGAAGGTGCCGCGGGCGGCGGGGAACCCATCCTGGCCGCGACGGCGCCGAACGGCGTCATCGTCGCCAGCAACGACAACCTGGCACTGGGCGCGAGCGGCAAGGTGGACGTCGTCAGCGCGGGCGACGCCGAGGTTGCGGCCGGCGCCAACATTTTCGTGCGCGCCGCTCGCCGCCTGAGCCTGTTCGCCCACGAACTGGGCGTGCGCCTCGTCGCGGGCCGCGGCGACATCGTCGTGCACACGCACGTGGGCAATATCCAGATCAAGTCGGCGGGCCGCATCAGCCTGATCGCTGCCGAACGCATCGAACTGGAAGCGCCGGCCGTGAAGATCATCGCGCCGGGCGCGCAGACCGACTGGGCCGACGGCACCGTCACCCAGCAGACGAGCGGCCGCCAGGTCTTCAAGGCGACGGAGCACGACCTGGTCGGCCCCGGCGGGGCGGCGCCGGCAGGCGTGCGCATGCCGACGTCGCACCTGCACACGGACGAATACGTGGTGCTGCGGCACCAGCAGACCGGCAAGCCGGTCCCGAACCAACGCTACAAGGCGACGTTCGAAGACGGCCGCGCCGTCACCGGACGCACCGACGAACAGGGCCGCACCTCGTTGCTGATCGGCGAAATGATCGGCGACGTCGACATGGCCTTCCTCCCCGACGACGACCCGGCCCGTTGACCCAGAATTTTACGCAAACTCAACCCAGACCACGGAGCGCGCATGGCAGACCCGACCCGCCCCTTGCCCAACCTCGTCCCGCAGCCCGACGGCAGCTGGACGGGCCGAACCGTCCTGACCCCCACCTCGTTCACGACACGCGGGCTGTTCACCTTGCCGCCGTCGAAAGTCATTCCGGTCATCGTCGTGCCCGGAATCATGGGGAGCAACCTGCGGGCGGCGACCAGTCCGGCGATGCGGGCGAACGCCGTGCTGGATCCGGGCGAGCCGGCGTGGCGGGCGCCGAACGGGACATTCGAGGGATTGAAGACGGCGCGCAAGTGGAAGGAGTTCGATCCGAAGAAGCGCCAAAAGCTTCTCAACGCACGGACGCTCGAGGTGGATAACCGTGGCGATATCCACTTGCCGCTGGAAGCACGCAACTACGGTACGACCGAGGCCGAGGTGCGGCAGCGCTGGTGGGGGGAGGTGCATTGGGATTCGTATGGCAGGCTGCTGTACGGCTTGCAGGTTGGCCTCAATCACACGTTCGAGATGGATCCGCTGGATAACGTCCGTGTGATATGCAGCCATTGGAAGAACGTGATGGCGTGCGATCCGGCGCAGTGGGGTGTGCGGGGCATCGCCAGGGTGACGGAGGCGGAGCTCGACAAGCACGCGGCGTATTACTATCCGGTTTATGCCTGTGGCTACAATTGGCTCGAGTCCTGCGACGCATCGGCCAAATGGCTGCGGCAGCGTATCGAACGGATCATTTCTTTCTGGACTGAGCGCAAGCGCGAATGCCGGCAAGTGATCCTGGTCACCCACTCGATGGGTGGATTGGTTGCGCGCGCCTGCGCGAAGCAGATCCCGGAGCAGATCCTGGGCGTCATCCATGGCGCCATGCCCGCCCTTGGTGCGCCCGCATGCTATCGCCGCATCGCATGCGGTACCGAGAAATGGAGTCCTAGCAATGGGCAGGTGGACAATATCAAGGCAGAGCACGTCGCCGAAATCCTGGGTGAACTGCCCAAGGACACGATGCCGGTGATGGCCGCCGCGCCCGGCGCTCTGCAGCTGCTACCCAATCATCTTTATCCGCAGCCCTGGCTGCACATCTGCCTGGTCAACAAGGTCAACCATAAAGATGTGCCGCGCGAGGTGGTGCATCTGCCCGCGGGTGACCCCTACGACATGTATCGCGATACGCAGTCGTGGTACAGGTTGATCGACCCTGTGCTCGCAGACCCTGCAAAGCTCTACAACGACACCGAGGTCGTCGATGTTCTACGGCGAGCCGTCGACGAGGCCGAGCGGTTCCACCGCAAGGTCCTGGATACGTACTATCACCCGAACACGTACGCATTTTATGGCGCCGATCCGGAACACATGTCGTTTGGCGCGGTGCGTTGGGTTGCACGCGACCCGGCTGCCGGCGCCGTGTTTACAGAATCTAATATCAAGGCGGCGGCCCGGGCGGGCTATGGCCCGGGTGGCGGGCGACGCGTGCGCGTGGAAGGACGTAGTGATCTCTACTTTGTTCCTGCACGCCAGGACGTGGCCGGCGACGGCACCGTGCCACATCAGTCCGGAGCGGGCCCACGGGGAAAGGTCAGCCAGTTGTTCGACGTGCGTGGAATCGATCATCAGGGCGCATACAACAATGATGCAACCCTGATGCTGACCCAGCACCTGATCGTCAAACTGGTTCAGAAGCTGCAATGAAGCGCACCGGGAAACAGCGTTGGCGCCGTCGCGCCACATCGGTTGCGCCTCCATGCATGATGAGACGCAAGGAAACCCCAAGCCTCATCCAGTGTGCGGGGGCCGCTAAATGTAAATTGGATGGGCGAATGATTGTCGTCCGTACGTTCCTTCGTATGGATGCGTTCATGCGGCAAGTCGTCTTGTCGTCGGGCCCAGTTTCCGTTGCCATGCCGGTACCGACGTTGCCATGACGCGAACAAGGAAACGCGGTTGGCGAGAGCTCATCGTTTTGCTTGCAGCTCTCGCCTGTGCAGGTACCTGGGCCGCTGGCCAGGTCCGCAGCATACGGGACAGATCCGAGGTGGCAAAAATGACGGGAAAGATGAAAACGGTATGCGTCGGACGGTACCTGGTCGACGTTCCCGGCGAGGCCGATGTCAGCTTGTCGGGCGAAAGGATATCCGGGTTCGCGATCGACTCCGTCGAGGAGGATGAAGCCACATTCCGTGGGCGGGTGGCGGCACGCGAGGCAGAGATCGCGGCACGCGGCCACGATCACGACGACAGCGGCGAAGGCGGGTTGCTCGATGCCCATGACCTCCGTATTCCCGGGGTCACCGGGCGAAGCTTCGTTTACGGCCGCAGCCGCGGGCATATGATGAACGGGGATCGCCGGATCGATATGGAATCGGTGTCGATCGAAGTCCATGCGCACATGAACGGTTTGAGTTTCACGATGTCTGCGTCGTCGAAGCAGGCGCAAGGTGTCAAGGACGCAGAAACGCTGCTGGCACGATTGCAAGTGCGCGGCACGGACGAGATCCCGCGCGGGCCCGGGTTCTGCGTCTGGCGAGGGGTCTTCGCGGAACCTTTGCCGGAACATGAGAACGAACATGTCACCCTGCATCTCGGCCTGCCTGGCCATCCGGACATGGGATTGGCATTCGACGTCATGCCTGCTGGTCGCACTGATCGCAGCTTGCTTGTCCGTGTCGCCGATATCGACGCAGACGCCAGCGCCGATGAAATGCTGCGCGTGACAAAGCTGCGCTCGGGCAAGCGGAGCATCAATGGCATTGACGGGGAAGAGGTTCTGGAGCGCGTCCGCGAACTGAATTTCACGACGGGCTATAGCTTCATGTGGGAGGCGCATGGGGTCGGCAATGATCACTTGCAGCCGTACTTGCTGCTTAACATGGAAACCGGCACAAACCCGAGCCCCGGGGGAAAACCTGTCGATTCCAGTCTTCATGAAGACGCCGTGCTCGAGCTTTGGGACAGCATTTCGTCCAGCATCCGCCTGCGCAAGTCCGATTCGCCGCCGCCATCGGATCCGCCGCCGGCACCGCCCGGACCGAAACTGGGTGCACTGGCGACTGCCGGAGAAATCTGTCCGCAATCCGGCTGGTGGAAATGCCGCGAAGGCGGCCCCGGCGTGGACGTACAGGGCGGATCGGTCCAATGGATACGCAAAGGCGACCGCATGCCACAGGCGCTGCTGCTACCGCGGCAGACACTGTGGCAAAAGCTGCGCGGTCTCCAACCGAGCATCGAACCGTCGCAGCCGACGACGTGGAGGCTGGTCGATAAACGGCTACGTCCCCGTACGCCGATGCTGGTCACCCTTGCCCCGCCTGGACCGGGCAGTCTCGCCCTGGAAGGCGAAGCCGACCCCGTCCAGGCAGCCGCTCCCGGCACGAACGTCAGGACCGGTGAAATCTGTCCGGCGAGCGGCTGGTGGCGCTGCGGGGAGGCGCATGCGCTCGACGGCACGCGCTGGTTCCCGCGCGGAAGCACGCTTCCGGCTGCGACCTTCCAGGTAGCCGTGGGCATGTTTGGGCGTTCGGCCGGTCCGGAAGTAATCCAGCGACGCAGTACGTGGCAACTGATGCGCATCGCCGAGGCGGAACGCGTCGCACTTCTCGCCGGGTCCGTACAGGACGGACAACCCGAGCCCGGGCCGCCGCCAATGGGACCGTCCACGCTCGCCTGAGCCTTCGTCCTTGGCAGTGCTGTCCGGTATTTTATAAATGAAATCCATTTCATGCTGGCCGAGTCTGTTTTCTCATCGATGGATATCGCGCATTGGCTTGATCGCCAGTGCTGGCCGCGTCGGTTTTTTATAAATGATATCCATTTTTGTATCGGAGGACGAAAAAAAGGAATTGGATGGTAGCGTGTAACATCCCTAGGATGATTTTTCGCACTATTCAAGGTGTGATAAAAATCATAACGGAGATCTCATGACCATTCGACCCGCCAGGCGCAGCGAGGCCCAGCCTCTACAACCCTATCCCTTGAAACTGTCCACCGCAGCATTGCTCGGAGCAGGCCTGATCAGCGCCGCAACCGTCTGCGCGCAGGAAGCAGCGCCCGCTCCCAAGGCTGTCGACAATGTGGTGACGGTGACCGGTTCGCGCATCGCGGCGCGCGGCTTCAACCAGCCCACACCGACCACGACGCTGACGGCCGACGACATCGAAAAATCGGCCGAGCCGAACATCTTCAACACCATCGCCCAGCTGCCGGCGCTGCAGGGCAGCACGGGCAGCCAGGTGCTGACGTACAGCACGTCGAGCGGCCAACAGGGACTGAGCGCGTTCAGCCTGCGCGGCCTGGGCGCGTTCCGCACGCTGACGCTGCTCGACGGCCAGCGCGTGGTGCCGGCCAATGTCACCGGCGTCACCGACATCAGCCAGTTTCCACAATTGCTGGTCAAGCGCGTCGACGTGGTCACCGGCGGCGCGTCGGCGTCGTATGGCTCGGACGCGGTCGGCGGCGTCGTCAACTTCATCACGGACAAGAAATTCACGGGCTTCAAGGCCAACATCGAGGGGGGCGAGACCACCTACCACGATGACAAGAACGTCACGCTGCAGGCGGCATGGGGCCGCGGCTTCCTGGACGACAAGCTGCATGTCGTGGTCAGCGTGGAGCGCAGCAAGGAGGATGGCATACCGCCCAACGGCTTCGGCGCCGGCCCGGGCCCGAACGGCCGCACCGCGTTCAAGGCGCCGGCCTTTCAAACGCGCCCGTTTGCCCAGACCACCGACGGCAAGCCGCAGATCTACGACATCCGTAACGCCCAGAATTACCAATACAACCTCTACGGCCTGATCACCTCCGGCCCGCTGCAAGGCACGGCCTTCGGCGATGGCGGCGTGCCGTACAAGTTCAACTACGGTTCCAACGGCGTGCCCGACGGTAAGGGCGGCGTGAGCGGCTGTATCAGCCCGTTCTGCGTGGGCGGCGACCTGTCCGGCGTGTCGGCCAATACCACGACGCTGGCCTCGGAGCTGAAGCGCCAGAACGCCTACACCCGCATCGGCTATGCGATCAATGACGACCACGAGATCTACATGACGATCAACGCGGCCGAGGTCAATTCGCAGAACCAGCCCAATGGCGGGGCGCCGAAAAACGCCAACCTCACCATCCAGTGCGACAATCCGTTCCTGCCCGCCTCGATCGCGGCAGCCTGCGCGGCCAACAACATCACCAGCTTCCAGTACGGCACCGGCAACGCCAATCTGCCGAAATACATCAGCGTCGAGCCGACCCGTCGGATGGCGCGCTACGTGATCGGCGCCGACGGCCGCTTCGATGCCGGCGGTACGACCTGGTCGTACAACGGCTACTACCAGCGCGGCATCAACCGCACCGACCTGTACGTCAACAACATCACGCTGACGCCGCGCTATAACGCCGCGATCGACGCCATCCGTCTGCCCGACGGCAGCATCGTCTGCCGCAACGTCGTCGCGCGCAATTCGGGGTGCCAGCCCCTCAACATCATCGGCAACGTCCCGCAGAGCACCGGTGCGCTGGCCTATGTGATGCCGCCGAACGGCCCGCAGCAGCACGCCCGCCAGACCCAGGACGTGGCCAGCTTCAACGTCAGCGGCGAGCCGCTCGCGCTGTGGGCCGGTCCGCTGGCCGTCGCCACCGGTCTCGAGTACCGCAGGGAGGCCTATTCCGTGCGCGCCGACCCGTACGGCAACGGCGTCACGGCGGACAGCCCGAATTCGCCCGCCTACCCGGCCGATCCGCTGCTGAACACGTCGTCCGGCGCGAACTGGTTTGCGGGCAATTACCACAACGGCTCGGGCGCCTATTCCGTGCGCGAAGCGTACCTGGAAGTCAATCTGCCGCTGTTCAAGTCGGCCGGGCTCGGCGAAGCCAACCTGAACGTGGCGGGACGCGGCACCAGTTACAGCACCGCCGGCAACGCCAAGACCTGGAAGATCGGCGGAACCTGGAAAACGAGCATCGACGGGGTGCGCCTGCGCGCCGTCACCTCGCGCGACGTGCGCGCGCCCAACCTGAGCGAACTGTTCGCGCCGGTCGTGATCACCAACAACGTCGTGAACCACAAAGGCACGACCTTGACGGTGCAGCAGCAGGTCACCGGGAACCCAGCGCTCAAGCCGGAGGTCGCGCGCAGCACGGAGCTGGGCATCGTCCTCGCGCAACCGCGCTGGGCGCCGGGTTTCAGTGCCTCGTTCGACTATTACACGATCAAGGTGAACGGCGTCATTTCGACGCTGGGCCTGCAGCAGGAGGTCGACCTGTGCGACGCCGGGCACCAGGACCTGTGCGCGGCCATGGTGCTCGACAACCCCGTGCCGACGAATAACTACGTGCGCCTGCAGCAATTCAACCTGGCGTCGCTCAAGCTCAAGGGCTACGACATCGAGACCTCGTACCGCGGCAGCATGGCCGGCCTGGGCCTGCCCGGCATGTTCACGCTGCGCGCGCTGGCCACGCATACGATCGACAACATTACGGACTCGGGCGTGCCGGGCACCATTCCGACGCAGGGGGCGGGCGTCAACATGGGCACCACGCCGCGCTGGAAGCTGCTGGCCTCTCAGGGCTGGTCGTCGGACAGCGGCAGCCTGACGCTGAGCGAGCGCTGGATCAGCAACGGTGTCTACAGCAATGAGTACATCGAGTGCCAGACCAACTGTCCGGTCTCCACGCCTATCCACCAGACCATCGACAACAACCACATGAAGGGCGTGTTGTATGTCGACCTGGGCGCGACCTGCAAGGTGTCGGAGAACGTCATGGCCTATGCCAAGATCGACAACGTGGCCAACCGCAACGCGCCGACCTCGGGCAATGGCATCAATCCGTCGCTGTACGACCTGTTCGGTCGCATGTATCGCGCCGGCGTGCGATTCACGTTCTGAGTCGAGTGGCGCCGCCGCAGCGCTCTTCAGCTGTGGCAGCTCAACAGAGGGTGTGGTAGCGCCGCTTCAGCCGTCCGCGCTGCGTAAGATATACGCTGGACAGTGCCAGACGAAAGGCAGGCGCCATGCGGATCGCGATATGCAGCTTTGTCGCCGGCGTCGCGTGGCTGCAGTGCCGGGCCGCGCTTCCCCCATGGAGCGCGCTGGCATTCGGGGCGGCCTTGCTGCTGGCCTGCCTCACGGTTCGGCGACCGCGGCGGCGGATCCCCCTGTTGATTGCCGGCGGCGCACTGTTGGGTTTCGGCTGGGCGGCGTTCCTCGCGGACGGCGCGCTCGCGGATCAGCTGGCGGCGGTGGACGAGGGGCGCGACGTCACCCTGGTGGGCACCATCGATAATCTGCCCTATCGCTTCGATGGTGGTGTGCGCTTCAATTTCGCGGTCGAGCACGTCGTCGGTGGCGCGCTGAAGGTGCCACGGCGCGTAGCGCTCTCCTGGTATTCGGGCTCGCGCAACACGGTTGCCACGGTCGGCGACGTCCAGCCGGGCCAGCGCTGGCAATTGACGGTGCGCCTGCAGCGCCCGCACGGCAACGCAAACCCGGGCGGATTCGATTACGAAGCGTGGCTGCTGGAACAGGGCGTGCGCGCCACCGGCTATGTGCGGGCCGACGACGGCAACCGGCTGCTTCACGCGTTCGTGGTCGGTCCCGGCGCGGTCGTCGAGCGCGTCCGCGCGGCGCTGCGCGCGCGCATCCAGGCCGCACTCGCGGGACGCACGTACGCGGGCGTGGTCGTGGCACTGGTGATCGGCGACCAGCGCGGCATCGAGCAGGCCGACTGGCAGGTGTTCAACCGCACCGGCATCGGTCACCTCATTTCGATCTCGGGCCTGCACATCACGATGATCGCGGGGCTCGCCGCGTGGGCCGTGTCGGCGTTGTGGCGCCGCTCGTTCTTCACCGATGCGCGCCTGCCGCTGCGCCTGCCGGCACAGAAGGCCGCCGCGCTGGCCGGCACCGTCGTCGCCTTGCTGTACGTGCTGCTGGCCGGCTTCGGCGTGCCGGCACAACGCACCCTGTACATGCTGTCCGTCGTCGCGCTCGCGTTGTGGATGGGGCGTCTCGCGGCCGTGTCGCACGTGTTGTGCACGGCGCTCGCGGTGGTCGTGCTGCTCGATCCGTGGGCCGTGCTGTGGCCGGGGTTCTGGCTGTCGTTCGGGGCCGTGGCGGTCATCCTGTTCGCGGGGCATGGCCGCATCGGGCCGCCGCCCACGGGACCGCGCGGCGCGCTGCTGCTGGCCGGACGGACGCAATGGGCCGTCACGGCGGGACTGGTGCCGTTGACGTTGTTGTTGTTCGGCCAGGTGTCGATCGTGAGCCCGGTAGCGAATGCGGTGGCGATCCCGCTCGTCAGCTTCGTCGTGACGCCGCTCGCGCTGGCCGGCAGCCTGGTTCCCGGGCCGCCGGGCGACTGGCTGCTCCTGCTCGCGCACTGGACGGTGGAGATGCTCGCCTGGCTGCTGCGGCTGATGGCCGGCTGGCCCGGTGCCGTGTGGCGCGCGCCGGCGCCGCAGGCGTGGGTGTTCGCGCTGGGACTCGGCGGCATCCTGTGGATGCTGATGCCGCGCGGCTGGCCGCACCGCTGGGCCGGGGCCGTCGCGCTGCTGCCGATGCTGTTGCAGCGCCCGGACCATCCACGCGACAACACTTTTCGCGTGACCGCGTTCGATGTCGGCCAGGGCATGGCGCTGCTCGTTGAAACGGAGCGGCACCGCCTGCTGTACGACACCGGCCCCGCGTACGCCCCGGGCGCGGACGGCGGCAGCCGCGTGATCCTGCCGTACCTGCGGATGCGCGGCATCGCCACGCTCGACGGGATCGTCGTCAGCCATGGCGACAAGGACCACACGGGCGGGGCGCTGGCGGTGCTGGAAGGCGTCGACGCGGGCTGGCTCGCCTCGTCGCTGCCCGCCGATCACGCGATCGTCCGGGCGGCGCCACGCCACGTGCGCTGCAGCGCCGGCCAGCATTGGGAATGGGACGGTATCGCGTTCGACATGCTGCATCCGACGCCGGCCAGCTACGACGACGCGCACCTGAAGACGAATGCGCGCAGCTGCACGCTGCGCATCAGCAATGGCCGGCGCACGGTGCTGCTGGCCGGCGACATCGAGGCGGCGCAGGAAGCGGCGCTCGTCGATCGTGCAGCGGACCGCCTGCGCGCGGACGTCCTGCTGGCGCCGCACCATGGCAGCGGCACGTCGTCCACGCCGGCCTTCCTGCAGACGGTACGTCCGGACATCGCGATCTTCCAGGTCGGGTACCGCAACCGCTATCACCATCCGAAGCCCGAAGTCTACGACCGCTACGGCACGCTCGGCGCCCTGCGCCTGCGGACCGACGACGCGGGCGCGCTGACGCTGGACTTCGGCGCCGACGTGGCCTGGCGCGGCTACAGGAACGAGCACGCGCGCTACTGGTACGGGCGCTGATTACGCCACGCGCGGCAGCGTGATCGTGACGCGCAAGCCGCCTTCGGCCCGGTTGGCGGCCGAGATCCGACCGCCGTGCGTCTCCACGACCCGCTTGGCGATCGCAAGTCCGAGTCCATGGCCGTCGACGTTGTTGAGCGTGGGGTTGGAGCGGAAGAACGGTTCGAACACGTCGCCCAGGTGTTCGGGCGCGATGCCCTGGCCCTTGTCGAGGACTTCGATGTGAACGAGGTCGCCGTCCGGATGCAGGCAGACGTTCACGGGGCCGCCCGCGCCATGCTTGACGGCGTTGCGCACGATGTTCTCGACGGCGCTCCACAGCAGGTCCGGGGCGCCGCGCACCGTGACCGGTTCCGGCGCGTCGACCTCCACCACCGCGCCGGCTTCGAAGCGGGCATCGTCGACGATCTGGTCGACCATCTCGACGAGGTCGACGGGCTCGGTGGCGGGCAGCGTCGTCGCCGCTTCCAGGCGCGACAGCGTCAGCAGCTCGCCGACGAGGCGGTCCATGCGCACGCTTTCGCGCTCGATGCGTTCGAGCGACGCCTGCAGGCGGTCCGGCCGCTGGTGCGCGAGGCCGATGGCGGCCTGCAGGCGCGCGAGCGGCGAACGCAGTTCGTGCGAGACGTCGTGCAGCAGGCGGCGCTGGCCATCCATCAGGGCGCGCAGCTGGGCGCTCATGCGGTCGAAATCCTGGCCCAGTTCCGCCAACTCGTCGCCGATGAGGCGCGGCGCCGCGTGGGCGAACTTCGGCGCGAGGTCGCCCGCCGCGGCGGCGTCGAAGGCGCGCTGCAGGGCGCGGATCGGGCGCGAGAAATACCAGGCGAGGAGGGCGGCGAACAGGAGGCTGGCCAGCGTGGCGGCGACGATGGGCAGCCAGGGGCCCACGTGCCGGCTGAATTCCGGCGGCAGGCCGAACCAGCCGCCACCCGGGCCGCCCAGGCCGCCGGGGCCGCCGTCCATGCGCGCGCCCGGGTCGCCGTCGCCTGGGCCGGCCGGCGGCGGTCCGGCGCCCGGTCCGGTGCCGAAGCCGCGCGGACCCGGACCGTCCATGCCCGGCACATGCCATGCGCGCGAGGCGAAGGCCGTGTAGCGGCGGCCGTCGGCGCCCGTCAGGTGGGCGACGGCATGGGTGTGGCCGTCGCCGTTCAGGTTGCGCTCGACTTCCTCGCGCAGCCTGGCGGGCACGGGCCGGTCGAGCAGTTCGTGGCCCTGCTCGTCGAGAACGTACAAATGCATGCGGCGGCTCCCGGCGGCGAGGTCGCGCAACGCGTCGATGCCGCCGTGCTTCAGCGTCGCGGCGGCGGCGTCCAGCATGATCGTCGCGGGGGGACTCTTGTCGAGCGTGGGTTCGCCGCCGCGCTGGCGCGCCTGGTCGCGCAGCCACAAGGTGCCGCCGACGCCGATCGTGGCCGCCACCTGGGCCAGCAGGATGGACAGGAAAAACTTCCAGAACAGCCGGCCCATCGCTACTCGCGGATCAGCTGGTAGCCGAGACGGTAGACGGTCTGCAGGCAGGAACGCCCGTCGGACAGCGTGCCCAGTTTATGGCGCAGGCTCGACAGGTGGACATCGATGTTGCGGTCGAAGCGGGCCAGCGGGCGGCCCAGTCCCTGCTCGGAGAGATCGTTCTTGCTGACCGGACGGCCGGCATTGCGCGCCAGGACTTCGAGCAGGTTGAATTCGGTGCTGGTCAGGTCCAGCGGCTGGCCGTCCCACATGGCGCGGCGCTGCTCCGGCAGCATCGTCAGCTTGCCGACGGTGAGCGTGATGCCGGGACCGTCGTTGGGCGAGCTTTGCGTGCGGCGCAGGATGGCGCGCACGCGCGCCGTGAGTTCGCGCGGCGTGCAGGGCTTCGTGACGTAGTCGTCGGCGCCCAGTTCGAGACCGAGGATGCGGTCGGCGTCGTCGCCGCGCCCCGTCAGCATCAGGATCGGCATGCGGCTGGCGGCGCGGATGCGGCGCAGCGTCTCGATGCCGTTCATGCGGGGCATCATCACGTCGAGGATGGCGATCGCGTACTGGCCGGTCAGCGCTTCGCGCGCGCCCGTCTCGCCGTCGTGGGCGCAGGCGACGCGAAAGCCTTCCTGTTCCAGGTATTCGGAAAACATGCCGACCAGTTCGGTGTCGTCGTCGATAAGCAGGACTTGGTTCATGTTCGCATCTTAGCGCAGCGCGGCTGTGCCGGCCACGACCGCCCCCGGCTCTTTACGCGCTTTTACACGCCGACAACACGCCTTAACATCGAGACAATCGAGAATGGCGTCTCCGAACAAAAAAGGATGACACACATGAAATTCACAAGCCTTTCCGCGGCAGCCGCGCTGCTCGCCGCCTGCCTTGCCGCCGCCCCGGCCTTCGCGACCGGCGAACCGGATGCGCCGCCGGCCGCCGGCCGGCACGGTCCGGACGGCGACCACGAGCGGGGTCCGGGCATGCCCTTCGGCCACGTGCCGCTGCACCGCCTGAAGCTGACGGAAGCCCAGCAGGACAAGGTGTTCGCCATCGTGCACGCCCAGGAACCGCAGCGCCGCGAGTACGACAAGGCGATACGCAAGGCGCACGAAGGGTTGCGCGAACTGGGCCGCGCCGACGGGTTCGACGAGGCCAGGGCCGGCGCGCTGTCGCGCGACCTCGGCCAGGCGGTGGCCGCCCAGGCGCTGCTGCAGGCACGCACCGACGCGCAGATCCAGGCCGTGCTGACGCCGGAGCAGCGCGAGCAACTGCGCCAGCACCGCATGCGCGGACACGATGGGGGCGAGCGGCCGTAGGCGTTTCCCTCTAAATACTTGGAGATAATGACATTACAATGGGTGTCGTCCTGACTATGCGCTGCCGCGTCATCCCATTCCCGATGTCCAAGCCTTTACTCCATTTCACCCACGGGAACAGCTACCCGTCCGGTTCGTACGGCCGCCTGCTGGACGACTTGCGCCGCGATTTCGACGTGCGCACGACGGACATGCTGGGCCACGATCCGCGCTTTCCCGTGCGCGACAACTGGCACACGCTGATCGACGAGCTGATCGCGCAGCTGGAGGGGTACGGCCAGCCGGCGATCCTCGTCGGCCATTCGCTGGGCGGCGCCGTCAGCATGCTGGCGGCGCACCGGCGGCCGGACCTGGTGCGCTGCGTGGTGATGCTGGATTCGCCCGTCGTCGCGGGCTGGCGGGCGTGGGTGTGGCGCATCGCGAAGATCCTCGGACTGCGCATGCGGCTGTCGCCGGGGAACGTGGCCCGGCGGCGGCGCAACGTGTGGCCGTCGCGTGCGGCCGCTTTCGAGCATTTCATGGCGAAACCCGTGTTCCGGGCGTGGGCGCCGGGTGCCCTCGACGATTACCTGGAGCACGGCCTGGTAGCGCATGCCGAGGGCGTGCAACTCCGCTTCGACCGCGACGTCGAAGCGGCGATCTACGGCACGCTGCCGCACGACATGGACCGGGTGCTGCGTGCGCCTTTCCCCGTGCCCGTCGGCTTCATCGCGGGGACCGATTCCACGGAGCTGCGCCAGGCGGGCCTGGACGGGACGCGCCGGCTGGTCGGCGGCAATCTCGTCACGATCGAAGGCACGCACCTGTACCCGATGGAGAAGCCGGCGCTGACCGCCGCGTTGACGCGCGAGATGATCGCGCGGCTGCTCGCGCAGGCCGAGGAAAAAAAGGCCGGTCGTCCCAAGGCGCTTTTCGCGTAAAATTGCGGGATTCATATCCCCATTTTTTTGGAAAAGAAGCCCAGCGATGAGTATCAAGAGCGACAAATGGATCCGCCGGATGGCGGAAGAACACGGCATGATCGAACCGTTCTCGCCGAAACAGGTGCGCGAGACGGACGGCCGCAAGATCATTTCGTGGGGCACGTCCTCGTACGGCTACGACATCCGCTGCGCCGACGAATTCAAGGTGTTCACGAACATCAACAGCACCATCGTCGATCCGAAGAACTTCGATTCGAACTCGTTCGTCGACGTGAAGAGCGACGTGTGCATCATCCCGCCGAACTCCTTCGCGCTGGCCCGCACGATCGAGTACTTCAAGATCCCGCGCAACGTGCTGACCGTCTGCCTGGGCAAGTCGACCTATGCGCGCTGCGGCATCATCGTCAACGTGACGCCGTTCGAGCCGGAGTGGGAAGGCTATGTGACCCTGGAGTTTTCGAACACGACGCCGCTGCCGGCCAAGATCTACGCCGGCGAAGGCTGCGCGCAGGTGCTGTTCTTCGAGAGCGACGAGGTCTGCGAGACCTCGTACAAGGACCGCGGCGGCAAGTACCAGGGCCAGCATGGCGTGACGCTGCCGAAGGCCTGATCGCGCCGGACACGTAAAAAAGGAGGCCGCGGCCTCCTTTTTTTACACCGTCAGTCCTGCTTCACGCAGTCGACGAAATACCCCAGCTTCCCGTCGATCTCGCGCTTCACGAGACCATGCACGTCCGTCTCGAAGCCCGGGAAGCGCTCGTTGAAGTCGCGTGCGAAGCGCAGGTAGTCGACGATGGTCTTGTTGAAACGCTCGCCCGGGATCAGCAGGGGGATGCCCGGCGGGTAGGGCGTCAGCAGGATCGCCGTGATGCGGCCTTCCAGTTCCTCGATCGCCACGCGCTCGATCTCGCGGTGCGCCATCTTCGCGAACGCGTCCGACGGCTTCATCGCCGGGATCATGTCCGACAAATACATCTCGGTCGTCAGGCGGGCGACGTCGCGCGATTTGTAGAAGTCGTGGATCTGCTGGCACAGGTCGCGCAGGCCCCACGATTCGTAGCGCGGGTTCGCGGCCGTGAACTCCGGCATGATGCGCCACATCGGCTGGTTGCGGTCGTAGTCGTCCTTGAACTGCTGCAGCGCGGTGACGAGCGTGTTCCAGCGGCCCTTCGTGATGCCGATCGTGAACATGATGAAGAACGAGTACAGGCCGCACTTCTCGATGATCACGCCGTGCTCGGCGAGGTACTTGGTGACGATCGACGCCGGGATGCCGGAGGTGCCGAACGAGCCGTCCAGCGACAGGCCCGGGGTGACGACCGTCGCCTTGATCGGGTCGAGCATGTTGAAGCCTTCGGCCAGCCTGCCGAAGCCGTGCCAGTCGTCGTCCGCGTGGATCATCCAGTCGGCCTGCGTGCCGATGCCTTCCTCGCTCGTGACCTGCGGGCCCCACACCTTGAACCACCAGTCGTCGCCGTAGTCCTCGTCGACCTTCTGCATCGCGCGGCGGAAGTCCAGCGCTTCATAGATCGATTCCTCGACGAGGGCCGTGCCGCCCGGCGCTTCCATCATCGCGGCGGCGACGTCGCACGACGCGATGATCGAGTATTGCGGCGACGTCGACGTGTGCATCAGGTACGCCTCGTTGAATGCGTCCTGGTCCAGCGCCACGGTCTCCGATTCGCGCACGAGCACCTGCGAGGCCTGCGACAGGCCTGCGAGCAGCTTGTGCGTGGACTGCGTCGAGAAGATCATCGACTGCTTCGCGCGCGGGCGGTCGCGGCCGATCGCGTGCATGTTGCGGTAGAAGTCGTGGAACGTCGCGTGCGGCAGCCAGGCTTCGTCGAAGTGCAAGGTGTCGATCTCGCCGTCCAGCAGTTCGCGCAAGGTCTCGACGTTGTAGACGACGCCGTCGTAGGTCGACTGCGTGATCGTCAGGATGCGCGGCTTCTTGTTCTTCGCTTCGCGGGCGAACGGGTTCGCTTCGATCTTCCGGCGGATCGACTCCGGCGAGAATTCTTCCAGCGGGATCGGGCCGATGATGCCGAGGTTGTTCCGGGTCGGCATCAGGAACACGGGGATCGCGCCGCACATGATGATCGAGTGCAGGATCGACTTATGACAGTTGCGGTCGACGACGACGATGTCGCCCGGCGCCACGGTCGAATGCCACACCATCTTGTTCGAGGTCGAGGTGCCGTTCGTGACGAAGTAGCAGTGGTCGGCGTTGTAGATGCGCGCGGCGTTGCGCTCCGACTTCGCCACGGGGCCCGTGTGGTCCAGCAGCTGGCCCAGTTCCTCGACGGCGTTGCAGACGTCGGCGCGCAGCATGTTCTCGCCGAAGAACTGGTGGAACATCTGGCCGATCGGCGACTTCAGGAATGCGACGCCGCCCGAGTGGCCGGGGCAGTGCCAGGAATACGACCCGTCGTTGGCGTAGTTGACGAGCGCGCGGAAGAACGGCGGCGCCAGGCTGTCCAGGTAGGCTTTCGCTTCGCGGATGATGTGGCGCGCGACGAATTCCGGCGTGTCCTCGAACATGTGGATGAAGCCGTGCAGCTCCTTCAGGATGTCGTTCGGGATGTGGCGGCTCGTGCGGGTCTCGCCGTAGATGTAGATCGGGATGTCCGAGTTCTTGTGGCGGATCTCCTGCACGAACGCGCGCAGGCCGCTCAGTGCGAAATTGGTCTCCTCGATGGTGCCGCCGCCGAATTCCTCGTCGTCGATCGACAGCACGAAGGCGGAAGCGCGCGACTGCTGCTGGGCGAACTGGGACAGGTCGCCATAGCTGGTCAGGCCGAGCACTTCCATGCCTTCTTTTTCCATCGCGGCCGCAAGCGCGCGAATGCCGAGACCGGACGTGTTCTCGGAACGGAAATCCTCGTCAATGATGACGATTGGGAAACGAAATTTCATGGACAGCTCCAAAGCGAAGCGCCGTGCGCGCCGCTATCCGGGAGGGAAGGCGGCCGGGCACGGCACCGGAAAAATGAAGAAGCGGATTTTCGCAGAAATCGCGGGGTCCCGTGCAAAAATTTTTAATAGGTTAGCTACACGGGGCAGATTGTGGCGCACTCTTGTGTAAACAAGATGACGGAGCGGCCGCTACGTTAAGGGATTAACGGAAGCGGGTATGCGGCGGGCGTAGAGTGGGGACTCTTTTGCAGCCGAGGTCATCATGTCCACCGTCCGCGTCCAGTTGGAAAGCAGCGTCCCCCGTTCGCCCGCCGAGCTGTGGGACTGGAGCACGTCGGTCGAGGGCGTCGTGACCGAGATGGGACCGGTCCTGAAGCTCGATTTCCCCGAGGGGATGACGCACATCCCGCGCGACGGCAGCGACCTTGGGCGGCCGCTGGGCGATTACCGGTTCCTGCTGTTCGGCGTCGTGCCGGTCGATCTGTCGCGGCTGACCTTTACCGAGATGGAGCCGGGCCGCCGCTTCGTCGAGCAGTCGCCGCTGCTGTCGATGAAGAGCTGGCGGCACGAACGGATCATCACGCCGTCCCGGGACGGTTCGAAAGTCGTCGACCGCCTGGAATTCACGCCGCGCTTCGCCGGCCCCGTCGTCGGCTGGATCATCGAGCGCTTCTTCCGCCACCGCCACGCGGTGCTGAGGAAGCACTACCGCGAGCGCCGCTCGGTGGCCAGAGGAGAACAGGGCGCCCAGCGGATCCACGCGTAGCTACCTGACTCTGTCGTAGGTGACGATGGCGTAGTCGACGCCGGCCGTCGGCGAGTGCAGGGGCTCGTTCGAGACGGCGGCCCACTGCGCGCTGTCGATCTCCGGGAAGAACGTGTCGCAGCGGTAGGCCTTGTCGATGTGCGTGACGATCAGGCGGTCGGCAACGCGCATCGCCTCCGCGAAGATCTGCGCGCCGCCGATGATGCTGGCCGAGTCGGCGCCGACGAGGGTGACGGCATCTTCCAGCGAATGCACGACGTCCACGCCGTCATGGCCCCAGTCGGTATTGCGCGTGACGACGATGTTGCGGCGGCCCGGCAGCGGACGGCCGATCGATTCGAACGTCTTGCGGCCCATGATGATCGGGTGGCCGAGGGTCACGCGCTTGAAGTGCGCGAGGTCCTCGGGCAGGTGCCAGGGCAGCTGGTTGTCGACGCCGATGCCGCGGTTGGCATCCATCGCGACGACGAGGGATAAATGGTTGGCCATGCGAACCTCCTTGCTTACACGGCGACCGGCGCCTTGATGGCCGGGTGCGGATCGTAGCCGACGATCTCGACATCCTCGAATTTATAATCGAACAGCGAGTCGGGTTTGCGGTGGATGACCAGCCGGGGCAGCGGACGCTCCTCGCGCGACAGCTGCAGCTCGACCTGCTCCATATGGTTCGAGTACAGGTGGCAGTCGCCGCCCGTCCACACGAAGTCGCCGACGTCCAGGCCGGCCTGCTGCGCCATCATGTGCGTGAGCAGCGCGTACGACGCGATGTTGAACGGGACGCCGAGGAAGATGTCGGCGCTGCGCTGGTACAGCTGGCACGACAACTTGCCGTCCGCAACATAAAACTGGAACAGCGCGTGACATGGCGGCAGCTTCATCTTCGGCACGTCGGCCACGTTCCAGGCCGACACGATCATGCGGCGCGAGTCCGGATTGTTCTTGATCTGGTCCATGACCTGCGTGATCTGGTCGATGTGCTCGCCGGACGGCGTCGGCCAGCTGCGCCACTGGTAGCCGTAGATGGGGCCGAGGTCGCCGTTCGCGTCCGCCCACTCGTCCCAGATCGAGACGCCGTTTTCCTTCAGGTACGCGATATTCGTGGAGCCGGCGAGGAACCAGATCAGTTCATGGATGATCGACCGCAGGTGCAGCTTTTTCGTGGTCACCAGCGGGAACCCGTCCTGCAGGTTGAAGCGCATCTGGTGGCCGAACACGGAACGGGTGCCGGTGCCGGTGCGGTCGGTCTTGACCGTGCCATGGTCCAGCACATGGCGCATCAGGTCGTGGTATTGGCGCATCGGTGTGGCTCGATTTGAAAGGTTGAAAACCCGCGCATTTTAACCCAAGCCGCGCTCCACGGCGGCCGCCAGCAGCGCCACGGCTTCGCGCACGCGGCCGTCGGGCGTGTCGAGCAGGTTGTCGCCCACGTACAGCTCGAAGAACGCGGTATCCGGCAGCACGCCGTGGTTGACGCGATTGAACGGCCAGATGCCGTGGTCGCGCGCCAGCTCGCGGCGGATCTCGAGCGCGCGCTCGCGGCTCACGGGCAGGTGGACGTGCAGCATGTTGGCTTGCGGCCGGGCGGGGTTCACGCGCAGCACCGGGTGGTCGCGCAGCACGTCGAACAGGAAGCGCGTGCGCTCGAAGTACGCGGGCATCGCGGCCAGTCTCTGCTCGAACTGCATCGCCGCCGCGACCACGTACGGCGAGCGATGGATCACGTTGCCGCCCTGGCGCTTGAACCATTCGGCGGCCTGCGCGACGAATTCGCGGCTCCCGGCGAGCATGGCGCCACCGAGACCGCCGATGCCCTTGTACAGCGACGTGTAGACCGTGTCGAAGCCGGCCGCGATCTCGGCCACCGGACGGCCATATCCTGCCGCCGTCTCCCACAGGCGCGCGCCGTCCATGTGCAGGTGGATGCCGCGCGCGCGGCAGTGCGCCTTGATGGCCTGCAGGTCGTCCCACGCCGACAACTGGCCGCCGATCTCGCGCATCGGGATCTCGAGCGCGACGGCGGACAGGCGGTCCGGGATGCCCGTGATGTCGGCGGCCGTCCACGGACGAAACGGGTCGCCCGTGCGCAGCGCGTCGAAATGCCCCAGCAACTGGTAGTTGGAACGTTCGTGGACGAAGATGTGGGCGGTCGGATGCAGCGCCACCGGTGCGCGTTCGCGCGCGTCGGCGGCGAGCCGCAAGGTCGTCACCTGCGCGAGCGTGCCGCTGATGCAGAACACGGCGGCCTCGAAGCCGAGGACTTCGGCCACGCGGGCCTCGAAGCGCTGGATCAGGGCGCCGTCGCCGTAAGTGTCGTGGGCGATGCCGTTGGCGTCGCACCAGGCGGCCATCGCGGCGAACATCTCCGCCGGCGTGCGGGCGCGGTGGCCGGGGAGGACGGTGGTGCAGCGGGCAAGCAGTTCGGTGTCGGTCAAGGTGACGCTCCAGGCAGGTGGCGTTACTCTACACCGAAGGCAGCGGAGGTGGAAGGGCTGTAAAGCGACGGCGGTTTGAGTCAGTACTGCGCGAGCGCAGTGCGCTTCGTGGCCTGCTGTTGGTCCAGCTTGAACAACCGCACCGAGCGCGCCAGCTGGTCCGCCTGTTCCTGCATGGCCTGGGCGGCCGCGCTGGCCTCCTCGACGAGGGCAGCGTTCTGCTGGGTGACCTGGTCCATCTCGCCGATCGAGCGGTTGATGTGCTCGATGCCGGTGCTCTGCGCCGCGTTGGCCGTGCTGATGCGGGCCATGATGGCGGTGACCTTCTCGGCGCTGGCCAGCACTTCGTTCATCGTGACGCCCGCTTCCTGCACGATGCGGCTGCCCGCATCCACTTCCGCCGTCGACGCGACGATCAGGCCCTTGATCTCCTTCGCCGCGGCGGCGCTGCGCTGGGCGAGGTTGCGCACCTCGGTCGCCACGACGGCGAAGCCGCGGCCCTGTTCGCCGGCGCGCGCGGCTTCCACGGCCGCGTTGAGGGCGAGGATGTTGGTCTGGAACGCGATGCCGTCGATGACGCCGATGATGTCGCCGATCTTGCCGGACGACGCCTTGATCGTGTCCATCGTGTCGATCACTTCGCGCACCATGCGCCCGCCTTCCTGCGCCACCATCGACGTGTTCACTGCCAGCTGGTTTGCTTCGTGGGCGTCGCCGGCGTTGCGGCGCACGGTCTCCGTCAGGTCCTGCATCGAATTCACGGTGGACGCCAGGTTGGCGGCCTGCTGCTCGGTGCGCGAGCACAGGTCCAGGTTGCCGGTCGAGATTTCGCCGGACGCGTTGGCGATCTGCTCGGCGCCGCTGCGCACCTGGCCGACGACGGTCGACAGGCTGCCGCTGATGTTGTTCATGGCGTCGGCCAGCAGGCCGATCTCGTCGCTGCGGTCGACCGGGATGCGCACGGTGAGGTCGCCCTCGGCGATGCGGACGGCGGCGTCGCGGGCCCGTACGAGCGGACGGGTGACGGTGTGCTTCATCACGGTGTGCAGGATCGCCGCGAAGATCGCCAGCGCCACGAGGCCGATGGCGATGTAGCGGTTGCGCAGGCTCGCCGCTTCCTTGGTGATCTCGTCTTCGTACGTGCCGCCGGCGATCATCCAGTTCCAGTCCTTGAACAGCGTGTAGGCGGCGACTTTCGTGCGCGGGCTGGTCTCGCCCGCCTCGGCGTTCTGCCACGGGTACTGGATCAGGCCGTGCTTCGTTGCCAGCATCTCCTTGATGAATTCGCGGCCGCTCGCATCCTTGCTGGCGAGGATGTTCTTGCCTTCCTTGACGGGGTGGACGATCAGGTCGCCGTAGGTCTTGCCGGGCGTTGCGTCGAGCACGTAGTAATAGCCCGTGTCGCCCACCTTCATCTTCCTGATGCGGTCGCGCAGCGCGGCGATGTTGGCGTCGACGTCGAGGCCGATGTACAGGATGCCGATCACCTTGCCGGACGCGTCGCGGATCGGTTCGTAGTCCGTCATGAACTGCTTGCCGAACAGCCTCACCAGGCCGACGTAGGGTTTGCCCGCGCGGATCGCGGCATACGCGGGGCTCTCGTGGGCGAGGATCGTGCCGACGGCGCGGTCGCCGTTTTCCTTCTTGACCGACGTGCTGATGCGGACGAAGTCGTCGCCGCTGGCCACGAAGATCGTCGCGTTGCCGCCGGTCTGGTGCGTGAAGCGGTCGGGCAGCGTGAAGTCGAGGTTCAGGGGCTTGCCGTTCGAGTTCAGGGTGGGCACCTGCTTGTCGCCGACGGCAACCATCGCGTCAGGGTCCAGCGTGAACTCGCCTTCGAAATGCGTGGCGAAGATGCGGCCGAAGCTCGTGGCCTGGCTCTTCATCACGTTGTCGAACATCTCGACGGCGTTGACGACGCTCTGCAGTTCCGAGTTGACGTTGGCGATCGCGCGGGCATGCAGCATCGACGACGTCGTCCAGGTGATGGTGAAGACGAGGCCGGCGAGGATGACGGACACGAGGGCGAACGTGAAGGCCGTGATCTTTGCGCCGACCGTCAGGTTCGCGACGCTGAACGATTTCTTGTTCATGAAAATAGGGGATAAGCTGGCGTTGCGCTATGGTACGCCAGGTATCCACTGGGAAACAAAAATGTGTCGCGTTTTCGATGTGTTCATGCAACAAATTCTTGCCGGGATGGCATGAATCGTTGCGTAACCATGCGCGGGGTTATCGTCCGGCTAACTCAATGCTCGACCTGGACGTTATGGAACTGTAAAGCCGCCAGGTTCGCGTAGATGCCGCCGAGCGCCACCAGCGACGCGTGCGTGCCCGTCTCGACGATGCGCCCGTCCTCCATCACGATGATGCGGTCGGCCCGCTGCACGGTGGCCAGGCGGTGCGCGATGATGAGCGTGGTGCGGCCCACCATCGCCGCTTCCAGCGCGCGCTGCACGAGGCGTTCCGACTCCGCGTCGAGGGCGCTCGTCGCTTCGTCCAGCAGCAGCAGCGGGGGATTCTTGAGGAGTGCGCGCGCGATGGCCACGCGCTGGCGCTGGCCGCCCGACAGGCGCACGCCGCGCTCGCCCAGGTAGGACTGGTAACCCTGCGGCAGGCGTTCGATGAATTCGTGGGCCGCGGCCAGCTTCGCGGCGGCGATCACTTCTTCGTCCGTCGCGTCGGCGCGGCCGTAGCGGATGTTTTCCAGCGCGTTCGCGGAGAAGATGACGGTGTCCTGCGGGACGATGCCGATGGCGCCGCGCAGCACGTGCAGGTCGAGGTCGCGGATGTCCACGCCGTCGAGGCGGATGCCGCCTGCCTGCGGGTCGTAGAAGCGCAGCAGCAGCTGGAACAAGGTGGTCTTGCCGGCGCCGGACGGGCCGACCACGGCCACCGTCTCGCCGGGATTCACGTCCAGGCTCACGTGGTCCAGCGCCGCGGTCTCGGGCCGCGACGGGTACGAGAACTGCACGTTCGCGAGGTTCAGGGCGGCACCGCCGGCCGTGCGGTGCGGCAGCGGCGTCGGGTGTGCGGGGTTGCGGATGTCGGAGCGCACGGCCAGCAGTTCCAGCAGGCGCTCGGTGGCGCCGGCCGCGCGCTGGGCCTCGCCCATCACTTCGGACAGCGCGCCGATGGCCCCGGACACGATCGACGCGTACAGGATGAACTGGCCCAGGTCGCCGCCCGTCATGGCGCCTTCCAGGACGGCATGCGCGCCCAGCCACAGCACGAACACGATGGCGCCGAAGACCAGCGCGATCGCGAGCATCGTCAGGACGGCGCGGGCGCGGATGCGCCGCATCGCCGTCGCGAACGCGCCTTCGACGGAAGACCCGAAGCGCCGGGCTTCGATCTTCTCGTGGGTGAAGGCCTGCACGGTGGGCATGGCGTTGAGGATCTCGCCGGCGATGGCCGACGCGTCGGCGATGCGGTCCTGCGAATCGCGCGACAGCTTGCGCACGCGCCGGCCGAACAGCACGATCGGCACGACGACCAGCACCAGCAGGCCGAGGATGATCGACGTGAGCTTCGCGCTCGTCACGAACAGCATCGCGAGGCCGCCGACGAACAGCAGGGTGTTGCGCAGCGCGAGCGAGATGCTCGTGCCGACGACGGTCTGGATCAGCGTGGTGTCGGTGGTCAGGCGCGACAGCACCTCGCCCGTGCGCGTCGTCTCGAAGAATTCGGGACTCTGTTCGACGACGTGGCGGTAGACGGCGCTGCGGATGTCCGCCGTCACGCGCTCGCCGAGCCACGACACCGTGTAGTAGCGCGCCGCCGTCGCGACCGCGAGCACGGCGGCCACGCCGAACAGCGCGAGGAACGTGGCGTTGACGCTGGCGGCGTTCGACGCACCGCCCTTCGCGCCGAAGCCGTGGTCGATCATCTGCTTGAAGGCGGCCGGGATTGCCAGCGTGGCGCTGGCCGCGACGAGCAGGGCGATGCCGGCGAACAGGAACTGGCGGCGGTACGGCCGCAGGAAGGGCAGCAGGCCTTTCAATGCGGCGAGGGCGCCCTTGCGCGAGGTGGAGTCGTTGGATGGGGTGTCGCTGGTGGAACCGTTGCTCATGTCGTCTTCTTGTTCGTCTTGTTGCGGATGCTTACAGCTTCATGGCCGATACGTAGCCGGTCAGCTCGAGGTAGCCCCTTCCGGCGGGCCTTCCGTCGCGCTGCACGGTGACGGCGCCTTCCCAGTACACGGCCCCGGTCGAGCGGCGCGAATCGAGTTCCTGGTCCGGCTGCAGCGGCTCGATGCGCCATTGCGTCGTCCCCGTGGTGAGCAGCGTCGCCACCGGGTAGGCGGCGTTCGTGCGCGGCGAGGTCCAGGTTCGTTGCGGCGCGAAGCGCACCTGGTCCGGACCGTATTGCGTCACCTTGCCGGCGCCGTCGCGCCAGGTCGCGTGGGCCCACAGTGTACTACCATCCCTGGCGCGGATCCGGAAGGCCATCAGCGCGCCGCCGTCGTCGAGGTTCACGCCGGTCCAGTCCCAGCCCGCGGCCTTCGTGTCGAGCACCTGGCTGGACCATTCATGGTCGAGCCATGCGGTGCCCGTCACGGCCTGCTTGCGGCCCGCGTGAACGACGTCGCCGTCGACCTGCAGATGCGGCTCGCTATAGTAATAGCTGGCGTGGCCCGCCTGTGGACCCTTTTGCGAAAAGCCGGCCTCGCCCTGCAGCAGCACCGGTTGCGTGGGCGTGAGCCGCAACGTGAACGACAGCTCGCCGGCGCGCACGACGACGCGGTAGCGGCCGTCCGGTTCACGCCGCATGCTCCAGTCGTCGAGTTTCACGTCCGTCGTGCCCGTGCCCGCGTAGGCGAGCCCGAAACCGGCACGCGCGCTTCTCTGGTCGTGCACGAGGTGGCCAAGCACCGGGTCGGACAGCGCCGCGTGGCCGATGATCAGCTGTTTCGGTGCGAACGCGCTCGGGTTGGCCGGATCCGTCTCCGTGCGGCTGCGGAAGAACGTGACCTGGAAGCCGAGCGGCTTGCCGTCGGGTGTTTTCAGCCAGCCGGTCGCGTACCACCATTCCGTGCGGTAGTCCGGATGGGCGCCGTAATCGGCGGGGAAGGCCAGGGTGCGTCCTGGCGTGACGGGTGCGAACGCAGGCGGCGCCGCGTGGACGCACGTCGCCACGAGCCATAGCAGCAGGGTACGCACCAGGATCATCACCAGTCCTCCCGTACCGCGCGCACCGGCCCGCCGGACAATGCGTAGCGGCCCGACACGAGCGCCGTCGCAACGGACGCCGCCACCAGCACGGCCGCGACGCTGCCCAGCAGGGGCCACGGCAGGTGCAACTGCATCGTCCAGTGGAACGACTGCGGATTCACGACGTAGACGAGGATCAGGCTGATGACGAGGCCGAGGACGAAGCCCGTGACCACACCGAGCGCCGTCAACGCGCCGCCCTCGACGGCGAGAATGCCCAGCACCTGCCTGCGCGTGACGCCCACATGGCGCAGCATGCCGAATTCCTTCGCGCGCGCCAGCGTCTGCGCCGAGAATGTCGCGGCCACGCCCGAGAGGCCGATGGCGATGGCGATCGCTTCCAGCAGATAGGTCACGGCGAAGCTGCGGTCGAAGATGCGCAAACTCATGGCCCGGATGTCGCCGGGCCGGGCCAGTTGGAGTGCCGCGCCGAACGGCAGTTTGCGCAGCGCGGCCTCGACGTGCGCGACATCGGCGCCGGGGGCGACCCACAGCGCGGCATCGGTGACGGTCGTGTCGCCCGTCAGCGCGCGATAGTCATCCAGGAGCACGACGACGGCGCCGGTCTGGTTGGCATAGTCGCGCCAGACGCCGGCGATGAAGAAAGGCTGCGGCCGGCCGCCCAGCGGCAGGTTCACGGTCTGCCCGGGCTTCAACCGGTACAGGTCCGTCATCGCTTCCGATACCCACACGGGCCGGGCGCCGGCGGGCACCGGGGCCGGGTCGCCGACGAGGGCCAGCATCCGTCCCGGATCGTTCGCGTCGATATCGCGCGCGACGAGCGCGATGTTCGGGCGGGCCGGGTCGAGCGACAACGGCCGCGTGCGCAGGAACGCGGCGCGCGCGACACCGGGCACGCCGGCCAGCGCCGCCTGTTCCGGCGCGCCGAAGCCGCCCGTGTTGCCGCCGCTGCTGCTGCGCACGTACAGGTCGGCCGGCAGGATGTGCAGGATCCAGTCGTCGACGGAGACGCGGAAGCTGGCGACCATGATGCCCATCGCGACCATCAGGCTGAAGCTCGCGAGCACGCCACCGAGGGCGATCGAGGCCTGGCCCGGCGCGTTGGCGAGGCGCGCCAGCGTGAGTGCCAGCACGGGCGAATGGTCTTCACGGCGGCGCAGCACGCGGTCCAGTGACCGGAATGCGGATGCGGCCAACCGGGGCATCAGGCCGATGCCGCCGATGAGCAGCAGGGCGACGGCGAAGTAGCCGAACAGCGGCAACCCGAACACGGGCGGCGCGAACGCGCAGGCGCCGGCGAGCAGAAGGCAGACCACGGCGGGCCAGACGCGGTTGAGGCGCTCCAGCGCCGTCTCGTCGTTGCCCGACTTGAGTGCGATGGCGGGCCGGGCACGCGCGGCTTCGAGTGCCGGCGCGGCGCAGCCGAGCAGCGCGACGCCGAGGCCCAGGCCGAAATAGACGAGGGCGGCGCCGGGCGCGAACTGTACGTGCGGTTTCACGCCGGGGAAGTAGCCGGCGCCGAGGTCGCCGCCGAACAGCGACAGGGCGGCCGCCGCGAGGCCGTAGCCCGCCGCGATGCCGAGCAGGGCGCCGAGCACGCCCAGGGTCGCGCCTTCCAGCAGCACCTGGCGCAGCAGCGCGCGCCGTTCCAGGCCGAGCACGCGCAGCAGCGCGAACTGCCCGCGCCGGCGCAGCACGGACAGCGCCTGCGTGGAAAAGACGAGGAATGCGCCGGTGAACAGGGCGACCAGCGCCAGCACCGTCAGGTTCACCCGGTACGCGCGGCTGAGGTTATTGCTGCGGCTTTCCTGGTTGGCGTCGCCGGGACGGCCGACCGTGAAGCGGCCGGGATAATCGCGCTCCAGTTCCGCCGCCAGCGCGCGCTCGAACGTGGCGCGGTCGACGCCGTCGCGCAGTTTCAGGTCGATGCGCGACAGTTTGCCGGTGAGTCGAAAACGCCACTGCAGCGCGCCGATGTCCATCACGCCGAGGCGCTGGCCGCTGCGCGCGCGCAGGATCGGCCCCGCCACGCGCAGCGCCAGGTCGCGCGTGCCGGCGCGGACCGTGATGCTGTCGCCGCGCGCCTTGCCCAGCCACGCCTGCGCGGCCGGCGACAGGAACACCGTGTCGTCCGCGAGGACGTCGTACGGGCGGGACGCCTCCGGCACACCCATCAGGTCGGGGGCGATGTAGCCGGCGCGGAAGGCGTCGAGGCCGACGATCTTCAGCGACCCCTGGCCATCGGCCCGCGCGGCGTCGACTTCGAGCACGGGCGAGGCGAGGGCGACGCCTTCGTGGGTGGTCAGGCGTGGGTAGATGCCCTCGTCGAACAGCGCTTCGCGCCCCGTGACCTGGACGTCGGCCTGGCCGGAGAGGCTGTGCACGGCCGCGTTGAATTCATTGAATGCCGCTGCATTGATCAGGTGGATGGCGAAGCCCATCGCGACGCCGACCGCGATGGCGACGACGGCCAGCACCGCGCGCATCGGGTGCGCGCGCCACTCGCCGAACAGCAGCCAGCGCGACAACGGGTTGACGCCGAGGATCACGCCGGACATTCCACCGCCAGCGCTTCCGTCGCCCGTTTCGACCGGCGCTGCGCGGCCATCTTGGCGCGGCCCGTCAGCCGGGCGACGTCTTCCTCGGCCCAGCGCTTGCGCAGGTTCAGCCGCGCGCACTGCTTGCGGTGCGTGGCGGCGGCTCTGGCCTGGCGCGCGTCGGCCTTGTCGCTGCGTTCCTGTTCCCGCTTTTGTTCCTTCTCCCGCGCGATGCGCAGCTTTTCCAGCTGGAGGAGCGTGCGCGCGTCGCGCGTAGGCACCGATTCCGCGCCTTCGGGGCGGATGCCCACCGGCGCCGGCAGCTCGACCGACTTGCCGTGGACGCAGGGGCGGTCCGAGTAACTCGTCTTGCCGTCCTGCGTGCATTTGTAGACGGGATCGGCGAGGGCATTGGTCAGCAAACAGGCCGCGAGCAGGGGAAGAAAACGCATCATGCAGGTCTCCGGGTCACAGGATTTTACCGGGGTTCATGATGCCCAGCGGGTCGAGCGCAGCCTTGATCGCACGCATCAGCTGCAGCTCGACCGGCGACTTGTAGCGCGGGAGCTCGTCGCGCTTCAACGCGCCGATCCCGTGCTCGGCCGAGATCGACCCGCCATGCGCCGCCACGCTGTCGTGCACGATGCGGTTGATGGGGCCCTGCTCGGCGAGGAAATCGTCGTGGCGGATGCCTTCCGGCGGCGCGACGTTGTAGTGCAGGTTGCCGTCGCCCAGGTGGCCGAAGCAGACGACCTGTACGCCGGGATAGTCCGCTTCCAGCTGCGCGTCCGTCGTCTCGATGAAGTCGGCGATGCGCGAGATCGGCACGGAGATGTCGTGCTTGATGTTCTTGCCGGCCGCCGCCTGCGCCAGGGGGATGTGCTCGCGGATGGCCCACAGCGCGCGCGACTGGGCGATCGACGTCGCGACGACGGCATCCTGCGCGAGCCCGTCTTCCAGCGCCCGTTCGATCGCGCGTTCCAGCAAGGCCACGCCGTGCGCCTCGGACTCGTGGCTCGACAGTTCCAGCAGCGCGTACTGCGGATAGCGTTCCGGGAACGGCTTCGGCAGGTCGGGGAAATGGCTGGCGACGAGGCGCAGGCTGACGTCGCTCATCAATTCATAGCCGGTCAAGGTCGGCCCGCATTCGCCTTCGACGAGCTTCAGCAGCGCCAGCGCGCCGCGTGGGGTTGCCAGCGCGACGAGCGCCGTGATCGCGGCCTTCGGCTGCGGGAACAGTTTCAGCACGGCCGCGGTGATGACGCCGAGCGTGCCTTCCGCGCCCACGTACAGGTCGCGCAGGTCGTAGCCGGTGTTGTCCTTGCGCAGGCCGCGCAGCGCATCCCACACCTCGCCCTGCGCGGTGACGACTTCGAGGCCCAGGCACAATTCTCTCGTGTTTCCGTAGCGCAGGACGCCCGTGCCGCCCGCATTGGTCGACAGGTTGCCGCCGATGGTGCAACTGCCTTCGGCCGCCAGCGACAGCGGGAACAGCATGCCGTGCTCAGAGGCGGCGTGCTGGATATCCTGCAGGATGCAGCCGGCTTCCACGGTCATCGTGCGGTTGAAGGTATCGACGGTGCGGATGCGGTTCAGGCGCCGCAGCGACAGCACGACGGCGTCGCCCGCCGCATCCGGCACGCTGCCCAGCACGAGGCCCGTGCGGCCGCCCTGGGGCACGATCGGCACGCGCAGTTCCGCGCACAGGCGCACGACGGCGGCCACTTCGGCCGTGCTGGCGGGACGCACGACGGCACGGGCACGGCCCGTGAAGCGGCCGCGCCAGTCGGTCAGGTACGGGGCGGTGTCGTGCTCGTCGACGAGGACGTTCGTCGGCCCGACGATGGCGCTGCAACGCTCGATAAAGCCATCAGTCATGCGGTACTTTGACCTTGTCGAGCAGCTCCTTGGCCAGCTTCTGCGCCTGCTTCTTGTAAGGACGGAGGTACAGCAGGGCGAACAGGAAGTACGAGACGACGAGCAGCGCTTCGCCCAGCGCCATCATGCGCGAAATTTCCGTCTTGTCGCTCCAGGCGCGCACGATGCCTTCGACGAAGTAGATCAGGATGACCATCGACGACCACTGCAGCGTGTACAGGTCGCGTTTCAGGACGCCGCGCAGCGGCAGCAGCAGCGGCAGGGCCTTCAGGGCCAGCAGCGAGCCGCCCGGATGGAGCGGCGCGACGACGATCTCCCAGACCAGCAGCCAGGCGAACAGGATGACGAGACTCGTCACCGCGCCCGTGTGAAATGCCCTTTGCGTTTGCATCGTTTATTCCGTCCCCTGCAGTTTGCGGCTGGCGATCGCGAGGCGCCGGCCGAGCGCGATCGCGAGCCGCTTCTCGTCTTCCGTCACCGGGCGGTTGCCGTCCACGCCCGACCAGTGGGTCGCGCCGTAGGGACTGCCGCCGCTCGCGGTGGTCATCAGTTCCGGCTCGGTGTAGGGCAGGCCCATCACCATCATGCCGTGGTGCAGCAGCGGGATCATCATCGACAGCAGGGTCGATTCCTGGCCGCCGTGCAGGCTGCCCGTCGACGTGAACACGGCAGCGGGCTTGCCGGCCAGCGTGCCGGACAGCCATTGCGCGGAAGTACCGTCGAGGAAATATTTCATGGGCGCCGCCATATTGCCGAATCGCGTGGGCGAACCCAGTGCCAGTCCGGCACACTCCGCCAGGTCCTCGAGCTCCACGTAGGGCGCGCCGGCACGCGGGATGTCGGGTTCCGTCGCTTCGGCCACCGTCGATACCGCGGGAACAGTCCGTAACCGGGCTTCCAGGCCCGGCACGCTGTCGATGCCCTGGCCGATCAGTTCGGCCAGCCGGCGCGTCTTTCCATGACGCGAGTAATACAACACGAGGATAATCCGATTGGTTGGGTTCATCGTTGGTATTATAGGGCGCTTTACAAGATGACACGCTCGCCGTCGGCGCTTTTTCGATGCTTTCCAAGACCGTCACCAATCTTTCCCGCAGCACGACCGAGATGATCAATACGGGCGTCGACCGGGTGCGCGGACTGACGTGGAACGAGGTGCGCGACCTCGTGCGCTTCGCGCGCCGCCGCCTCACCGAGGAAAAGCTGCCGCAGGTGGCGGGCAGCCTCACGTTCACGACCACCCTGGCCATCGTCCCGCTGCTGACGATCGTGCTGGCCATCTTCACAACGTTTCCGATGTTCGGCAAACTGCGCACCGCCCTGGACAATTATTTCGTCCAGATGCTGATGCCGAAGGCGATCGCCAACACGATCACGTCGAACCTGACGCAGTTCGCCAGCAAGGCGACGGGGCTGTCGGCCGTCGGCGGTATCGCCCTCGTGTTCACGACCGTCGCGCTGATCGGCACGATCGAGCGGGCGTTCAACCAGATCTGGAAGGTGCGCCGCCCCCGTCCCGTCGTGCAGCGCGTGCTCGTGTACTGGGCGCTCGTCACCCTGGGGCCGCTCGCGTTCGGCCTGTCGCTCACGTTGACGTCGCAACTGTTTTCCGCCACCAATGGCGTGATGAGCCTCGTGCCGTTCCTGGGCGCGGTCTTCTACACGGTCGTGTCGGTCGCGTTGACGACGGGTGCCTACGTGCTGCTGTACATGACGGTGCCGAACCGCGACGTCGACTGGCGCGACGCCATGTGGGGCGGCCTCGTCGCCGCCATTGCGTTCGAGGTGGCGAAACGCGTGTTCGCCATCTTCATCCGCCAGTTCCCCACCTACGCCATCATCTACGGGGCGCTGGCCGCGCTGCCGCTGTTCCTCGTCTGGATGTACCTGTCCTGGATGATCACCCTGGTGGGCGCGCTGCTGACGGCCGCGCTGCCCATCGTCAAGTATGAGCGCTGGTGGTACGAACCCGTGCCGGGGGGCGCGTTCGTGGATGCGATGGCCGTGCTGAAGGTGCTGCATGGCGGTGCGCGGCTGACCGGTACCGCGATGGTGTCGAGCGCCCAGATCCGTACGTGCACGCGGATCGGCTACGACGAGATGACCGAGTTGCTGGAGCGGATGGTGGCGGCCGGCTGGGTCGGGCGCGTGCACGTGGAGGAGCAAGTGTCGCTGCGGTGGAGGATGGGAAAACGCGGAGGCGCGCGGGCCGGGACCGACTGCTGGGTGCTGCTCGTCGATCCGCGCCTCGTCAGGCTGGCGGACGTCTACCGGCTGTTCGTGTTCGGCGGCGTCAAGAGCGAGGCCGGAGCGCCGGCCGACGGCGCGCAGTCGCCGCTGGCGCTGGACACGGCCGCGCTCGCGCGCCAGGTCGAGGCGTCCGTCGAGCGGGGGCTGGACGAGACGCTGGCTGGCCATTTTGACCGGGTCACCAGCTGAGCTTGCCGGTCAGCATCTCCCAATACATCACCCAGTCCGCGCGGAACGAATACCACGGGTAGCCGAACGTGGCCGGGCGGTTCTTCTCGAACAGGAAGTGCCCGATCCAGGCGCCGCCGTAGCCCGTCACGACGGCGACGGCGAGCCACCACGGATTCAGGCTGTCGATGTATTGCGCGATGCCCGCGATGGCCGACGACGTGCCGAGGAAGTGCGCGCGCCGGCACATCCGGTTCTCGTGCTGGGTCAGGTACCAGGGATAGAACTGCGCGAAACTGTCGTAGCGGACGGCGGCCATTCTGCTCTCCGGGTTGTCTCCCTGCCGTCCAGTGTAGATCAATCCAGGCCGCGCACGAAGTCCGCCAGCGCGGCGCTCACCGCATCCGGCTGTTCCGTCATCAGCGCATGCCCGCAATCGAGCGCGACGACGCGCGCATGCGGGATCGCGGCCACGAGCCCTTGCGCCGAACGGGGCGGCGTCATCACGTCGCGCCGGCCCTGCACGAACAGGGTCGGGCACGCGATGGCCTGCGCGGCCGCGCCCCCGTTCGCGTACGTATCGCACGCCACGAAGTCCGTGTGGAACAGCCGGTCCGGGTTCAGCTGCGACAGCCGCTGCATCAGCCGGCGCGACGCGCCCGCCAGCCAGGTACCTTGCGGCCGGCCCGGCGCGGCCGGCGCGACCGCGACGTGCGACCACAGGTTGACCATGTCGATGGCGGCCTGCTCGTTCGTGCGCGCCGTCTCCAGCAGGGCGTCCGAGACCTTCATCGGCCACGTGCTGCCCACGAGGGCCAGCGCGCGTACGCGGGCGGGCGCCCGGGCCGCGGCCTCGAGGGCGATCAGCGAACCCATGCTGTGACCGGCCAGCACGGCGCGGGCGATGCCGGCCGCGTCGAGCAGGTCGAGCAGCCAGGCGGCCATCTCCTCGACCGTGGCCAGCGCGGGGCCGGCGCTGCGGCCGTGGCCGGGCAGGTCGACGGCCAGCACGTGATGGCCCTGGTGCGCGAAGGTGCGGGCCGGGCCCGTCCAGACGGAATGGTCGTTCTGGGCGCCGTGGATGAACACGATGGCCTCCCGGCCCGGCGCGCTGCCGGCGGTGTAGCCGTAGGCGGTCCTGCCGTTCACGTCGAGCAGCATGTCAGGCTCCTTTCTGCGCCAGTTTCAGGGCGCGGGCGAGATCGTCGAGCAGGTCGTCCGGGTCTTCCAGGCCGACGTGGAGGCGCACGTTGCCCGCGCCGGCGTCGGTGGCGGACGAGCGGGGGCCGCCGATGGCATCCGCCCGGCCGAAGACCTTCAGCGCATCGAGGAAGCGGCCGGCCGCGGCCGGGCCGCCCTGCAGCGTGAACGGGACGACGGCGCCGGCGCCGCGCGGCAGCAGTCCGTGTTCGGCATACGCGACGCCCGCGACGGCCGGGTGACCCGCGAGCGTCTGCGCGACCTTGCGGGCGCCGGCGACGTGGCGGCCCATGCGCATGCCCAGGGTCTCGAGTCCGCGCAGGATCGCGGCCGCATCGTGCGCGCCCGGCGCGGTGCCGAAAGCGCGCAGGCCGACGTGGCGCGCGCACAGGGCGAAGGCGCCGACCGTCGACTCTTCGGCGAACACGCGGCCGTCGCAGGCGGGGTTCGGTTCGCACAGGTCGGCGTAGCGGCCCGTGCGCGTGTGCGCGGCATGCCAGTCGAACGTGCCGCCGTCGACGAGCAGGCCGCCGGGCGCGTCCGCTTGTCCGGCGAGGAAGGCGGCGTCATGGACCACGAGGTCGGCGCCGAGGTCGAACGCGGACAGCAGCCACGGCGTGGCAAGTGTCGCGTCGACGAGCAGCGGCAGGTCGTGGTCGTGCGCGACGGCGGCCACGCGCGGGATGTCGAGGACGGTGCCGTCCAGCCCGAAGGCCGCGCCGACGAGGACCCGCGTCTCGGCCCTGATGGCCGCGCGCCACGCGTCGGGAGCGCGCGGATCGACGAACGTCGTCGTGACGCCGAAGCGACGCAGGCCGTGGGCGAGGAGGGCGCGCGCGTCGTCATGCAGGTTGTCCGCGGCGACGACGTGGTGGCCGTTGCCTGCCAGCGTGGCCAGCGCCAGATGCAGCGCGGCCTGGCCGCTGGCCGTCGCGATGCCGGCGACACCACCTTCGAGGGCGGCGACGCGCTCCTCGAGCGTGGCGCCGGCCGGGGCGGGTAACGGGGCGCCGGCGGCGACGTGCAGCGCCAGCGTGCTGAAGCCGGGGTAGCGGGGACCGCTCATGGGGTTCATCCTGAAAACGAAGACGGCGCATGCTAGCATCCGATAGCGCTAACCGTTACATTTAATCATCAAGATGGTGCAGAGTGCACGGTTGCAAGGCAAAAAGGTGGATTTTTTGGGGAGCTTAGGCTAGAGTCAAATTTATGAAATACACAACGCAGCACGCATCTCCACTCAAGGGGGTCCAAATGAAGGTATCGGAAATCCTGCAGGTCAAGGGCGACATCCTGTACACCGTGTCACCGGACACCGACCTGGCCAACGCCGCCGCCACGATGGCCGAGCGCGACATCGGCTCGCTCGTCGTGATGGAATATGGCGACCTGGTCGGCATGCTGACCTTCCGCGAGGTCATCAAGGCCTTGCACGCGCATGGCGGTTCGCTCGAACCCGCGGGCACCGTGCGCAAGCACATGGACGACAGCCCGATCACCGTCACCCCGGACACCGAAGTCAACGAAGTGCGCCGCATCATGCTGGAAAAGCACGCGCGCTACCTGCCCGTGATGAACGCGCGCACGCTGCTGGGCGTGATCTCGTTCTACGACGTCGCGAAGGCCGTGCTCGAGGCGCAGAGCTTCGAGAACCGCATGCTCAAGGCCTATATCCGCGACTGGCCTGCCGAGCAGATGGCTGAGGATTGAGCGGTCGCCGGTGATTACGCGGCGCGTGTCAGCGCGTCGCTGCCCAGCCACTCGATGAGTGCCTCGGGCGCGAGCGGGCGCGCGAACAGATAGCCCTGCGCGAGCGGGCAACCGAGCGCCTGCAGGATCTGCGCCTGCACCTCGTCCTCGACACCTTCGGCGATGATCGACAGGCCCAGGTTGCGGCCCAGCTCGATGACCATCTCCGCGATGCTGCTGCCGCGTGCCGCGTCCGTGATCTCGGTCACGAACGCGCGGTCGATCTTGAGCCGGTCCACGCACAGGCGCTGCAGGTAGGAGAGGGACGAGAAGCCCGTGCCGAAATCGTCGATGGCGATCGACACGCCCGTGCGCTTGATTTCGGCGAGGCGTTCGATCAGCAGGTCGGGTTCTTCCATCGCCATCGATTCCGTGATCTCCAGCTCGACACGCTCCGGCGGCGCGCCCGTCTCGAGCAGCGCCTGGCGCAGCATGTCGATGAAATGCGGATGGCGGAACTGGACTTGCGAGACGTTGATCGACATCGTGAAGTCGAGGTGGCCCGCCGCGCGCACGCGCACGAGTTCCGCGCAGGCTTCGCGCAGCACCCACGCGCCGATGTCGATAATCAGGCCTGAGTATTCCGCGATCGGAATGAACCGGTCGGGCGGGACGAAGCGGCCGTCTTCCGTGCGCCAGCGCAGCAGCGCCTCCGCGCCGAACGCGCGGCGCGCGGCGAGTTCGACCTGGGGCTGATAGGCGAGGAACAGTTCGCCGCGCGCGAAGCCGCTGCGCAGCGCGTGCATCAGGCGCACCCGTTCACGGATCTCCACGCCCATGCCGCGCGAAAAATAGAAGTGGCCGCCGCGCCGCTGGGTTTTCGCGCGCTTCAGCGCGATGTCGGCATCCTTCAGCGCATCGGCCGCGGTGCCGTCATGCTCCAGCAGGCGCACGAGGCCCAGCGTGGCGGACACCTGCACGTCCTGGCCTTCGATCGAGAACGGCGCCGCGAACTGGTCTTGTACGGCGGCCGGATCGATCAGGTCGGCCTCGCCCAGCAGGCAGAAGATGTCGCCGCCGATGCGTGCCAGCGCCACCCGCGCATCCAGGCGCGTGCGCAGGCGCTGCGCTACCGCGCCGAGCAGCGCGTCGCCGAACTGGTGGCCGAGGGCGTCGTTCGTTTCGGCGAACTGGTCGATGTCGACGAGGCACAGGGTCGCGTCGGCGCGCGCTCGCAGGCTGTCGTCGATGAGTTCGACGAGGCGGGTCCGGTTCGGCAGGCTCGTGAGGCCGTCGTAGAACGCCGCGCGGTGCAGGGCGGTCATCAGGGCGACGTTGTCCAGGCCGACCGCGATGCTGCTCGTGAAGACGTCGACGAGGCCGCGGCGCAGGGCGTCCAGCGGCCGCGTCAACTTCAGCCACGCGGCGAAATGACGGTGCGACTTGCCGCAGAAGTAGAGGGCGAGGTAGTCGGGTTCGTACAGGTTGCGCCGTTCGGCCAGCGCACGCGCGATGGCGGCGGCGGGGCCCTGACCGCCCGGCGCGAGCATGCCGCCGCGCGCGAGGTCCGCGCTGGGCCCGCAACTGGCCAGCACCTGCCAGCCGACGTGGCCCGTGCCCGGCACGCAGGCGCACAGCACGCCGTCCGCCGGTTGGCCCGCGAGGACAGCCACTGCGCGCAGGATGCCGAGCGTCATCTCGCCGACGGTGTGCAGGGCCATCAATTCCGTATTGGCGCGCACGACTTCGGCAAGGCCCATGCGGCTGTCTTCGAGCGCGTGGATCTGCTCGTAGGCGCGGATCGCGGTGGCCACGCTCGTGTAGAGCTTCGTGCGGGTGAGTTCCGACTTGGTGCGGTAATCGTTGATGTCGTAGCCGCGGATCGCGTCCATCTCGGGCGCATAGCCGGGTTGGCCCGTGCGCAGGATGATGCGCACGTCGTGGCGGCCGAGCGTGTCGCGCACGTGGCGCACGAGGTGCAGGCCGGCGTCGGCCTGTTCCATCACGACGTCGAGCAGGATCACGGCGATGTCGTGTTCGCGGGCCAGCACGTCCATCGCCTCGGCGGCGGAATACGCATGCAGGAATGCCAGCGGCCGGCCGTGCATCTCGAGCGTACCGAGCGCGAACGTCGTCGTCGAATGGACGTCGGCGTCGTCGTCGACGATCAGCACGCGCCACGCGCCGCCGTCCTTCACAGGGGCGTCTGCCGGCGTCTCGTCTGCGAACACCAGGTCATCGTCCTGTGCGGCGCCCGGAGGCGTGTTCGGTGCGGGCATTGCTGCGTCTCCAGGTTAAGCTCGGTAGTTGCGAACTAGTATATCTGCAATGGTATCAAGTCAGGCAAGAAAATTCCACAAGGAAACATTTTTATTCGTGCAAGTAGTCAATTCACCGGTCTTTTGTCCATGCTGGTAGAATCTTCCATTCCATTCGCACAACCCAACGAGATTCCATGTCCGGCAACACATTTGGCAAGCTGTTTTCCGTAACCACTTTCGGCGAATCGCACGGTCCCGCAATCGGCTGCGTGATCGACGGCTGTCCGCCGGGACTGGCGTTGTCCGAAGCCGACATCCAGCCCGAGCTGGACCGTCGCAAGCCGGGCACGTCGCGCCACGTGACGCAGCGCCAGGAAGCGGACCAGGTGAAGATCCTGTCCGGGGTCTATGAAGGCGTGACGACGGGCACGCCGATCGCGCTGCTGATCGAGAACACGGACCAGCGCAGCAAGGACTACGGCAACATCGTCGAGATGTTCCGTCCTGGCCACGCGGACTACACCTATTGGCACAAGTACGGCGTGCGCGACCCGCGCGGCGGCGGCCGCTCGTCCGCGCGCCTGACCGCGCCCGTCGTCGGCGCCGGCGCCATCGCCAAGAAGTGGCTGCGCGAGAAGTACGGCACCGAGTTCATGGGCTGCATGAGCCAGCTGGGCGACATTCCCGTGCCGTTCGAGGATTTCAGGCACGTGCACGACAACCCGTTCTTCGCCGCGACGTCCGACGCCGACCTGATCGCGCGCATGGAAACGGCGATGGACGAACTGCGCCGCGCGGGCGATTCCATCGGTGCCCGCATCGACGTGGTGGCGAAGAACGTCCCGGTGGGTCTCGGCCAGCCGATCTATGACAAGCTCGACGCCGACATCGCCTACGCCATGATGGGCATCAATGCGGTGAAAGGGGTGGAGATCGGCGCCGGTTTCCACTCGGTCGCGCAGAAGGGGGCGGAACACGGCGACGAACTGACCCCGGAAGGCTTCGTCGGCAACAATGCCGGCGGTGTGCTGGGCGGGATCTCGACGGGCCAGGACATCACCGTGTCCATCGCCATCAAGCCGACGTCGTCGATTCGCACGCCGCGCCGCTCGATCGACAAGCAGGGCAATCCGGTGACGGTCGAGACGTTCGGCCGCCACGACCCGTGCGTGGGCATCCGCGCGACGCCGATCGCGGAGGCGATGCTGGCGCTGGTGCTGATCGATCACGCCCTGATGAACCGCGCCCAGTGCGGCGACGTGCACGTGGATACGCCGCGCCTGCGTTAAATACACGGAATCTCGATACGTCGTCCCTGCGAAGGCAGGGATCCAATTTTGCGGACGCCGCGTTGGCGCATGCAGAACCTGGGCCCCCGCCTTCGCGGGGGCGACGGCATCGTTCAGGCCCGGCTCGCCACCGCTTCCGCCGGCTGCCGCCGCTCCACGCTCTTGACGACGAGCGCGCGCAATTCGTTCAGCAGCGAGAACTCCGTCTGGCTCAGGTAGACGGACGGGAAGCGGTCGTCCCAGTCGCCGTAGATGAAGCCGACCGGCTCGCCGCGCGTGCACAGCGGGATGATGACGAAGCAGCGGGCCTCGGACAGCGTGCCTTTCCACCAGCCCGGCAGCTTGCTCGAGAATTTCGGATCGCGCGCGTTTTCGATGAAGATCACGCGGTCGCTGCCGAGGGAGGCGAAGAACACGTTCGGTTCGTACGCATCGTCGAACGACAGCTTGGGCACGAGTGTCTTGGTGTTGTCGCCCAGGCCGATCTTGGCCGTGTAGCGGCCGTCGCGGCGGTTGCGCAGGAAGCCGAACGCGCGCGTGAACGACAGGCCGTGGTACGCCGTCTCGATCGCCATCGACACCATCTGGCCAGGCGTTGCGGTCGCGGCGGCGTCACGCATGTCGGCCACCCCGTTCAGCAGGATCTTGTTGCCGGCCTCGCGCAGGCGCGTGACGGCGGAGGCGCGGGCGCGCTTCTCGGGCGGGTTCGCGAGCGGCGCGATCGACAGGTCCGCGGCCGCTTCGACCTTCGCCTTCTCGATGGCACCGACGATGTTGTCCGGCTCGATGCCGATCAGCGGCGCGAAGCCGGCTGCCAGCAGTTTCACCTGTTCGGCGCCCGCTTCGTCGCCGTGCCACAGGCTGTCGGCGCATTGCGACGCCATGGTGCCGAGGGCGGCGAGCCAGTCGTCGTGGCCGAAGTCGGCGCCGCGCAAGCCGGGCTCCACGCGGCGCATGCCGGCGATCAGGTTGCGCGGCAGGCCCCAGTGTTCGGCTGTGGCGCGGCCGATCTGTTCGAGCGACAGGCCCAGTTGCGCGATGGCGATCGGGTCGATATCGCCGGCGCCTGCCGCCTGCTGCATCAGGGTCCAGTGCTCGGGCAGGTAGAACGTGACCATCATCCGGCCCAGCGAATGGAGGATCGAGCACACGACGGCTTCTTCCGGATCGCGCGTGGCCGCTTCGGCCGCGACCTGGTGCGCCACCATCCCGGCCAGCACGGCCTTTTCCATCTCGATGTGGGCCTGCAGCGAATCGGGCGTCGACTTGGACAGTTCCTCGATCAGTTTGAGGCCCAGTGCCAGGTGGCCGATGGCTTCCGTGCCCAGCACGAGGATGGCCTTGGAGACGGTGTTGATGCGCTGGCCGAAGGCCGAGTACATGCCGCTGTTCGCCAGGCGCAGCACCTTCTGGGTGAGCACGGGGTCGGACAGCACCGTCTGGGTCATGGAAAAGTCGCGCTCGTCCTCGCCGCGCATGGAGGCGAGGATGGCGTTGATGGCCTTGGTGAAGCCGGGCATGTCGCCGCGCCGCCGGATCCGCTCCCACAGCAGGGCGAGGGTGGCGTCGGCTTTCGGCGATCGTTCGATGGTAGCAGTCTGGTTCATGTGAGGCCCGCCCGTAATTCGTCCGGCAGCAGTTCCGTGTACAGGTTTTCCTTGAGCGCGGCCATGGCCACGTGGGCCGGCATCGGTTTCCCGGTCAGGTAGCCTTGTACGTAGTCGCATCCGCGCGACTCGACGTAGGTCAGTTGTTCTTCGGTCTCGACGCCTTCGGCCACGACCGACAGGTCGAGGTGCTTGGCCAGGTCGAGCACGGCATTGCAGATCGCCGCGTCCTTAGTCGAGGCGGGCAGGTCCTTGATGAAGGCGCGGTCGATCTTCAGCACGGAGATCGGGAAGCGTTTCAGGTAGGCGAGGCTCGAATAGCCGGTGCCGAAGTCGTCGATCGCGATGCGGGCGTTGCGTTCCGCCATCTTGGTCAGGATCGCCTCCGCGTGCACCGGGTCGACCATCAGCGTGCCTTCCGTGATCTCGAGCACGAGCTTGTCGCCGGGCGCGCCGGAAAAGTCGAGGGCGTCGTCCAGCACGTTGAGGAAGCGGTCGTTGCGGAACTGGCGCGGGCTGATGTTGACCGAGATATACAGGTCGCGCTTGGCCACTTCCTCGAACTGGCGCAGCTGCACCAGCGCCGCCTTGAGCGCCCAGGCGCCGAGCAGGTTGATGAGGCCATTGGTTTCGGCGATGGGGATGAAGCGCACGGGCGGCACCATGCCGAGGGTCGGATGCTTCCAGCGCATCAAGGTCTCGAAGCCTTCGATCTGGCGCGTGCGGCTGGACACGATCGGCTGGTAGTACAGCAGGAACTCGCCTTCGCGCACGGCCTGGAACATCGCGGCTTCGAGCGAGATATCGTGCTGCGGCATGCCGTTCTCGCGCACGCTGTAGACGACGGCGCGGCCCTTGCCCGTTTCCTTGGCGCGGCCCATGGCGGCGTCGGCGAGGGCGATCAGGCGGATCTCGTCCTCGGCGTGGTCGGGATAGATCGACACGCCGACGGACGCGCCCAGGTACACGGTATGTCCGTCGACCTCGAACGGCGATTGCAGCGCGGCCAGCAGGCGGCCGCTCACGAGCTTGATCTGGTCCGGCGTGAACGTGCCCGGCAGGACGGCAACGAACTCGTCGCCGCCGACGCGGGCCAGCGTGTCGCTGTCGCGCAAGGTCTTGCGCAGGCGGCTCGCGGCCTGGCGCAGCACGGCATCGCCGACCGGGTGGCCGAGGCCGTCGTTGACCTTTTTGAAACCGTCCAGGCCGATCGTGGCGACGCAGAAGCCCTGGCCCGAGCGGCGCGCACTGGCGATCACCATGCGGATGCGGTCGGACAGCAGCAGGCGGTTCGGGAGTTCCGTCAGCGCGTCGTGGGTGGCCATGTGGCGCAGGCGTTGTTCGGTCGCGCGCTGGGCCGACATGTCGCGGCCGACGGCCAGCAATTCATGGCTGCCCGCGAGCAGGCCGATGCGCAGTTCGAACCAGACGTCCTTGCCGGCGCAGCGCAGCCGCACTTCGACGAGTATCGGATCGCTCGCCGTGCCGGCATCGACGAGGGCGTTGCGCAGGGCGGCCTGGTCGACGTCGACGGCCAGTGTCGTCAAGACGGCGCCGGCCAGCGTCTGCGCGCCGAACGTGCGCTGGGCGCGCTGGCTGGCGTGGTGGATCAGGCCGGAAGGGTCGAGGCGGAACGCGACGTCGCCCACCGCCTCCATGTAGCCGTCCGGGCTCGCCGCCGGGGCCGCATGACGCGGATCGTTCGGTACTGCGGGTGAACTGGCGCGCATTGTCGAAATATCTGCTTTCAAATCTAGGCAGGAACTGCCCTTAATGCTGGAGTGTACCAAAACAACAAGCAATGTATCACCGAAAGATTCCAGCCGGCACTAAAAAGCACAATGCCGTGTCACTTTCTACCGCTGCTTGACACGTCGCAGTGTCGGCGTCCAAATCGGTCCCGCTTGCCCCGCACGTGGCTTTGGGCTAGCCTTGTTGCCTAACCGATAACCCGGCGGTGGGCTTGAAGGGTTATTGTCGCCGATACAGTGCAAAGTAGAAACTTTTGCGCCGTTCATATGATGCTCAGTTGCAACAACTCGGCCATTCCGGGAGGGACGCCATGAACCGATTCGACACCCACGAGGTTTTCAACCAGGCGCCGCCGTTCGGTGACGTGGATTTGTTCGCCTGTGACCCCGCGCTGCGCGAAGGCCTGGTGCGCGAAGGCGCCGGCTGGGCGGAGGGCGAACTCGGGCGGCTGGGGCAGGAACTCGGCGCCGCCGCCGTGCTGGACCTGGGTCGGCTGGCGAACGACAACCCGCCGCGCCTCGTCAATGTCGACCGGGGCGGGCATCGCGTGGACGAGGTCGAGTTCCACCCGGCGTGGCATGAGCTGATGCGCCTGCTGATCGAGAACGGCGCCCACTCGCTGCCGTGGGAAGCGCCGCGGCCCGGCGCCCAGGTCGCGCGCGCGGCCGCCTATCTGCTGTTCGGCCAGGTGGAGAACGGCTCGCAATGTCCCGTGACGATGACGTACGCGTCCGTTCCGGCATTGCACCAGCACCCGGGCATCGCGGCGCACTGGCTGCCGAAGATCCTGTCGCGCACCTACGACCCGCGCTCGCTGCCCATCGAGCAGAAGCGGGGCGCCCTGATCGGCATGGGCATGACGGAAAAACAGGGCGGCACCGACGTGCGCGCCAACACGACGCGGGCGACGCGCATGAATCCGGCGGTGGCGGAGACCCGCTTCGGCGCCGACTGGCGCGACGCGTGGAGCCTCGTCGGCCACAAATGGTTTTTCTCCGCGCCGCAATCGGATGCCCACCTCGTGCTGGCGCAGACCGACGAGGGCGGCAGTGCGGGTTTGTCGTGCTTCTTCGTACCGCGCTTCCTGCCGGACGGGACGCGCAACGCGATCCGCGTGCAGCGCCTGAAGAACAAGGTCGGCAACAAGTCGAACGCGTCGTCCGAAGTCGAGTTCTGCGACGCCGTCGGCTGGCTGATCGGCAAGGAAGGGCGGGGCATCCCGACGATCCTCGAAATGGGCAGCCACACGCGCCTCGACTGCGTGCTGGGCTCGGCCGGCATCATGCGTGCCGCCCTGTGTCACGCGCTGCACCATGCGCGCGCGCGCAGCGCGTTCGGGCGCAAGCTCGCCGACCAGCCACTGATGCAGAACGTGCTGGCCGATCTGGCGCTGGAATCGGAAGCGGCGACCGCGTTCGCACTGCGGCTGGCGCGCTGCTTCGACCCGGGCCCGCATGGCGCCGCCGACCCGCGCGAGGCGCTGCTGGGGCGCATCCTGACCCCGGCCGGCAAATACTGGTTGTGCAAGCGCGGCCCCGCGTTCGGCGCCGAGGCGATGGAAGTCATGGGCGGCAACGGTTACGTCGAGGACGGCCCGCTGGCGCGCCTGTACCGCGAATTCCCCGTCAATTCGATCTGGGAAGGCTCCGGCAACGTGATGTGTCTCGACGTGCTGCGGGCGTTTTCCAGGGGGCCGGAGACGCGCGACGCGCTGGCGGCGGAACTGGCGCTCGCCTCCGGCCGCGACAGCCGCTTCGACGCGTATTGCGCGCGCCTGCTGGACGGCCTCGCCACGCTCGCGGCCGACGAATTCGGCGCGCGCCGCCTCGCGGAACGCCTCGTCGTGGCCGTGCAGGCGGGGCTGTTGCTGCGCCATGCGCCGGCATGCGTCGCCGCCGCGTTCGTCGCGTCGCGCATCGCCGTGGACGTGGGCGGGGCGTTCGGCCGGCTGCCCGACGGGGTCGACTGCGACGCGATCCTCGCCCGTGCGCTGGTGGAATAAGCCGCGATAAATCTTCGACAAAGGACGGGACAAACTGGGATAATGCACGCCATTTACCAAATCAACCACGCCGCTGCCACAAGCGCCGGCCATGCATAATGAAACAAGATCCGCGCTTCCCGAACCTGTTCATCCTGAACCATCCCCTGATCCAGCATAAGCTGTCGCACATGCGCGACCGCGGCACGTCCACGCGCACGTTCCGCGAATTGCTGCGGGAAATCACGTTGCTGATGGGTTACGAGATCACGCGCGACCTGCCGCTGACGACGCGCCAGATCGACACGCCGCTGATGACGATCGACGCCCCCGTCATCGCGGGCAAGAAGCTGGCCATCGTGCCGATCCTGCGTGCCGGCGTCGGCATGAGCGATGGCCTGCTGGAACTGGTGCCGTCGGCCCGCGTCGGCCACATCGGCGTGTTCCGTGACCCGGACACGCACCTGCCCGTCGAATACCTCGTGCGCCTGCCGGACACGACCGAGCGCACGTTCATCCTGTGCGATCCGATGGTCGCGACGGGCAACTCGGCCGTCTACGCCGTCGACGTGCTCAAGAAGCGCGGCGTGACGGACGACCAGATCATCTTCCTGGCCCTCGTCGCGGCGCCGGAAGGCGTGGAAGTGTTCCACAAGGCCCATCCGGACGTGAAGCTGTACGTGGCTTCGCTCGACAGCAAGCTGAACGACCACGCCTACATCGTGCCGGGCCTCGGCGACGCGGGCGATCGTATATTTGGTACGAAATGAGCGGCAGGAAATGAGTTCGAGTGCGGATGCCGAATTCTTCACGCGCCTCGCGGAGCTGAACGATAAATTCGCGGCGAGCCTGCCGCAGACGCTCGGCCGCCTGTCGGCCGCGCGCAACGCCTTCGACCCGAAACGGCCGCCCGCCGCGCTGATCGAGCAGATGCATGCGGTGCTGCATACGCTGGCCGGCTCGTCCGCCACATTCGGCTTCCGCATCCTCGGGCAGCAGGCGCGCATGCTGGAACAGCGCCTGCGCGTGCTGACGACATTCGACGCCGTCGCCCCGGAAGAGTGGGAAGCGTGGCTGTCCGAACTGGATGTGTTCATCGCGTGGGGCAGCGTCGATCCGAAGGCCGCATACCCGAACGACGAGTCTTCTGTATAGCGCCACAACAAAGCACCTGTCCCGAAATCGTTTGATTTAGGACAAACTTTATCCGCATCCATGCCCTATATTTTGCGTACTGCCGACGCAAATGGGATCCGTAAAAAGGTTGGCTTCAGGAATTGTCACGGATCCCGGTTTTATTTTGCGAAAACCGTGTACGTGTGGGTTTATTCGGTATAATTAGGGATCGTTGGATTCGCGGTAGCAGTGCAGTTAGTCTGTCATTTGTTTCTTGCTTCTTCAAACGATCGTAAACGGACTTCGGTCCACTTCAACTGAAATAGGAAATTGTAATGGCAACTGGCATCGTTAAATGGTTCAATGACTCCAAAGGCTTCGGGTTCATCACCCCGGACGAAGGCGGCGAAGATCTGTTCGCGCACTTCTCGGCGATTCAGAGCCAGGGCTTCAAGTCCCTGCAGGAGAACCAGCGCGTCTCGTTCGACGTGACCTCCGGTCCGAAAGGCAAACAAGCATCGAACATTCAGCCGCTGTAATCTGCTGAATTGATGACAAAAAATCCTCGGAGCTTCCGAGGATTTTTTTTGCTCTAACGTTTCATGCCGGTCAGCCAGGCTTGCGCCAGTAATCCGGCTGAGAATACGCATGGCGCAGAAAGTCCACGAATACCCGGATGCGCAGCGGCAAGTGACGACGTTGCGCAAACACGGCATAGATATCGTTGCCGGGCGCCGCGAACTGTTCCAGCACGGGTACCAGCAGGCCCGCTTCGATTTCCGAACTCACTTCCCACATCGACCGCCAGGCCAGTCCCCGCCCGGCCATCGCCCAGTCGTGCAGCACGGCGCCGTCGTTGCACACCATATTGCCGCCCACCTTCATCGTGACGATCTTGCCGTGGTCGCGGAACGTCCAGCCCCGCTGGCTGCCTTGGCTGCTTATCGCCAGGCAATTGTGTTTCGATAGGTCGACCAGCGTCTGCGGCGTCCCATGGCGTTTCAGATAGCCGGGCGTCGCGACGACGACGCGGTGATTGTCCGCGAGCTTCACGCCGACGAGATTCGAGTCCGTCAGGCTCGCGATGCGGATCGCGATGTCGACGCCTTCGCCGATGACGTCGACGACGCGGTCGGACAGGTTCAGGTTCATGCTCACCTCGCGGTGCTCGGCCAGGAAAGAGGGGACGAGCGGAGCCACGTGCTGGCGCCCGAACCCGGCCGGCGCGGATACGACGAGGTGTCCCGTGGCGCGCGCGCTCCGTTCCGACACGGCCGCTTCCGCTTCTTCGAGTTCGGCAAGGATGCGCTGGCAATCCTCAAGGAACACCGCCCCTTCGTCCGTCAGCGCCAGCTTGCGCGTGGTACGCTGTAGGAGCTTCACGCCCAGGCGCGCTTCGAGCGCGTCCAGACGCCGTCCGATCATGGCCGGCGCGATGCCCTCCGCGCGCGCGGCCGCGGACAGGCTGCCCCGGGCGATGACTTCGACAAAAGTAGATATCTGACGGAAATGGTCCAAAGGAATGCCTCGATTCTGTTCGTCACTTGTGACAAAAAAGCATAAATGAATATATTTTTTGTCTCGTTTAGGCGATTAATAGTGAATATACTGGAAGCAATATCAAACGCCAAGCTGGCTTGTGCCAGGAAGCACGGCACTGTCCACATTTCATACTAGAACAGGAGAACGCAATGACCATCGCCACCCCAGCCGGAATGGAAATCCGGGCCGAGATCAAGCCCGGCTATGAACAGATCCTGACGCCGGAAGCGCTCGAGCTGGTAGCGAAGCTGAGCCGCGAATTCGAACCGCGCCGCCAGCAGCTGCTGGCCGCGCGCGTCGAGCGCGCGAAACGCCTGGACGCCGGCGAGCGTCCGGACTTCCTGCCCGAGACGGCGCACATCCGCAACGGCGACTGGAAGATCGCGCCGATCCCGAAGGCGCTGGAATGCCGCCGCGTGGAAATCACGGGCCCGGTCGAACGCAAGATGGTCATCAACGCCCTGAACTCGGGCGCGGACAGCTACATGACCGACTTCGAAGACTCCAACACCCCGAACTGGGACAACCAGCTCACTGGCCAGATCAATATGCGCGACGCCGTCCGCAAGACGATCTCGCTGGAGCAGAACGGCAAGCAATACAAGCTGAACGACAAGGTCGCGACGCTGGTGGTCCGTCCGCGCGGCTGGCACCTGGACGAAAAGCACGTCCTCGTCGACGGCAAGCGCATCTCCGGCGGCATTTTCGACTTCGCCCTGTTCATGGTCCACAACGCCAAGGAACAACTGGCCCGCGGCGCCGGTCCGTACTTCTATCTGCCGAAGATGGAATCGCACCTGGAAGCGCGCCTGTGGAACGACATCTTCGTCATGACCCAGAACGAACTGGGCCTGCCGCAGGGCACCATCAAGGCGACCGTGCTGATCGAGACGATCGTCGCCGCCTTCGAGATGGACGAGATCCTGTACGAACTGCGCGAGCACAGCGCCGGCCTGAACGCGGGCCGCTGGGACTACATCTTCTCGTGCATTAAGAAGTTCAAGCTGGACAAGGACTTCTGCCTGGCCGACCGTCCGAAGGTCACGATGACGGCGCCGTTCATGCGCGCGTACGCGCTGCTGCTGCTGAAGACCTGCCACAAGCGTAACGCCCCGGCGATCGGCGGCATGGCGGCGCTGATCCCGATCAAGAACGATCCGGAAAAGAACGAAGTCGCGATGGGCGGCGTGCGCAACGACAAGGCGCGCGATGCGACCGACGGCTACGACGGCGGCTGGGTCGCGCACCCGGGTCTCGTCGATCTGGCGATGACCGAGTTCAAGAAGGTGCTGGGCGACCGCCCGAATCAGATCGACAAGCAGCGTCCGGACGTGGAAGTGACCGCGAAGGACCTGCTGGACTTCCGCCCGGAAGCCCCGATCACGGAAGCGGGCCTGCGCTACAACATCAATGTCGGCATCCACTACCTGGGCGCCTGGCTGGCCGGCAACGGCTGCGTGCCGATCCACAACCTGATGGAAGACGCGGCCACTGCCGAGATCAGCCGTTCGCAGGTGTGGCAGTGGATCCGCTCGCCGAAGGGCGTGCTGGAAGACGGTCGCAAGGTCACGGCCGAGATGGTCCGCGCCATGATCCCGGAGGAGCTGGCCAACGCGAAGGCGGCCGCCCCGAACGGCGACAGCCCGACCTATGAGCGCGCCGCGCAGATCTTCGAACAGATGTCGACGTCGGAAGACTTCGCCGAGTTCCTGACCCTGCCGCTGTACGAAGAAATCTGATCCTCCCCGAATGACGCGGCCGCCAGCGATCGGCGGTCGCGTCGTCTCATCCCCAGCCGGTCTCTCCCGGTTTCAGAACACGTTCTTCCACTCCCGCAGCGCCGCGAATACCGTGACCGGGTCCGCACCCGGCGCGAGGCGTCCGGCCGCCGTCAGGCTGCCGATGATGGCGGGCTCGCGCGTGCGCAGGAATGGGTTCGTCGCCTTTTCGATCGCGATTGTCGACGGGATCGTGGGCAGATGCGTGCCGCGCAGCTCGCTGTCGTGCGCGATGCGCAGCTGCAGCGCGCGGTTGCCCGGTTCCAGCGCTTCGGCGAAGCGCAGGTTCGACAGCGTGTATTCATGCGCGCAGTACACCAGCGTATCGTCGGGGAGGGCGGCCAGCTTCGCGAGCGAGCCCATCATCTGCGCCGGCGTGCCTTCGAACAGGCGGCCGCAGCCGCCGCCGAACAGCGTGTCGCCGCAGAACAGCCAGCGCGCACTTGCGTCCTCGCGCACGTACGCGATGTGACCCTTCGTATGGCCGGGGACGTCGAGCACGGCGAGTTCGAGCGCGAGGCCCGGCACCTCGACCGTGTCGCCTTCGCCCACCGGGTGGTTCACGACGGCGATGCCGTCGTTGCGCGGACCGAAGACGGGCACGTTGCTGTGTTCGAGCAAGCGCGTCACGCCGCCGATGTGGTCAGCATGGTGATGGGTGAGTAGAATGGCGGTCAGGGTCAGGCCATTCGCCTGCAGGGCCGCGAGGATCGGTTCCGCGTCGCCCGGATCGACCACTGCCGCATGTGTGCCGTCATGGATAATCCAGAGATAGTTATCCTTGAAGGCCGGCACGGTCAGGACTGCGAGTTCAGTGGGCACAGGAATCATATGGGTATCGATAAAGGTTGGGCATGGACAGCGCGGCATCCGAAAAATCCATTATAGCGCTCGACCGCTGGCTGCAATCGCCGGCGGGCGCGTACGTGCGCGCCTGGGAACAGGCGTGCCTGGACGAGTTGACGGTCGATATTTTCGGCTTCAACGCGGTCCAGATCGGCGTGCCGCAGATCGATGCGCTGGCCGCCAACCGCATGCCCAACAAATGGCAGGCGGCGACGCGCACGTCGACGGCCGACGAACTGGTCTATGCCGCCACCGGCAAGCAGATCGCCGTCGCGCTCGACTTCGCCGACCTGCCGTTCGCGTCGCAAAGCCTGGACCTCGTCGTGCTGCCGCACGTGCTGGAATTCGCGGCCGAGCCGCACCAGGTGCTGCGCGAAGTCGAGCGCGTGCTGATCCCGGAAGGGCAGGTGATCATCTGCGGCTTCAACCCGGCCAGCCTGTGGGGCGTGCGCCAGGGGATGGGGCGCATCACGAGCAGCGACTACCTGCCGGCGGCGGGGGAGTTCATCTCTATGCCTCGTCTCAAAGACTGGTTAAAATTGTTGAATCTCGGCGTCACGCGCAGCCATTTCGGCTGCTACGCGCCGCCGTTCCGGACCGCGCAGTGGCTCAACCGCTTTGCCTTCGTCGAAGGGGCGGGGCAGCGCTGGTGGCCGTATCTCGGGGCCGTGTACATGGTCCACGCGATCAAGCGCGTGAAGGGCATGCGCATCATCGGTCCGGCCTGGAATAAAAAGACGAGCAAGGCGCCGCAGGCGGTGCCGGCAGCGAACCGCAACGAACATTACAAGTAAGACATAAGGAAGAAGCGCAGCATGACCAAAGTTGAGATTTTTACCGACGGCGCCTGCAAGGGAAATCCGGGCACCGGCGGCTGGGGCGCGCTGCTCGTGGCCGATGGCGGCCACGAAAAGGAAATCTTCGGCGGCGAGCCGAATACGACGAACAACCGCATGGAACTGCGCGCCGTGATCGAGGCGCTCACCGTCCTCAACCGCCCATGCCAGGTCGTCCTGCACACCGACAGCCAGTACGTGCAAAAGGGCATCTCGGAATGGATCCACGGCTGGAAGGCGCGCGGCTGGAAGACGTCGGCGAAGGAGCCCGTCAAGAACGACGACCTGTGGAAGGCGCTGGACGCCGCCCAGCAGCAGCACGCCGTCGAATGGCGCTGGGTGCGCGGCCACAACGGCCACCCCGGCAACGAGCGCGCCGACGCTCTCGCCAACATGGGTGCGGCTTCGCTAAAGCGTTGATATTGCGCTGATTTTGTTATACTTACCGGTTCTTTCCACGCTTACTTGAGTTTGCACGCGCATGCGCCAAATCGTCCTCGATACCGAAACCACAGGCCTGAATCCGCGCACCGGCGACCGCATCATCGAAGTCGGCTGCGTCGAGATCTTCAACCGCAAGCTGACAGGCAATAACTTCCACCGCTACATCAATCCCGAGCGCGACTCGGACGAAGCGGCACTGGCGGTCCACGGCCTGACGACCGAGTTCCTCAGCGATAAGCCGAAGTTCCACGAGATCGCCCACGAACTGCGCGACTTCGTGCAGGGCGCGGAGATCATCATCCACAACGCGCCGTTCGACCTTGCGTTCCTGAACCATGAGTTCGAGCGCATGGGCCTGCCGCCGTTCGTCCAACACTGCGCGAACGTGATCGATACGCTCGTCCATGCCAAGGAACTGCACCCCGGCAAGCGCAACTCGCTTGACGCGCTGTGCGACCGCTACGGCATCTCGAACGCGCACCGCAAGCTGCACGGCGCACTGCTGGACTCGGAGCTGCTGGCCGACGTCTACCTGGCGATGACGCGGGGGCAGAACACGCTGTCGATGGACGTCGAGGTCGAGGCGAGCGGCGGAGGCATCGTGCTGGAAGCCGGTCCGCTGGGCGAGATCTTCGTGCTGCCGGCTGCTGCCGACGAGCTCGCCGAGCACGAGAACGTCCTTGCCGCACTCGACAAAGGCGTAAAGGGAGAATGTGTTTGGAGAAAATATTCTCCGCAGGGGTGACAAAACGCAAAAGTCCCCCTATAATGCTCGTCATTGCAGCGACGCAATCGCAGCAAAGCAGTAAAAAGTAGGGCGGTTAGCTCAGGGGTAGAGCACAGCATTCACACTGCTGGGGTCGCAAGTTCGAAACTTGCACCGCCCACCAGGATTCAAGCTCCGGTGCACGGGATGGGTTGAGAAAAACCACCTGGAAGTCGGAGCGACAGGAAGGCCAGCGATAAGCTGGCCTTTTGCGTTTCTGGCGTCCTCTCCGCTTCCGGCAGACTCGCGCCGGGCAGGTCGACAGTCTTCAGCGCCTGGCACCCGTCACCCGCCAGACCACGTCGCCGACGTCGTCTGCGATCAGCAGGGCGCCGTCCGCGTCCTGGGCGAGGCCGACCGGCGCGCCGAACAGATGTTTCTCGTCGGCGGAATGGAAGCCGGTCACGACATCCTGGGCCTTCCCGCTCGGCATGCCGTTGGCGAAAGGCACCCAGACGACCTTGTATCCGCTCAGCGGTGCGCGGTCCCAGCTGCCGTGCTCGCTGATAAAGGCGCCGCTCTTGTACTGCGGCAGGGCGTCTCCGGTGTAGAACAGCAGGCCCAGCGCCGCCACGTGCGACCCGAGGGCGTAATCCGGCACGATGGCTTTCTTGACGAGATCGGGGCGCTGGGGCCGGACCCGGTCGTCCACATGCTGGCCGTAGTAGCTGTAGGGCCATCCGTAGAAACCATGCTCCCGCACGGAGGTGAGGTAGTCCGGCACCAGGTCCGCGCCGATCTCGTCGCGTTCGTTGGCGATCGCCCATAGCTTTCCGCTCTGCGGTTCGAACTGCAGGCCGGTCGGATTACGGATGCCCGAGGCGAACACGCGGCTGGCGCCGGTCGCGGCGTCGACTTCCAGCACGGCGGCGCGCCGGTATTCCACCTCCAGTCCGTTTTCCCCTGCGTTGCTGTTCGAACCGCTGCCAACATACAGGTATTTGCCGTCGGGGCTCGCCACCATCGCTTTCGTCCAGTGGTGGTTGACGGTGCTGGGCAAGTCGCCGAGTTCGGTTCCCGGATCGGACATCTTCGTCTCGCCCGGCGTGTAGCGGTATTTCATGATGTTGCCGGTGTTTGCCACATACAGGGCGTCGCCCACCAGCGCGATACCAAAGGGCGAGTGCAGCTTTTCGATATACACGAACTTGTCCCACTCGCCGCCGCCGGGTTTGCGGCGCAGCAGGGTGACCCGGTTGCCGCCCTTGCCGCCCTTGCCGGACTGGTTCTTGATCTGGCCGGCGATGAGCTGTTTCGGCGTCGTGATCGCCTCCTCACCCGGGCCGTTGCCTTCCACCACCAGCACGTCCTGGTTCGGCAGTACCAGCACCTGGCGCGGGTGCATGAGCCCCGAGGCGATCTTCTCGATCTGCAAGCCGGTCGCCACCTGGGGCCTGGCATCACCCTGCCAGCCGGCGAAGTCCGGCACCTTCATCGGCGGGAGCAGGTAAGCCTTCGGGCGCGGCAGGGGCGGATTCTCGCCCATCTGCTGGGAGGGGGCGAGGCTGGCTTTCTCGCCGCAGCCGGCGAGGGCCAGCAACAAGGCCGCGGCCAGGACCAGGCCGCGCCGGCGCGTGCGCTCATGCTTGTTCATGGCGGTATCCCCGGTAGTCGACTCTGTCCCCGGCCAGGACGATCCTGCCGATAACGAGTGCGAGCACTGTCACGACGGAGAGCCAGAGCCCGGCGGGCATGCTGCCGTATGCATCCCGGCTGTGCACGAAGGCATTGAAGATGGCCGCCACGATCGCGACGACCTGGAGCCAGAAATTGATCGCGAGACCCTTGGTCCGGCCCCTGGTGAACCAGGTGCGGCCGAGATTGATAAGTTGCGGGACGATCGCGAACAGGAGGCCGATGCTGACCAGCCACGCCGCCGCTTTCACCCAAAGGATCGTGAAGGTCTCGACATACAGGATGTCGAAGACGAGCGCGGCCACGAAGAAACCAAATGGTATCGGGTCGAGCACATCGAATATCGCCGATGTGATACTGGATCGGGATGCTTGGGTTGTCGAGTTCATGACGCGGCTCCTTCGGGATATGAGCGGGCTTCCGGCTGGAAAACCGCAATCCTGCGCCCGCTTGGGGGCGGTCTGGTTCCGTGGAAGGCTAGCATGGATATTGAACTCCGCGTCGCGAGTCTGGACCGCAGCACGTACGGCAAGGTCGCGCAGGAAGGCATCGCCTTCGCCTGTCCGCCCCTGCTCCTGAACCTGTCAGGGCGTGCGCCATGCAACCCGGCTTGCGTCCCGAAATACTTTAGGCTTAAAGTATCTCCCGGTACCGACAGATCTTTTCTCCGGGGGCGCTTCATGACGAGCTTGTCCGCTGCAGAGTCAAGTCTTTCGGCCCATGTCGACACGTTCGCGCGGGATCATCTCCCGCCCGTCGACCTGTGGCCGGACCTCGTGTTCGACCTGCCCGCGCTCCAGTATCCCGCGCGGCTGAATTGCGTGGCGGAACTGCTGGACCGCCATGTCGCCGCCGGACGGGGCGGGCGCACCGCCATCGTGGGCGATACGGTAACCTGGACCTACGCCGATCTCATGCAGCGCGTCGACCGCATCGCCCACGTCCTGCGCACGGACTTGAACCTCGTGCCGGGCAACCGCGTGCTGCTGCGCGGCGCCAACTGCCCGATGATGGCGGCCGCGATCCTCGCCGTGTTCAAGGCCGGCCTCGTGGCCGTGCCGACGATGCCGCTGCTGCGGGCCCGCGAGCTGGGCATCATCGTCGACAAGGCGCGGGTGAACGCCGTGCTGTGCGCGCGGCCGCTCGCGGACGAACTCGAACAGGTGGCGGGGCACCCGCCCGTCGTGTATTTCCAGGATCCGGAAGGACTGGAAGCACGCATGGCCTACCACGATGCGCCGTTCGCACCGGTGGACACGGCCGGCGACGACGTGTGCCTGATCGCCTTCACGTCCGGCACGACCGGCATCCCGAAAGGCACGATGCACTTCCACCGCGACATCCTGGCGATCTGCGACTGCTTCCCGCGGCACACGCTGGGCGCGCAGGCGGACGACGTGTTCATCGGCACGCCGCCGCTGGCCTTCACGTTCGGCCTGGGCGGGCTGTTGCTGTTTCCCCTGCGCGTGGGCGCGGCCGGCGTCCTGCTCGAAAAGCCGGCGCCGGAAGGCCTGCTCGCCGCGATCGAGCGGTACAAGGCCACCGTCTGCTTCACGGCGCCCACGTTCTACCGCCAGATGACGCTCCTCGTCCCGCGCTACGACCTGCGCTCCCTGCAGAAATGCGTGTCGGCCGGCGAGGCGCTGCCGCTGGCGACGCGGGACGCCTGGAAGACGGCGACCGGTATCGCCATGATCGACGGCATCGGCGCGACCGAGCTGCTGCACATCTTCATCTCGGCCAGCGGCGCGGACATCCGGCCCGGCGCGACCGGCAGGCCCGTCCCCGGCTACCGCGCGTGCATCCTCGACGACGACGGCGCGCCGGTCGGTCCTGGCGTGATCGGACGGCTGGCCGTCAAGGGCCCGACGGGCTGCCGCTACCTGGCCGACGAGCGCCAGCGCGACTACGTGCTGGATGGCTGGAACCTGACGGGCGACAGCTACGAGACGGACGCGGACGGTTATTTCTACTATCGCTCGCGCACGGACGACATGATCATCTCGGCCGGCTACAACATCGCCGGCGCCGAAGTGGAAGAGGTGCTGCTGCGCCATCCGGCCGTGGCCGAGTGCGGCGTCGTGGGCCGGGCCGACGAGGAGCGCGGCCAGATCGTGGAGGCCCACGTCGTGCTCAAGCCCGGGTTCGAACCGACCCCGGAAACGGCATGCGTATTGCAGGACTTCGTCAAGGCGCAGATCGCCCCGTACAAATATCCGCGCGCCGTGCGCTTCACCGACAAGCTGCCGCGCACGGAGACGGGCAAGCTGCAGCGCTACAAACTGCGGCTGTCATGAACATCGTCTGCATCGGCGGCGGGCCCGCCGGCTTGTATGTCGCCCTGCTGATGAAGCGGCAGGACCCGGCGCACCGCGTCGTCGTCGTGGAACGCAACCGCCCGTACGACACGTTCGGATGGGGCGTCGTGTTCTCCGACCAGACGCTCGCCAACCTCGTCGCGGCCGACGAGCCGACGGCGCGCAGCATCCTGCAGGCGTTCAATCACTGGGACGACATCGACGTCTTCTTCAAGGGCGAGCGCATCACGTCCGGCGGCCACGGCTTCTGCGGCATCGGCCGCAAGCGGCTGCTGAACATCCTGCAGCAGCGCTGCGAGGAACTGGGCGTGGAACTCGTGTTCGAGACCGACGTGCAGGACGACGAGGCCGTCGCCGCGCGCTACCGGGCCGACCTCGTCGTCGCGGCCGACGGCATCCACAGCCGCACGCGGACGCGCCATGCGGCCACCTTCCAGCCGTCCGTCGAGACGCGCCGCTGCCGCTTCGTGTGGCTTGGCACGAAAAAGAAGTTCGATGCGTTCACGTTCGTGTTCAAGGAGACGGCGTTCGGCTGGTTCCAGGCCCACATCTACCAGTTCGACGACGACACCTCCACCTTCATCGTCGAGACACCGGAAGACGTGTGGCGCCGCGCGGGCCTGGCGGACATGGCGCAGGAAGAGGGCATTGCCTTTTGCGAGCGCCTGTTCGCCGAGCACCTGGACGGGCATCCGCTGCTGTCGAACGCGGGCCACCAGCGCGGCGCCGCAGCCTGGATCGCGTTTCCCCGCATCGTGTGCGAGCGGTGGGTGCACTGGAATGGCGACGTGCCCATCGTGCTGATGGGCGACGCGGCCCACACGGCGCACTTCTCCATCGGCTCCGGCACCAAGCTGGCGCTGGAAGACGCGATCGAACTGGCGCGCTGCATGCGGGAACACGGCAGCGACGCGCGCGCGGCGCTGGCCGCGTACCAGGCGAGCCGCGCGGTCGAGGTGTTGAAGATCCAGTCGGCGGCGCGCAATTCGATGGAGTGGTTCGAGAACGTGGAGCGCTACGGCGCGCTGGACGCGGAGCAGTTCGCGTACGCGATGCTCACGCGCAGCCAGCGCGTCTCGCACGAGAACCTGCGCCTGCGCGACCCCGGCTACGTCGCGCATTTCGAGGACTGGTTCGCGCGCCGTGCGTGCGCCCAGGTGGGCGTGGCGCTGCCCGAGAACACCCACATGCCGCCCATGTTCACGCCGCTGCGCGTGCGCGACGTATTCCTGAAGAACCGCATCGTCGTTTCGCCGATGGCGCAGTATTCGGCCATCGACGGCGTGCCCGGCGACTACCACCTCGTGCACCTGGGCGCGCGGGCAATGGGCGGGGCGGCGCTCGTGATGGCCGAGATGACGTGCGTGTCGGCCGACGCCCGCATCACGCCGGCCTGCCCCGGCATATATGCGCCCGAACACACGGCCGCGTGGCGGCGCATCGTGGACTTCGTGCACGGCCGGACCGATGCGCGCATCGGCATCCAGCTGGGCCACGCCGGCCCGAAAGGATCGACGCGCCCGATGTGGGACGGCATCGACCAGCCGCTCCCGGACCACAACTGGCCGCTGATCGCGGCATCGGAACAGCAGTACCTGCCGGGCATCTCGCAGGTCGCGCGCGCCGCGACGCAAGCGGATCTCGCGCGCGTGGAGGCGGACTTCGTGCGCGCGACGCTCGCGGCCGACGCGGCCGGCTTCGACTGGCTCGAACTGCACTGCGCGCACGGCTACCTGCTGTCGTCGTTCATTTCGCCGCTGACGAACCGGCGCGAGGACGAGTACGGCGGCAGTCTTGACAACCGCTGCCGCTATCCGCTGCGCGTGTTCCGCGCGATGCGCGCCGTGTGGCCGGCCGCGAAGCCGATGAGCGTGCGCATCTCGGCGCACGACTGGGTCGACGGCGGCATCACGCCCGCGGACGCCGTGCACATCGCGCGCCTGTTCAAGGCGGCGGGCGCGGACATGATCGATTGCTCGTCTGGCCAGGTCAGCAAGGACGAACAGCCCGTGTTCGGCCGCATGTACCAGACGCCGTTCGCGGACCGCATCCGCAACGAGGCCGGGATCCCGACGATCGCGGTCGGCTCGATCTACGAAGCGGACCACGCGAACAGCATCATCGCGGCCGGGCGCGCGGACTTGTGCGCGGTGGGCCGGCCGCACCTGGCGAATCCCGCGTGGACGCTGACGGAAGCGGCGCGGATCGGCGTCACGGCGGTCGCGTGGCCGAAACAGTATCTGGCCGGGAAGGCGCAGCTGGAACGGAATATGAAACGCGAACGCCAGGGGGAGGGCTGATGGAGACGTTACGGGGAAGACACGCGGTCGTGACAGGTGCCAGCCGCGGCATCGGCCTCGCCATCGCGCGCGCGCTGCGGGCGCACGGCGCGCGCGTCACGCTGATGGCGCGCGAAGCCCGTGTGCTGGAGGCCGCGGCGGCAGAATTCGGCGGAGAAACCGCCTGGCAGACGGTGGACGTGACGGATGCGGAAGGCGTCGCGGCCGCGTTCGCGCGCGCTGGCGCCGTGGACATCCTCGTCAACAATGCGGGCCAGGCCGCGTCGGCGCCGTTCGGGCGCACGGACGCCGCGCTGTGGCAGCGCATGCTGGACGTGAACCTGACCGGGGCCTACCACTGCATGCAGGCCGCGCTGCCCGGCATGCTGGACGCGGGCTGGGGAAGAGTCGTCAACGTCGCGTCGACGGCCGGCCTCACGGGCTACCGGTACGTGGCCGCGTATTGCGCGGCGAAGCACGGCCTCGTCGGCCTCACGCGCGCGCTCGCGCTGGAGGTGGCGACGCGCGGCGTCACCGTCAACGCCGTCTGCCCGGGCTTCACGGACACGGACATCGTAGCGGATGCCGTCGCCAATATCGTTCGCAAGACGGGGCGCACCGCCGACGAGGCGCGCGCCGGACTGGCGGCCGGCAATCCGCAGGGACGGCTCGTGCGGCCGGACGAAGTGGCGCACGCCGTCGCGTGGCTGTGCATGCCCGGCGCGGCGGCGCTGAACGGCCAGGCCATCGCGGTGGCGGGCGGGGAGGTGATGTGACGCCGGCCGACGATGCCCCGCTCGACCTGAAACTGTGGCTGCGGTTGTTGTCCTGCACGGTGCGTGTGGAGAACACGATCCGCAGCCGGCTGCGGACCACGTTCGGCATCACCTTGCCGCGCTTCGACCTGATGGCGCAACTGGAGCGCCATCCGGACGGCTTGCGGATGGGAGAATTGTCGAAGCGGATGATGGTCACGGGCGGCAACGTGACGGGCATCGCCGACCAGCTGGAACGCGAAGAGCTCGTCCTGCGCGTGCCCGACCCGCAGGACGGGCGGGCGTTCGTGCTGAAGCTGACGCCGCGCGGGCGCACCGCGTTCGCGCAAATGGCGGCCGTGCACCAGGGCTGGGTGGCCGACCTGTTCGGCGACGTCTCCCCGGACGACAAGGCCAGGATGATCGCCTTGCTGGACACGATGAAGCGGCAATTGAATGCGCAATTGAGCGACAAGGACTAGGAGACCACGATGCACCGCACGCAGCTGGCCGGCTACCGCGCCGAACATTTCCTCTACGAGGCCGACGGCGGCGTCGCCACCATCACGCTGAACCGCCCGGAGCGCAAGAACCCGCTGACGTTCGACTCGTACGCGGAGCTGCGCGACCTGTTCCGCGCGCTGGCGTACGCTGACGACGTGAAGGCCGTCGTGCTGACGGGCGCGGGCGGCAATTTCTGCTCGGGCGGCGACGTCCACGAGATCATCGGGCCGCTCACGCAACTGGACATGCCGGGCCTGCTCGCGTTCACGCGCATGACGGGCGACCTCGTGAAGGCGATGCTCGGCTGCCCGCAGCCCGTCGTGGCGGCCGTCGACGGCGTGTGCGCGGGGGCTGGCGCGATCCTCGCGATGGCATCCGACGTGCGGCTCGCCAGCACCCGCGCGCGCACCGCGTTCCTGTTCACGAAGGTCGGCCTGGCCGGCTGCGACATGGGCGCATGTGCCATCCTGCCGCGCCTCATCGGCCAGGGACGCGCGGCGGAACTGCTGTACACGGGCCGGGCGATGTCGGCCGCGGAGGGCGAGCGCTGGGGCTTTTATAACCGCCTGTGCGCGCCGGACAAGGTGAGGGGCGAGGCGCAGCGGCTCGCGCGCGGCCTCGCCGAGGGGCCGACGTTCGCGCACGGGATGACGAAGAAGATGCTGCAGCAGGAGTGGACGATGGGGCTCGCGGAGGCCCTCGAGGCCGAGGCGCAGGCGCAGGCGATCTGCATGGCCACCGGCGACTTCAGGCGCGCCTACGACGCGTTCGTCGCGAAGAGCACGCCCCGCTTCGAAGGAGACTGACATGGCGGACAAGTCCTATCTCGACTGGCCGTTCTTCGACGGGCGGCACGTCGACCTGGAAGAGGCGCTGGACGTATGGGCCGCCGCGTACGTGCGCGACCTGCACGGCACGGACGTCGATGCCGATTGTCGCCGCCTCGTGCGGATGCTGGGCGAAGGCGGCTGGCTGCGCCACGCGATCGGCGGCGCCGGTGCTCCCATCGACACGCGCGCGCTCTGCCTGATCCGCGAGACGCTGGCGCGCCACAACGGCCTGGCCGACTTCGCGTTCGCCATGCAGGGCCTGGGATCGGGCGCGCTCAGCCTGTTCGGGACGGAGGCCCAGCGCGAACGCTACCTGCCGCCCGTGGCCCGCGGGGAGGCCATCGCGGCGTTCGCGCTGTCCGAGCCGGACGCCGGTTCCGACGTGGCCGCGCTGCGCTGCACGGCGCGGCTTGAGGGCGATGCGTACGTCCTCGACGGCGACAAGACGTGGATTTCCAATGGCGGCATCGCGGACTTCTACGTCGTGTTCGCGCGCACGGGTGAAGCGCCGGGCGCGCGCGGCATCGGCGCGTTCGTCGTCGATGCGGGCACGCCAGGCTTCACGATCGCGGAACGGCTGGCCGTCATCGCGCCGCACCCGCTGGCCCGGCTGCGGTTCGAGGGTTGCCGGGTGCCCGCGGCGCAGCGCATCGGCGCGGCCGGGCAGGGCTTCAAGGTGGCGATGGCGACGCTGGACGTGTTCCGCACGTCCGTCGCGGCCGCCGCCCTCGGGTTCGCGCGCCGCGCGTTCGACGACGCGCTGGCCCATGCGACGCAGCGGCGGATGTTCGGCCAGACGCTCGCGGATTTCCAGCTGACGCAGGCGAAGCTCGCGCAGATGGCGACGCACATCGACGCAAGCGCGCTGCTGACGTACCGGGCGGCGTGGCAGCGCGACCGCGGCGGCAAGGTGACGAAGGAAGCGGCGATGGCGAAGATGACGGCGACCGAGTCGGCGCAGCAGGTCATCGACGCGGCGGTGCAGATGTTCGGCGGCCTTGGCGTCACGAGCGGCCATCCGGCCGAGCGGCTGTATCGCGAGATCCGCGCGCTGCGCATCTACGAGGGCGCCACCGAAGTCCAGCAACTGATCATCGCGCGCGAACTGCTGCGCGCGGCAAAGGATGAACGATGATGGAGATACTGCAACCACCCGGCTGGCCGCGCCCGCGCGGGTACGCGAACGGCATCGCGGCGCGCGGCCGCCTTGTGTTCGTGAGCGGGATGATCGGCTGGAACGCGGACGGCCAGTTCGCCAGCGACGATTTCAGCGCGCAGGCCGGACAGGCGCTGCGCAACATCGTCGAGGTGTTGCGCGCGGCGGGCGCGCGGCCGGAACACATCGTGCGCATGACGTGGTACGTGGTCGACCGTCGCGAATACCTGGCCGCCGGCAGCGCCCTGGGCGCCGTCTATCGCGACATCATCGGCGCCCATTATCCGGCCATGACGGCCGTCGAAGTGCGCGCGCTGGTCGAGGACCGCGCCCGCGTGGAAATCGAGGCGACGGCGGTCGTGCCGGACTGATACCGATTTTGGTATCGATCACAATTATTTCGGAATGGCAGGTTTTACACCGGTTTATGCATGCTAGACTCCTTGCGGGGTATCGATAACATCGACGTTGTCGGGGATCCCGCAAAAACAATACCGAACAGGAGACTACAATGCGTAAATCCCGTACCCGCACGCCCATGTTGCGGGCAGCGGCGCTGGCGGTGTCGCTCGCCGTCGCGAGCCTGCTTCCCGCCGCGCACGACGCCGTCGCGGCCGACACGATCCAGACCATCCTCACGAGCTACCAGCCCGCCATCGACGAGTTCACCGACGCGAACGGCTTCAGGCATCCCGGCGTCGGCCTCACGAAGGAGGTGCTGGAGAACATGCGCGCGGAAGTGCAGGCGCAGAAGGAGCCATGGAACACCTATTTCAACATGATGCTGTTGTCCGGCGCGGCGTCGAAGACGGTGGCATCGAAGAACCAGAGCGGCGCCGATCCGACGAAGCCGGCGGTGGTGGCGTTCAACAGCCAGGGTGTGGAATCGAAATTCATCGCGGACGCGCTGTCGGCCTACACCCAGGCCATCCTGTACTACGTGACGGGCGACGAGACCTACCGCGCCAACGCGATGCGCCTGATCCGCATCTGGGCGCAGATGGATCCCGCCCAGTACGCGTATTACACGGACGCGCACATCCACACGGGCATTCCCATGAGCCGGATGATGGCCGCGGCGGACATCATGCGCACCACGACGTGCCAGACGGCGGCGCTGGCCTGGACCGACCAGGACACGGTGAACCTGACGAACAACCTGATCGTGCCGGTCACGGAAACATTCAACCACAGCCCCGACCACTTCATGAACCAGCACCTGTACGCGCTGCTGGGGTCCATGTCCGGCTATATCTTCACGGGCAACCGGGCCCGCTGGAACGAGGGCGTCGAGTGGTTCACGGTCAACCGGACGGCCGTCGACCAGGGCCAGAACGGGGCCATCAAGCAGCTGTTCCGTCTCGTGACGAAGAACGACCTGACCGGTGAAGCCGTGACGCCGATGGTGGAGCACGTGGAAATGGGACGCGACCAGGCGCACGGCGCCGGCGACGTCACGAACATGAGCATCCTCGCGCGCCTGCTGATGTCGCAGAACCAGAAGATCGACCCCGTCAACGGCACGCCGTCGGCGGCGCCGGACGCCGTGGGACCGTACGAATTCCTGAACGACCGCATCCTCGACGCCACGGAGTACTTCGCCGGCTTCATGCTGGGCTACGACACGCCCTGGGTGCCGACCGCAGCCCACACGGACGCCAACGGCGTGCCGACCGTCGTCTACAAGACGCTGCAGGGCGGCTACCGGGGCCGCCTCACGCAGAATACGTGGGAGCCGTACTACTATTACAAGTACACGCGCGGACTGGACATGAACCAGCGCGCGCCCAACTACAGCCGCATGTTCGCCGACCGCACGGTCTACAACTGGGACGGCGTGGACGGCGGCGGCGACTTCTGGCTGTTCATGCCGCCCGGGGCGGAAAGCGAGGGCACGCAATTCCTGGTCAAGCCCATCGTCGATCCGGTGCGCGAAGTCGAAGACCGTTTCACGTCGCTCGACGGCTTCGGGACCGCGATGCAGGACGACACCGCGTCGTTCATCCGCGTCGCGGCCACGGGAGCGGGCAGCAGGCTGGCCGTCGTCGGCTACGGCAACGGGACGCGCAGCGTGGCATTCCGCGTGCGCACCAACGGCGAAGCATCGATGGACGCTTTCGGCGACACCATCCTGCTGCCGGACACGCAGGGCCAGTGGCGCTACCTGAGCTATGCATTCGGCCAGTACCAGGGCCTGGGCGACTACCTGCCGCTCACCGTCAAGGGCGCCGGCACGACGGTCGACATCGACCACATCAACGTCAACCCGGGCGCCTCGATCACGCCGCCCGTGTTCACGAGCGGCGACGCGGACCTGAGCCTGTACACGAACGCCGGCTCCACGGCGACCGTGTCGTACAGCTTCGCGGCGACGGACGCCACGGCCACCGACGTCCTGACGTACACGATCGACCACCTGCCGCCCGGCGCCCAGTTCGACACGAAGACGGGCGCCTTCGCGTGGGTGCCGACGCAGGCCGGCACCTACAGCTTCATCGTCACGACGACCGACGGCACGGTCGTCACGTCGAAGGCCGTGCAGGTCGTCGTCGGCGCGGACCGCCAGTCCGCCGTCGCCGCGGTGACGGCCGGGTACAAGCCCGACACGCTGTACACGACCCCGAGCCTCGCCGCCTACAACGCGGCGTACGCCGACGCCACCAGCGCGGTGACGACGGCCACCGACGACCAGTTCTACCAGAAGCTGGGCGCGCTGCAGGCGGCGCTGAAGGGACTCTCCGAGCTGACGCCGCTGCTCGCCGACGGCAGCATGAACTACTCGAACATGTTCGTCTCGTCCACGTTCGGCACGCAGGTGCCGAATGCCCTGGACGGCACGCCCGATTCGTTCGTCGGCTATTACCTGGCCCAGAACCTCACCTATTACTTCGACTTCGGCCCGGGCTACAAGGTCAATGCCACCGCCTTCGGCATCCAGGCGCGTACGTCCTTCCCCGAGCGGGGCGGCGGCGTCGTCGCCTTCGGTTCGAACGACAACGAGAACTGGGTCCGCCTGACGCCGGGCATGACCGTCGTGACGGAGGACATGCAGACCCTGGCCGTCGGCGATGACCTCAAGGACCAGCAGTACCGCTTCTTCAAGGTGCAGATGATCCAGCCGTCGAGCTCCATGTTCGAGATGGGCGAATTCCGGATCTTCGGCACGCGCCACGAGACGGTCAACCTGCTGTCGTCCGTGTCGATCGGGTCCGACCAGGCGCTCAGGAAGCGCATCGTGCCGGGCAATACGGTGAAGCTGAACTTCCAGGCGACGGCCCCGATCAACGCCGTGGCCGCGACGATCCAGGGCGTCCCGGCCCAGGTGACGACGGCCGACAACGTGAACTACACGGCCACCGCCGTCATGCCGGGCGACGCGCAGCCGGGCACCGTCAAGTTCACCCTGAATTACAAGACCGGGGCCGGCGCCGATGCGGAACCCGTGCTGTTCACGACCGACAGCTCGTCGCTGTTCATCGCGGACCAGACGAACTACCTGGGCAACCTGCTGGCGATCACGAGCCTGCAGGATTCCAGCGGCCGCAACGCGACCGACCTGCTGGCGACGGTGAACACCCTGTTCGACGGCAATCTCGGCACCGGGACGGACTTCCGCGTCAACGGCAGCGGCTACGGCGGCTGGGTGATGTTCGACTTCAAGGAAGGCGGCAAGGCCACGATCCAGCGCGCGGAAGTGATCGGCCGCCAGGACCAGTACGCGTCGCGTATCAACGGCACCGTCGTGCAGGGCTCGAACGACAACGCGGCGTGGACGACCCTCTCCAACGCGGCCGGGAACACGGCCGACTGGCAGACCCTGACCGTGGCGAACCCGCAGCCTTACCGCTACATCCGCGTCATCAACGGCAATAGCTGGTACGGGAACATGGAAGAACTGCGCCTGTACGGCGTCGCCGAATCGTCGAACAAGATCGCGACCGTGTCGATGAGTTCCGCGCAGGCGCTGCGCACGCGCATCGTGCCCGGGAATGCCGTCAAGCTGACGTTCACGGCGAAAGAGGCGATCAGCGGCGTGGGTGTCGCGATCCAGGGCGTACCGGCCACAGTGACGACGACCGACAACATCAACTTCACGGCCACGGCGACCTTGCCCCAGGGCGTGGCGGCGGGTGCGGTCAAATTCGCCATCGGCTACACGCAGGCCAACGGCCAGCCCGGCTTCACGAGCACGGCGACCACCGACAATACCGCACTGACGCTGGTGGACGAGGCGGACACGATCCGTAACGTGCCGACCATCGCCACCCTGATCGATTCGACGGTGAACCGGCCCGCGGCCACCACGCAGGCCGTCGTCACGAGCCTGTTCGACGCCAACCTCGGTTCGATCTCGGACTTCCGCACCGGCAGCAACAACTCGGGCGTGGGCGCGTACGTGACCTTCGACTTCAAGGCCGGCAACCAGGTCAACCTGACGGGCGTGGAACTGGCGCCGCGCCAGGACGGCAATTACGGGCGCATCAAGGGCACCGTGATCCAGGGCTCGAACGACAACACGACGTGGACGACGCTGACCACGCCGGCCGTCTCGACGCTCGAGTGGCAAGCGTTCTCCGTCGCCGACCCGACGCCGTACCGCTACCTCCGCATCTATAACGGCGGCACGTGGTACGGCAACCTGTCCGAAGTGCGCCTGCATGGTTCGCTGCATGGCGCCGACATGACACCGCCCGTGACGACCGCGAGCACGAGCGCGACACCTGCGGAGAACGTGACGGTCACGCTGTCCGCCACGGATACGGGCGGCAGCGTGAAGGCGACGTACTACACGGTGGACGGCGGCGCGCAGCAGACCGGAACGACGGTGGCATTGAACACGACCGGCAGCCACACGGTGGCCTACTGGAGCGTCGACGCGGCCGGCAACACCGAGGCGCAGCACACGCTGGCCGTGAACGTCGCGCCGGCGGACGTCGGCGCGAGCGTCAGGATGACCCAGCAGGGCGCGACCCTGAACCGCATGACCGGCAAGTACGTGGGCGGCGTGACCGTCACGAACACCGGCTCGACCGCGCTGGCGGGGCCGTTGTGGCTCGCGCTGAATGGCCTGACGGGCGGCGTCACGCTCGACAACGCGGGCGGCACGACGGGCGGTGTGCCGTACGTCGCCGTCGCGGGGCCGCTGAATCCTGGTGCGACGCTCACCGTGCCGCTGACGTTCACCAATCCGAACCGTGTCGCGATCGGCTACGTGCCGGCGCTGTACCAACCCCATTTCTGAGGACAGCCATGACCATCCGATTCAAATCCCTTGTTTCCGCCCTCGCGCTGATGCTGGCGGCGGGCGCCGGCGCCGCGTCGGCCGAGACCATCCACGTCGCCATCGACACGTCGACCTTCGGCGCCGCCACGGGCTACGTCGACATGCAGCTGTCCGCCGGCAGCGGCGTGCCGCTGGCCACCGCGCTGGTCAGCAACATGGTGGGCTTCGGCAGCACGGCGTTCATCGATTCGTGGGGCGTGACGCCCGTCGCGGGCGGCTACCTGTTCCGCAACGATACGTCGAACGACCTGTTCCACGCCGTGGACTTCGGCGGCACCCTGTCGTTCGACCTGACCTTCGCGGGCGCGCCCGATCCGCTGACGAGCTATGTGTCGCATTTCGTCGTGGCGGCGTTCGACGACGCGTTCGCGCCACTCGGCCACTATGATCCGTTCACGGGCGCGCTGGCCGATTTCACGTGGACGCCGGCGCTGGACGCGCAAGGGCGGGGGACGATCGCCGGCACGCTGACGGATCCCGCCGTGACGGCGGTGCCGGAACCGGCGGGGTATCTGCTGGCGGCGATCGGGTTGTCGGCGCTGGCGCTCGCGCGCCGGCGCCGGGTGTGACGGACCGGCAAGTCAGCTGGCGGCGATCAGCGCGGCGATGTCCGCCGCCGCCAGCGCGCCGCGGTAGATGCGGAACTCGTCGATGCGGCCATTGAAATATGGGTCGCCCGCATACTGCGAGCGGCCGATCCAGTTCTGGCTCGTGCCGCCCAGCTGCCACGGCGGCAGGAATTGCGCGCCGTTGCTGCCGACCGCGGTGCCGTTCACGTACAGGGTGGCCAGCTGTCCCGACAGGGTGACGGCCACGTGCACCCACTGCGCGGTCGGCAGCGCGGCCGTCCCCGTCACGGCCTGCTCGCCCTTGCCGCCGTCGACGGTGATGGCGAAGCGCACGACGCCGCTGCCCGAACGCGGCGTCAGGAACATGTAGCGGCCGGTGCCCGACCCGAAGTCGAAGATGCGTTCCCAATTCCGTGATGCGTTCCAATATACCCAGCAGGCCACCGTGAAATCGGTGAGATCCGTGACGAGGTTCGCGGGCAGGCTCACGTAATCCGTGCTGCCGTTCAGCGCCAGCGCGCTGCCCGATTTGCCGGCGCCCCACGTGCCGCTGCCCGTCAGCGTGCCCGCGTGGCCCTGGCCGCTGGCGTCGGACACGGTCGTCCCGGTGCCGTCGTTACACGCCAGGTAGGTGTGCAGCGTCTTGCCGACCTTGGCGGTGGCGCGGTTCGAATCGGCCGTCTCGCCCGCCGGCGTGATGGCGGAAACGACGTAGTACCAGGTGCCCGCGCCCGGATTGTCGGTGTATGTCAGCAGGTCCGTGATGCCGCTCGCGATGGTGCTCCAGGGGCCGCTCGTCGACGTGGCGCGCTTGACCTTGTAGCTCGTCGCGTAGGCGCTGCCCCACCACGACAATTCCACGCCGCCCGCCGGGGTGCGCGCTTTCAGGCCGCTGGGCGGCACGCCGGCGGCGACCGGGTCGCGCGTGCAGGTGAGGGTGCCGTAGCCCAGCTGGTCGTAGCCGCCGCTCGTCGAGCCGTAGTTGCCGCCGCCGCCTTCCGGCTGGATCTGCAGGGCGAACATCTTCGAATACGGCGCCGCGAGACCCTTGCGGTTCACGTAATGGTTGTAGACCAGCGCCCAGCAGGGCCGCACATTGCCCCGGCTGTTCGTCGAGAAGACGGCCTGGTTGACGTTGTCGACGTTGTTGTAGGGGACGTACGGCACCGTGTAATACGTCGTGCCGAACTGGATCAGGTTCGCCTTGGCCACGTATTCCGCGCCCATCAGGAAGCGGTTGTTGTCGTAGCCGTACAAGTCCACGCCCTGGTTCCAGGCCATCTCGCACATCGCGCCCATCAGCGCGATGCCGAGCGTGTTGTGGCCCTGGTCGCGTCCCGATTCCTGCCATTGGCCGAGGAAGCCCGGGTGGACGTAGTACACGGCCTGCGCGACGGCGCCGTTGCCCGCGCCCGACTTGAAGTAGGTGACGGCTTCGTCGAACAGGCCCTGGTCGTCGCACAGCACGCCGATGGCGAGGATAGCCGCCATCTGGCACAGGTCCCAGTTGGCCCAGTAATGCGTGACGTCGGTGTTGTTGTGGCGGATGAGGAAGTCGTGGTTGACCGGATAGAACACGGTCTTCATCATGTCCTGGAACGCGGCGAAATCCGCCGCGGCCCAGCCGGCGTAGGTGCGCACGATCTCGCCTGCGTTGGCGAATTCGTAGCCGTAGATGCCGGCGGCGAGGGCGGCGTCCGTCGTGCCCTGGATCGAGGTGAGGATGGACGACCAAGCATTCATGATCTGCACGGCCTTGTCAGCATAGGCGGTGTCGCCCGAGATCTTCCAGCGCACGGCGCACGCATAGGCGGCGGCCACGTCGTTGAACAGCGTCGAATAGTTTTCAGGATGGACGCCGTCGTAGCCGCGGTACACGATGGTCTGCGGGTGCGGCGTGTAGGACAGGCTGGCGTGCGAATTATTGACCAGCAGGTTCCAGCTGCCCGACCACGGCGACGTCGTGTACTTCGCCTTCATGCGGTCGAAGTCGGCCTGCGTGTGCAGCAGGCCCGGATGGACGAAGGCGGTGGCGGCACCCGTGCCGCTCATCGTGCCGGTGGCGAGCGTGCGCGTGGCCGGTGCGTCGGCGCCGCCGCCCGCGCCGCAGCCGGCGAGCGCGAGGGCGCCGAGGCCCATCAGGAAGTCGCGGCGTCCCAACAGGGTGCGCGAGACCGCGTCGGGGGCTTCGGCCGGGGTCAGTGCGGATGTCAGGGCGGGGGCTTTGCAGTCGTTCGGTTCCATTTTTTTCATTGGTAGTCTCCATGCCATGCAGGCGAATGTTGAACTGCGATCGAAGGTGCTGCCGTACTGCCGCGCCGATGCTAGCACGTATGCATCTATTTTGTTATCGTTAACCGCGATCTTGATCAACCGCGCTGCCATGTCCAAAACATATCCATTTCGATAAAAAAGGCATGCCTGCGGCGCCACCGCCACCGTTAAGATGTGCGGCAGCGTAGGCCGGGATCCGGGAATCCGGAGAGTTCTTGACATCGTTTCCAGATGTGTTATAACTGGCCGAGTTATCGATACCAAAATCAAACGACAAGCCCGGCGGCGTGAACCGCGCCACGGGCAAAGGAGACGATCCGTTGTTCACGTTACGTGCGTTCGCGCGCCGCTGCGCCGCGCCGCTTGCCGTCCTGCTGGGATGCCTCGCGGCCGATGCCGCCCAGGCCATCGAGAACCGGCTGCAGGTGCACCCGTTCCCGAATCCCATCCGCTACACCCACCACAACGACGACTACACGGTGCGCGTGCGCGCGCCCGGCGGGCAGTGGCAGGACCTGTACGAGTACAACGTGAAGGTCGACCTGGACAAGCCGCAGGACGCCTCGATGGTCTACTTCAACTTCGACGGCACGGTGGAAGTGGCGGTCCAGAAGAACAACGGCGCGTTTTCGAAAGTGGCGGTGCGGCCGGACGCGAAGGGCGTCAAGCCGCTCGTGCGCGACGGCGTCGTGTATTTCACGCTGCGCCGGCCTGAGAACCTGAGCGTGGAGTTCGACGACGATCGCCTGCACAACCTGCACGTGTTCACGCACGCGATCCGCGCCGACATGCCGGCCGTGCCGGCGAACCTGGCCTCGAACGACATCGGCACGGGCACCGCGCCCGATTTCACGCAGCCCGTCGTGTTCTTCGGACCGGGCATCCACAAGGGCGACTTCAGGCTGCGCTCGCACACGAAGGTGTACATCCACGGCGCCGCGGTCCTGAAAAGCCCGCTCGTGATCGACGGCGTCGAGGACGTGCAAGTGTTCAGCGACGGCCTGTTCGACGGCACCGACGTGACGACCATCCGGAATTCGCGCAACATCGGGATCGACGGCCCGATCGCCATCAACCAGCCGCACGGCACGATGCGCTGCATCATGTCGCAGGACCTCGTCGAGACGAGCATCCGCACCATCGGCGCCGGCCAGTGGTCGGACGGCATCGGCCACTTCGCGTGCGAGCGCGTGACGATCGCGGACAGCTTCGTGCGCACGTCGGACGACTGCCTGACGTTCTACAACCACCGCTGGGACATCTGGGGCAATACGCGCGACGTGCTGGTCCGGGACACGACCCTGTGGGCCGACATCGCCCACGCGGTCATGATCGGCATCCACGGCAATACGCCGACCCCGGTGCATCCGCAGAGCGAGGTGCTGGAGCGCCTGCGCTTCTCGAACATCGACATCCTCGATCACGACGAGGACGACCCGGAATACGAGGGCGCGCTGGGGATCATGGCGGGCGACGACAACCTGGTGCGCGACGTCGTGTTCGAGGACATCCGCGTCGACCGCATCGAGGAAGGGAAGCTCTTCAACCTGAAGATCGCGTACACGGCCAAGTACAACACGAGCCCCGGGCTGGGCATCGAGAACGTCACCTTGCGCAACATCCATTACACGGGCAAGGGCGCGCCGAGCGCGTCCGCCATCACGGGCCGCGACGCCACGCGCACGGTGAAGAATGTGACGATCGAGAACGTGACCGTGGGGGGCAAGCGGCTCACGGCGCCCGAGGCAGGACTGCTGGAAGTGAACGGCTTCGTCGACGGCCTGCGCTTCCGCTGACACAGCAACCATAACGATAACGATAACGACAGAGGAGAGACATGGAATCCAGGAACATCATCGCGGCCGTGCTGCTGGCGACGGCGGCCTTGCCGGCGCTGGCCGCGCAGCCGAAGCCGGCCGAGTGGGAGCAGCCGGAAGTGGTCGCGGTCAACCGCGAGCCGATGAAGGCGACGTTCTTCAATTTCGAATCGCGCGAGAAAGCGCTGGCCGGCGACAAGGCCGCGTCGCAATACTACGTCTCGCTCGACGGCACGTGGTCCTTCGCGTACTCGACGACCCCGGAAACCCGCCCGAAGGATTTCTACAAGCTGTCGTACGACGTCAGCAAGTGGGGGCGGATCCAGGTTCCCGGCATGCTGCAGACGCAAGGCTACGGCAAGCCGATCTTCACGAACATTCGCTATCCGTTCCCCGCCAACGAGCCGTTCATTCCGCATGACCTGAACGAAGTCGGCTCGTACCGCCGCGAGTTCGACGTGCCGGCCGCGTGGAACGGCCGCGACGTGTTCCTGCAGATCGGCGCCGCGGGCGCCGCCTATTATGTGTGGGTGAACGGCCAGAAGGTCGGCTATTCCGAGGATTCCAAGCTGCCTTCCGAATTCGACCTGACCCGCTACGTGCACCCGGGCCGCAACACGATCGCCATCGAGCTGTATCGCTGGGCGGACGGCTCGTACCTGGAAGACCAGGACTTCTGGCGCGTCAACGGCATCGAACGCAGCGTGTACGTGTATGCCGAACCGAAGACGCGGCTGCGCGACTACCGCGTGACCGCGGGGCTGGACAAGTCGAATTATCGCGACGGCCGCTTGGAACTCGTCGCCGAGATGGCGGGCGCGACGGCCACGGTGGACGTGGAGGCGCGGGTGCTGGACGGCACGCGCGAAGTGCTGCGCGTGAAAGGCACGCCGGGTGCGGACCGCAAGGCGGTGCTGGCCGGAGCGATCCCCGCCGTGAAACCCTGGTCGGCCGAGACGCCGAACCTGTACACGCTGCTCGTGGAGGTGACGGATGCGCAGGGCCGGCTGGTCTCGGCGACGTCGCGCCGCATCGGCTTCCGCACGGTGGAGATCGCGGACGGCGAAGTGCGCGTGAACGGCAAGCGGGTGATGATCAAGGGCGTCAACCGGCACGAGCACGACCCCCATACCTACCGCGTGATGTCGATGGCGTCGATGCGCAAGGACATCGAGCTGATGAAGCGGGCCAATGTGAACGCCGTGCGAGCGTCGCATTATCCGAACGATCCGCGCTGGTACGACCTGGCCGACGAATACGGCCTGTACATCATGGACGAGGCGGACCTCGAGTCGCACGGCTACATGGAGAAGGGCGACCAGGCGGGCGACCCGCAGAAGCGCGCCGCGATCCAGCTGGGTTACAAGCCGCACTGGCGCATCGCCCACCTGGACCGCATTTCGCGCATGGTGGAACGCGACAAGAATTCGCCGTCGGTCATCTTCTGGTCGCTGGGGAACGAGGCCGGCACGGGGCCGAACTTCGAGAACGCGGCCGCGTGGATCCGCAAGAACGATCCGACGCGCCTGATCAGCTACCTGGGCCACGGCACCATCGGCGAGGAACACCTGCCGAACGCCTACGTCGACATCTACGCGCCCATGTATGACGACATCGAGAAGATGGCCGACTACGCGCTCGACCCGAACTTCCGCCAGCCGATGATCCAGTGCGAGTATGCCCACGCGATGGGTAATTCGCTGGGCAACCTGGAGGACTACTGGCAGGTCATCCGCGCGCACCGCAAGCTGCAGGGCGGCTTCGTGTGGGACTGGGTCGACCAGAGCGTCATCGCGAAGGACGACAAGGGCCGTACCTACTGGGCGTCCGGCTTCGACCTGAACCCGGAGCGGGGCGACAACAGCGTGGTCGGCGACGGCGTCGTGCGCTCGGACCGCACGCCGGATCCGGAATACTACGAACTGCAGAAGGTCTATTCGCCCGTCGTCTTCGAAGGCGACCCGGCGGCAGGCAGCGTCGAGGTCGTGAACCGCTACGATTTCCGCGACCTGTCGCATCTCGCGTTCGACTGGGAACTGGCGCGCGACGGCGTCGTCGTCGCCCGCGGCACGCTGGCCGATGCGGCCACGCCGGCCGGCGCCCGCCAGAAACTGGCGCTGGCATTGCCCGATGTCGCACCCGGAGGCGAGCGTGTACTGACCGTGCGGGCGAAGACCCGTGCGGCGCTGCCGGGCGTGGAGCAGGGCGCCGTCGTCGGCTGGTCGCAGTTCGTGCTGGCGTCGCCGCGCGCCGCGCAGAAACAGCTGGCCGCCGTGGCGCCTGTCCGCACGGACGGCGCGGTGGAGCTGCGCGCCGCCGACGCCGTACTGCGCGTCGCACCGGACACCGGCCTCGTGACCTACACGGTGGCCGGCCGCACGGTCCTGAAGGGCGGTTCGCCGAATTTCTGGCGCGGCCTGACGGACAATGACGAAGGTTCCGGCGTGGACAAGAGCCACTGGGTGTGGCGGACGTTCACGGACCAGCGCAAGGTGCGCGACGTGACCGTGACGGGCGACGGGGTGCGCGTGCTGTTCAGCTTCGGCGCCGGCGCGGCGCACTGGGAAAACGTCTACCGGATGCGCGCCGACGGCAGCGTCGACGTGCAGGCCAGCTTCACGCCGCTGCGTGACGACCTGCCGGATCCGCTGCGCCTGGGCCTGCGCTTCGACAGCCTGCCGGCGCTCGATGCGCTGTCATGGTACGGCCGTGGTCCGTACGAATCGTATGCGGACCGCAAGACGGGATCCGCACTGGGCCAGTACGCGGGCAAGGTGGCGGACCAGTACCACGGTTATATCCGCCCGCAGGAAAGCGGCAACAAGACAGACGCGCGCTGGTTCCAGCTGCAGGACGGCGCCGGCACCGGCGTCCGCGTGGACTTCGATGCGCCGGGCGCGTTCAATGCGCTGGCCTTCCCGTACGAAGACCTGTACCTGCGGCCGCGCGGCACGTGGAAGAGTTCCGAGATCGCGCCGCATGGCGACGGCTCGGTGCTCGTCGACCTGGCCCAGGCGGGCGTGGGCGGCGACACCGGCTGGAGCCTGGATGGGCGGCCGCACGTGAAGTACCGCATCCCGCTCGCACCCGCCAGCTATCGCTTCGTGCTCGCCCCCGTGCGTGCCAAGCGGGTGGCGGACAGGTGATCGATAACCGGGACATTCGCGTCCCGGATCACGATGCCGGCGGCCCGTCAAGGTGCCGGCGTCGTTCAAATACCACATCATCAATGATATTTCGCAAAGGCATTACTACGAGGAAGGACGCGGCCTATAATTCAACCTAGATTTGTTATCGATACCTAAAACGTCGGCCACACAGAGCCGGGAAAAAACCATGCCAAATCGGATTACAGAGGAGAACCAAATGAAGCAGAATCACCGCAATCTCGGACCGACGATGTCGGTCGTCGCCGTGGCGCTCGCCCAAGCCTTCGCGAGCCACGCCTGGGCGCAGCAGGCGGACGCCAACACGGTCGTCGTGACGGGCATCCGCGCCAGTGCGCAATCGTCGCTGGCGATCAAGCGCGACTCGATGGAGGTCGTCGACTCGATCAGCGCCGACGACATCGGCAAGCTGCCGGACCCGAACGTCACGGAGACCATGACGCGCATTCCCGGCGTGCAGGGCTACCGCTACGGCGGCGAGGGCGCGTCGCCCGTCGGCCAGGGTTCGGGCGTGACGATCCGCGGCCTGTCGGGCCAGACGGCGTCGGAAGTGAACGGCCGCGCCTACTTCACGGCCGGCAGCCGCGAATTCAACCTGGAAGGCGCGATTCCGGGCATGGTCGCCGGCATCGACGTGTACAAAAACCCGTCGGCCGAACACATCGAGGGCGCCATCGGCGGCCTGGTCAACATCCGCACCCGCAATCCGAGCGACTTCAAGGGCCTGACGGGCGCACTGAACATCGGCGGCCGCTACAACGACCTCGCGAAGAAGGGCAACCCGGAATTGTTCGGCATGATCGCCAACCGCTGGAACCTGCAGGGCGGCGGGCGCATCGGCGTGATGGCGGCAGCCGTGTTCCAGCAGAGCACGGGCCGTTCGGACAACAACCCGGCCAACGGCGGCGCCAACTACAAACGCGCGGTCCGCGCCGACAGCGCCGAATACGCGACCCTGGCGGCCGCCAACGCGGCGAACGACCCGTCCAGGCCGATGTCGCATTACGTCGGCCGCACCGACGTCTCCTACCTGGCGAGCGTGCCCACGCTGCCGACATCGACGACTGCCGGCGCCTACATGCCGAACCTGGCGGGCCTGACCCAGGAACAGATCGGCAACGTCATGGCGGCGCCCGCGATCACCAATAACGTGTTCCAGGAAACGATCATGCGCACCCGCCGCGGCCTGAACCTGGCTGCCGACTGGCGCGTCGACAACACCCTGCGTTTCTACGTCGACGGCAACTATACCTATTACCTGTACCACCAGAATTACCGCGGCCTGAACTCGTCGGACATCAATACGCAGGCGAACAACGTGCAGAACCTGCAGACGGCGCCGTTCAGCCTGACCGAACAGTTCGCCAACGGCAACCTCAATGGCGGCAGCAACGACGTCCTCGCCACCAAGCGCTTCCTGAGCGGGAACTTCCTGAACACGAGGATGACGACGACCGGCGGCGACGAGCACCGCCCGTACACGACGTGGATCGCGGCGACCGGTGCGGAATGGCACCCGACGCCGGCCCTGTTCCTGAAGGCGGACATCAACTTCATCAAGGCCGACCAGACCCAGGACAACCGCGCCGTGACCCTGCTGTCCAACCCGGGCCTGTACTGGACCGTCAACCGCGTGGCCGACGGCGCCCCGCACCAGACGACGTTCACCGGCCCGGACTTGTCCAACCCGGCCAACTTCATGTACCAGGCCTACAGCAACGGCACGCACCAGAGCTTCCACGACACCGGCGGCGCCGTGGCCCTGGACGGTACGTATTCGCTGGACGATGGCTGGTTCTTCAGCCGCATCAAGTTCGGCACCCGTGCCGCGCGCCAGTCGAGCAGCTTCAACAACTTCGCCTTCAGTGGCCGTCCGCTCACGACCGACGGACTTCCCCTCGCCGCGGACGGCAGCAACGGCATCTCGGCCGCGACCGGCGGTCACGTGCAGTCGTCGCCCACCAACTTCATGGACGGCCTGGCCGGCTATTCGGGCGGCTACGCCGTGTACAACCCCGACCAGCTGCTGGGCAACCAGGTCAGCGGCGCCTTCCCGAAGGCGGGCATCCTCCCGGAGAACGGCCTGGCGGAACAGGTCCTCGCGCGCCGCTACACGAACGAGAAGACCAAGGCGATCTACCTGGTGGGCGAATTCTCGCTGCTGGACGACCGGCTCAAGGGTAACGCCGGCGTGCGCGTGGTCCGCACCAACGGCGAATTCGTGGCGCAGGTGCCGAATGCGAGCGGCGTGATCGGCCCCTACAGCCGCACGACGTCGTACACGAACGCGCTGCCGTCGTTCAACCTGACGTACGACCTGGCGAAGGACTTCCTGGCGCGCTTCGGCTACGGCCGCGGCATGACGCGTCCGGGCCTCGACCAGCTCAACCCGTACGTCACCTACAACTCGACGCAGGGCACGGCGTCGGTCGGCAACCCGGAACTGCACCCGCTGACCGCGAACAGCTTCGACTTCTCGCTGGAGCGCTACTTCAGCAAGACGAACTACCTGGCAGCGGGCGTGTTCGACAAGGAGATCAACGGCTTCTTCAACGACGTCCAGAACTGCGAGTCCCTCGCGCTGGCGCCGGCCTACAACGGCGCGGTCGCGAACGGCTGCTCGGGCGGCCAGTACCTGGTGTCGAAGACCCTGAACTCCGAGAAGGGCTATGCGCGCGGCGTCGAGCTGTCGGGCCAGTACTTCTTCGACAGCGCCCCCGGCATCCTGAAGAATTTCGGCGTGGCCGGTTCGTACACCTACGTGAAGACGGACAACCCGTTCAACGTGGGCACGAAGGCCGCGCCGAACATCATCTCGACGCCGCAGCCGTTCGCCTCGAAGAACAGCTACAGCGTGAGCGCCCTGTACGAGGACAACAAGGCGTCCGCGCGCCTGGTCTACACGTGGCGTTCGCCGTCGGTGCTGTTCGGCTTCTCGCCGAACCCGATCGACGGCCGCTACATCGATGCCTACGGTATCCTGGACGGCTCGTTCAACTACCAGCTGACCGACAACCTGGCGCTGTCGCTGATCGCGTCGAACATCACCAACAAGACGCTCAATCGTAACGTCGGCGGCCTTGGGAACGAGAGCGGCATCGAACGCCAGCACTACGAGAACGGCCGCTTCTTCGGTTTCAGCTTGCGCTACAAGTTCGGCAACCTGTAATCTTCTCTCTCGTCGCGGGCCGCGTGCCCGCTTTCGACCGCCGCCGGTGTTTGCCGGCGGCGGTTTTTTTACGAAAGGCTTTTCGATGTCCTTCACCCGCCGTTCGATGCTCAAAGCCACCCTCGCGGCGTTCCCGGCGCATGGCGTCGCCCGCGACCTCGGCCAGCTTGCGCCGCCCGCGCCGGTCGACGCGGCGCGTGCCTTCCTGGCCGACCAGGTGCGCCTGCTGCCGGGAAGCCCGTTCCACGTCCGGCAGGAGCTGCATCGCACGGGGGTGCTCGCGTCCTACGATCCCGACAAACTGCTTTACCACTACCGCGCGTTGGCGAAACTTCCCCAGAAAGCAGGCATCGAGAAGGGCTACGACGGCTGGGACAGTGAATTCCTGCGTGGGCACATGACGGGGCACTATCTGTCCGCCGCGTCGCGCATGGCGGCGGCGACCGGAAGCCTGCGGTTTCGCGACCGCGTCAACTACCTCGTGGCCGAGCTCGCGGCATGCCAGAAGAGCCTGAATCAGGATGGCTACCTGGCCGCGTTTTCCACGGCCGCCTTCGACCAGCTCGAAGGCAAGCCCGGGGCCGACGCCGGGGGCATCGGGGTGCCTTATTACACGATCCAGAAGATCATGTCGGGCCTCATCGACGCCCATGCCTACGTCGGGAACAGGCAGGCCCTCGACGTGGCTACCCGGATGGCCGACTACTTCGGCAAACGGCTCGCGCGGCTCGATGCCGGGCAGGTCGAGCGGATATTCCGCACGGACGGCAGCCGCAATCCGCAAAACGAATTCGGTGCGATGAGTGACGTCCTGACGGAGCTCTACAAGATCGACAAGAATCCCCGGCACCTCGACACCGCCCGCATGTTCCACCGCGCCTGGTTCGTCGGCCCGCTTGCCGAGGGCGAGGACCGGCTGGGGGGCCTGCACGCCAATACGCACATCGCGCAGGTAGTGGGCCTGGCGAACTCCGCGAACGTCGATGGCGACCCGCTGGAACAGAAGGCGTCCGAGAATTTCTGGCGGCTGGTCGTGCACAGGCATGCGTTCGCCAACGGCGGCACGTCGGTGAACGAATGGTTCGATCAACCCGGCGTGGAGGCCGGCCCGTCGATCGACAGCGGGAAGGTATTGCCGCCGACGACCGCCGAAACCTGCAATACCCACAACATGCTCAAGCTGACCGCGAGACTGTTCGAGCGCGATCGCCGCGCGGAGCTTGCCGACTACTACGAGCGTGCGCTGTACAACCACGTGCTGGCGTCGGTGGCGCCGGATTCCGGTGCGATGACGTATTTCACGCCGTTCCATGGGGACTTTCGCACCTATCTCAACGGCAGCTATTGCTGTACCGGCTCCGGTATCGAAAACACCGCGCGCTACAACGAAGGCATCTACTTCCACAAGGACGATGCGCTCTGGGTGAACCTGTACATCCCGTCCGAGCTCGGTTGGCGGCAAGCCGGGATCGTGTTGCGGCAGCAAGGGGACATCACGCGCGGCGACCCGGTGCGCCTGACGGTGGTGAAACCGGGCGCCCGCGCCGTCACGCTCAACCTGCGCGTTCCCGCATGGGTCGCCGGACGGGTGACGCTCAGGATCAACGGCAAGCCGCAACCCGTGGACGCGCAGCCCTCGACCTATATCGCGTTGCGGCGGCAATGGCGGGCGGGCGACATGATCGACTTGACGCTGCCGGCCGGGTTGCGGCTGGAGCAGGCCATGGACGACGCCTCGACGGTCTCCCTGTTCCATGGCCCGGTCTTGCTGGCCGGAGAACTTGGCAGGCAGGACATGCCGGCCAGCGACGTGGGCGACAAGGATGCCTGGCTGAAGATCGCGGCCGTGCCGGTTCCCGATATCGTCGGCAAGTCCGGCAATCCCGCCGACTGGCTCGCGCCGGTCCCCGGTGATCCGTCCGCGTTCAGGTTCAAGGATGCAGGTCCGGCCAACGGCATCGTCGTCCGGCCGCTGTTCGACCTGCACCACCAACGCTATGCCGTGTATTGGCGCCTGAACGCAGCCGGTCAGTACGGCCCGGCCCCCGGCGCCGTCACGTTGAAATAATCGGCTTCGAGGTACGACGGCTGCGTGCGCGCGCGCGCACCGACGCTGAACAGGCCCGCCTGCGCGCCCACCCACGTGCCGCGCGTGACCGGGAACGGGTCGCCTGCCGGCTTGAACGCGCGGCCGTCCACGCTGTACGAAAAGCCGACGAACGCCGTTTCGTACATCGACATGCGCAGGACCACCTCGTCCGGCGCGTCCGGCAGCACGACGGTGGACTCCTCGCGGCAGCGCGGTCCGAACGGTCCGCACACGGTGCGCACGAGTTCCGTCTTCCCGCCGCTGCGGCGCAGGCCCACCCAGCCATACTGCATGGCGTTGACGATCAGGCCTGCCCGGTCGCCGTCGACGGCACCCTTGAGGCGCACGCGGGTCTCCACGACGAAGCGTGACGCGGGCACCTTCTGCGTGAGGATCGCGCCCGCGGCGCGCACGAAGCCGTCGGCTTCCGGCACCACCTGCGTGGCGAGGCGCAGGTGGCCGGGGTTGTCCGTCAGCGAGTACCAGCCGGGCGCCGGATTCGCGCCCCATTGCCATTGCAGGCCGAGGGCAGGGCCGTCGAACGCATCGCTCGTCGCCGGCGCTGCCGGGCCGAAGCCTTGCACCGGTTTCGCGTACGTGTTCACGGGTTCGCCGACGCCCGGGGTGCGGCCCGGTGCGCCGATGACCGGCCAGCCGTCCTGCCAGCGCATCGGCTGCAGGTGGACGACGCGGCCATACGCCCCCTTGTCCTGGAAGTGCACGAACCAGTCCTTGCCGTCCGGGGCATCCACCCACGCGCCCTGGTGCGGCCCGTTGATCGGGGTGTCGCCCTGGTCCATCACGCGGCGCGCTTCGTACGGGCCGTCGATCGAGCGCGAACGGAACACGGCCTGCCAGCCCATCTCGACGCCGCCGGCGGGGGCGAACACGTAGTAATAGCCGTTCGCCTTGTACAGCTTCGGCCCCTCGACGGTGTGGTAGCCGGGATAGCGGCCGCCGTCGATGATGATCTTGCCGCCGTCGTCCAGCAGGCGCGTCGCCTGCGGGTCCATGCGGCGCAAGGTCAGCACGTTGTTGATACCGGAGCGGCTCTTCGCCCACGCGTGCACCAGGTACGCCTTGCCGTCGTCGTCCCACAGCGGCGCGGGATCGATGATGCCGCGCCCGGCCAGCAGCAGCCGCGGCGGCGTCCACGGGCCCGCGAAATGCTCGGCCGTCGTCACGTAGACGCCGTAGTCCGGATCGGGGTAGAAGATCCAGAAGCGGCCGTCGTGCCAGCGCAGCGTCGGCGCCCACACGCCCTTGCCGTATTGCGGACGGTCGAACACGTCGGCCGGTTCCAGCCGGGGCAGGGCGTGGCCGACGAGCGTCCAGTTCACCAGGTCCGGCGACTCCAGCAGCGGCAGGCCGGGCGCATTGTTGAAGCTGGATGCCGTCATGTAGAAGGTGTCGCCGACGCGGATCGCGTCCGGATCGGAATAATCCGCGTGCAGGATGGGGTTGCGGTAGCGGCCGTCGCCGAGATCCGCGATCCAGGGCGCGGCGGCGAGGCCCGCGGGCGCCTGCGGCTGGGCAGGCGCGGCCACGGTACGGCAGCCCGCGACGGCCGCGGCGGCGAGCAGCACGGCGATGGTGAGGCGAGAGGCAGGCAAGACAGTCTCCTTCTTCATTCGGTGAAACTTGGGGTTGTTATCGATCTCATGGTAGCATTGTTGAATTGGTGCAATCAAGGCATCCATGCTGCATGGAGAGCCGTCAAGCGGGCTGCCATGCGGCGTTGTCAGAAGTGGCATTTCCCCTGGCACGGCGGTATCATGTGACATCGTGTGCCGGGAATGAAATCGATAACAATGCCAGGCCATCAGACTACAGGACAATAATTCAATGGGTAGTGAAACCAAGCAGGGCGACCGCCCGGCCGGCGGTGCGACCGTCTGGGACGTCGCGCAGAAGGCCGGCGTCTCCGCGATGACCGTGTCGCGCGTCATCAACGGCAACGCCAGCGTCAGCGACAAGACGCGCGAAAAGGTCAACCGCGCCATCCAGGAACTGAACTACCAGGTCAACGTGGCGGCGCGCGCGGCGCGCATCGGTACACTGCGCGTCGGCCTGTTGTACAGCAATCCCAGCGCCGCGTTCCTCAGCGCCTTCCTCGTCGGGGCCCTCGGCGAGTGCAGCCAGACGGGCGCGCACCTGATCCTCGAGAACTGCGACAACCTGCGCAGCCAGCGCAAGGCGATCGACCGCCTGATCGCGGACGGCGCCGACGGCATCCTCGTGCCGCCGCCGCTGTGCGACTCCAAGGCCGCGCTCAAGCAGCTGGCCGAGATGGGCATTCCGTCCGTCGCGGTCGCGACCGCGAAGCCGTCGCCGCAGATGTCGGCCGTGCGCATCGACGACTACGAAGGCGCGCTGACGATGACCAAGCACCTGCTGGCGCTGGGCCACACGGACATCGGCTTCATCAAGGGCGACCCCGAGCACACGCCGGCCCAGCTGCGCTACCAGGCGTTCATCGACGCGATGCGCGAGGCGGGCCACCACGTCCCCGCCGAGCGGGTGGCGCAGGGCATGTTCACCTACCGTTCCGGCCTGCTCGCGGCGCGCGAACTGCTGGCCCAGCCGACGCGGCCGACCGCGATCTTTGCCAGTAACGACGACATGGCGGCCGCCGTCATCGCGGTCGCGCACGGGCTGCACCTGCAGGTGCCGGACGACATCGCCGTCTGCGGCTTCGACGACACGCCCGTCGCGACGACCGTGTGGCCGGAGCTGACGACGGTCCACCAGCCGATCACGGAAATGGCGCGCAGCGCCGTCGCCCTGCTGGTGGAACACATCCGCGCGCGCCGCGCCGGCCAGTCGTACATGCCGCAGCACCGGCTGATGCCGTTTACGCTGGTCGAGCGCGAATCGACGGAAGCCCACGACTGATTACCAGTAGGGGCGCCACGTGCGGGTCAGCCGCACGAGCGCCTCGAGGTAGAAGTAATCGCCCCAGATGCAGGCCTCGTCCACGCCGACGCCGTTCGGCTTGTGGTACACGCCGTGCTTCAGCAGGCCCGCGCCCGGCGTGCCGCTCGTGTCGGCGTAATCGGCCGCGAGCGTCAGTACCGTGCCGGCCGCCGCGCGTTCGTAGGCCGGACGCAGCGGATCGGCCAGCGGCAGGGTGCGCGCCAGTTCCAGCAGGCCGCAGGCGGCGATGGCGGCGCCGGAGCTGTCGCGCGGCTCCGGTCCGGACGTGAACACGAGATCCCAGTAGCAGATGCCGTCCGCCGGCAGGCGGTTCAGGTAGTAGTTGGCCAGCACCTTCGCCAGGTCGACGAGGCGGCCGTCGCCGTTGTGGCGGTAGACGAGCGGGAAGCCGGAGATGCCCCAGGACTGGCCGCGCGCCCAGCACGAATCGTCCGCGTAGCCCTGGTGCGTCTTGCCGTGCAGCGGCGCGCCGCTGGCCGGGTCGAAGAAGAACGTGTGGAACGTGGAGCCGTCCGGACGCGCGATGTGGCGCGCGGCCGCCTCGATGTGGCTGTCGGCCGCCGTGCGGAACGCGGGGTCGCCCGTGAAGCCGCTGGCCCAGTACAGCAGCGGCAGGTTCAGGTTGCAGTCGATGATCATGCGCCCGCGCTGGGCCGGGTCGGACAATTCTCCCCACGCCTGGATGATGCCGGCGCCCGGCAGGTAGCGCTCCAGCAGCAGGCGCGCGGCGCCCAGCGCCGCTTCGGCCGCGAGCGGCTCGCCCGTCAACTGGTAGCCGGACACGCACGAGAGGCTGTACAGGAAGCCGAGGTCATGGTGGTTGACGTTGATGCGGTCGCGCTGGCGCGCGTGGAAGCTCGCCACGTGGCGCAGGCCCGCGTCGCGGTAGCGGGCGGCGCCCGTCAGCTCGTACGCCAGCCACAACATGCCGGTCCAGAAGCCGTTCGTCCATTCCGTGTTGTCCATCGCCGCGTAGACGCCGCCCTGCGACGACGGCATCGGGAAGGCGTCGCCGAAGTGCGCCAGGTTGCGGTCGACCGCCTCCAGCGCGCGCGCGATCGCACGGTCGATGGCGGCCTTGTCGATGCCGCGGTTCCAGTGGGCCGGCAGCGCGCCGGTGTTCAGCGGCTCCAGTGCGGCCGCGTTCAGGGGTGGGGTCATGCTTGCTCCTTGTTGGATCATTTGGCAGGTTCGGCGAGCGGCGTGGCCTGCTCGCCAGGCGTTTCCGCCGGCGTCGGCAGCAGGAACACGGCGGACAGGACGAGGAAGACGAGGCCGAGGCCCGCCAGGATCAGGTAGGTCGCGGAAAAACCGATCCGGTCGTACCCGATGCCGGCCAGCGACGACAGCGCGAAGATGCCGATCGAGTGGCCGAAGCTCACGCCGACCATGTAGACGGTCGAGGCGAGGCGGTTGTCGAAATGGTGCGCGATGTAGCGGAACAGCGAGACGGCGAGGATCGGCAGCTCCACCGAGTGCAGCAGTTTCATCGCGGAGATCGAGACGGGACCGACGGCGAGGCCGGAACCGCCGATCCGCACGAGCATGATGGAACCGGCCAGCAGCAGGCCGTTCTTCGCGCCGATGCGGCGCACGAGCAGCGGCGCGAGGAACAGGCCGCCCGCTTCCAGGAAGATTTGCGCGGAATTCAGGTAGCCGAACATCGCCACGCCCGTCTTCGGGTCCGGGAACAGCGACGCGAAATAGCGCGAGAACTGCTGGTCGAACACGAGGTACAGGTTCGTCACGCCCAGCACGAACACCATGAAGCGCCAGAAGCCCGGCATGCGCAGCAGCGCGAACGCGTCGGCGAGCTTGACGCCTTCCTTGCCGCGCACGCCCGGTTCGGCCGGGCCGCCGCGCGTGACGGCCAGCAGCGCGAGCATCACGCCGCCCGCCAGCGACGCGAGCGCGAAGTTGATGCCGGGGTCGACGTTGTAGATGCGGCCACTGAACGCGGCGGCGCTGGCGAAGCCGAGCGAGCCCCACAGCCTCACGCGGCTGTATTCGAACCCGTCGCGCCGGCCGATGCGGTCGACGTACGATTCGATCGCGTAGCTGCCGGCATTGAACGTGATCCCGAGGTACAGACCGCCCACGACGGCACCCAGCAGGATGTTCGTCTTCAGCAGCGGGGCGTAGAGGAACGGGAAGAACAGGCCGGACAGGGCGACGAGCGCGGCGACCGTCCACAGGATGTTGCGGCGGGTGCCCACGCGGTCCGACACGAAGCCATAGATCGGCTGCGAGCACATCGCGGCAAAGGCGTTGGCGGCGAAGACGATGCCCGCTTCGGTCCCCGACAGCTTGAGGGTCTGCCCCAGCCAGACGGCGAGCAGCGAAATGCTCATCGCCTGGGCGAAGAAATAGATGTAGACGTAGCCGCACAGGAAGCGGAATTGCGATGTGCGCGTTGCCATGGTGTCTCCTGGTTATCGTTGTAATTGCTTGCCGAAATACTGTTGGCCCGGCGCGGCGAAGTCAAGGGCGCGATGCGTTCCCTCCTGGCGGCGGACCACGATGGCGTCCGTCAGCGCAAGCACGGCATCCAGCGCCGGCGGCTGCGCGCCCGCGACCCGGCAGGCGGCCGTACCGGCGGCGACGGCGACCCGCAAATGGCTGCCGCCGGCCCGCTCCGGCCACGTCATGAGGCTGTAGAGCAGGCCGCCGATGCTGGCGTCGCCCGCACCCACCGTGTCGACGACGTCCACGGCGGGTGCGGCCGCGTTCCAGGCGCCGTCGGGCCGCACGAGACAGGCGCCGTCGCCGCCGCGCGTGAACAGGTACGTCGCGGCCGGATTCATGGCGCGCAGCGCCGCGAACGCGGCGTCGGTGTCGTCGTGGCGGAACAGGCCGCGCACGTCCTCGTCGGACACCTTCACCACGTCCGCCAGGCCGGCCATCGTGCGCAACGTGCCGTCGTAGCGTTCGTCCATCAGCGCGCGGAAGTTGGGGTCGTAGCTGATCTTCGTGCCGCGCAGTTTCAGGTCGCAGGCCAGCGCGACCAGCGTGGACGCGAGCGGCTCGCGCGCGAGGCTGATGCCGCCGAAGTGCACCCATGCGGCGCCGTCCCGCCAGCCGGCCGGCAGATGGTCCGGATCGAAGTGCAGGTCGGCGCTGTCGGTGCCGATGAAGAAGTAGCGGGGCGGGTGGCGTTCGTGCACGACGGCCAGCAATGGCGGGCGGTCGACCTGCTGCAGGAAGCGCTGGTCGAGACCCGCCGCCGTGTTCGCGGCGGCGAGTTCGAGGCCGAACACGTCGCGGCTGACGGCGCCGGCGAACGCGCTCGGGATGCCGAGGCGGGCGACGACGCGCGCCACGTTCCACGTCGAGCCGCCGGTCTGGCTCGTCCACGTGCCGGGGCCCGTCGCGAGCAGGTCCGTCAAGGCCTCGCCGGCCGCGACGAAGCGGGGCAGCGCGGTCATGGGTTCGCCTCCAGCGCGTGCAGCACGTCGTAGCAGGCGCCCATCGTGTGATAGTCCGTCTTGCCGGCCGGGCTCTTCTCATTGGTCAGCTTGCGGTTGTCCTGGCCGAGGATGCGGTACCAGGCGCCGTGGTCGTGGTCGACGAAGTGCGCCCAGCTGTACCCCCAGATGCGGTCGTACCAGGTCCAGTAGGCCGGGTTCCCGGTGCGCACGGCCAGCAGCGCGGCGGCCGCGAAGCTTTCGGCCTGCACCCAGAAATACTTGTCGCCGTCGCAGATGCTGCCGTCCGGCGCGTAGCCGTAGCAGATGCCGCCATGCTCCGCGTCCCAGGCGCGCAGCAGCGCGGCGTCGAACAGCTGGATGGCGCGCGGCGCGAGCCATTCGGCGTCGCCCGCCAGGTGGGCGCGGTGGCGTTCGAGCAGCAACAGCAGCTTCGCCCATTCCGTCAGGTGGCCGGGCTGGTAGCCCCAGGGCCGGAAGATGTTCGTCTTGTCGTCGCGGTTGTAGTCCCAGTCCACCGACCAGTCGGCGCGGTAGTGTTCCCACACATAACCTTCCGCGAGGGCGGCCTGGCGCAGCGTGATGTTGCGGGCCAGCGTCTCGGCGCGGTGCAGGTAGCGTACCTCGCCCGTCGCCTCGAACGCCGCGAGCATCGCCTCGCACGAATGCATGTTGGCGTTCTGGCCGCGGTACGCGTCCAGCACGGACCAGTCGGCGCTGGCCTGGTCCGCGTACAGCCCGTGCCCGGGTTCCCAGAAGCGCGCCTCCATCAGGTCGAACGTCTCGGCGAGGTAGCCGCGCGCCTCCGCGACGCCGGCCCGCAGCGCATGCGCATACGCCAGCATGACGAAGGCCAGGCCGTAGCAATGGTTGTCGCCGTCGAGCACCTCCTTGCGGCCCGCTTCCCACGCGAGCTGCCAGGCGTAGCCGCCCGTGCGCGGGTCGCGATGGACGTCGCGCAGGAAGGCGACGCCGTGGCGCACGGCCGCGAGGTGATCTGCGCGCTTGACGCGCCGGTACGCCATCGCGTAATTGAAGACGAAGCGCGTGCTGCTGACGAGGTGGCGCGTCGTGCGGTCGTACACCGTGCCGTCGTCGCGGAAGAAGTGATAAAAACCGCCGCTCGGGTCGATGCAGCGCGGGTGATAAAACCGCATCGTATGGGCGATGTGGTCGAGCAGGAAGCCGGGAGAACGGAAGTCGGGTGCCATGGCGCGGGTCTCTATCGTTGGGTTGGGAGGGACGGTTGGGGCCAGGCGGCGATGCGGTACCGGGTTTCCCACGGTGCGTCGGGGCCGATGGCGATCCCGAGGCGGTCCGCCAGCGGATGGTTCGCGGGCGCCGTCGCGACGCGGCCCAGGTCGAACAGGCTGTTCACGGGTTCGGCGCCCAGCGCCAGGTGGCTGCTCATCCAGGGGAAGTGGATGCGGCCGCCGTTACTCACCCAGAGCAGCAGGTCGGGCAGCTGCGCCGTGTCCCACCACAGGCCGACGCAGGCGTCGTAATCGAGGTAGTGCAGCGTGATCGGCGCGGCGCCGTCCTGGCCGCCGATCGCGCGCACCTGCAGCAGTTCCTCGGCCGGCGCGGCGAACGGCAGGTGCGCGAGGTCGATGGGGCCGTCGACGCCGGCCAGGCTGTCCAGCGATGCGGAGCGCGTGTCGGACAGCAGCCGCGACACCGCGCCCGCCGGCTGGGCGGGATAACTGTGGATGCCGTCGTGCGGCCCGAGCACGATGCGTACGCGCTCCGGTGCCGGCGGCAGGCGGAACGTCGGATGCAGGCCGGCGGGCACGCGCGCCGGGCGGCGGGCCCACACGCGCAACGTGATGTCGACGGCCGGTGCGTGCGGGTCGGCCGCGATCTCGCGTTCGATGTGTTCGATCGGCGAGCCGGCGGGATAGTCGATGGCCAGGTGGATGCGGGTGTCGGTCGCGGACACGCAGCGCCAATGGTGGTTGGCCGCATAGCCGTGGTCCCACGCATCGTCGGGCGCGCGCGTGCCCCAGCCGGCGGGCAGGCCGCGCGGCGCTTCCGTGCAGCCGAACGGCAGGCAGGGCCACTCGCCGCGCAGGCGCCGCATGATGCCGGGCAGGGTGTCGGCGCGCGTCATGCCGGCCCAGGGCGCCACGTGCATGATCTCGAGCTCCCGCTCGTCGCCGATGCGCAGGCTCAAGGGACCGAGCATCGCGCCCAGCGACTGCACGTCCGCGCTGCCGTGGTCCCAGGTGAGACGCCAGCTGCCGCTCATGCGGACGTTCCCGCGTGCGCGACGTTGAGGTCGCCGGTGATCGCGTGTTTCATGGCGGCGGCGGCCAGCGCGAACCCGGCCACGTCCGCCGTCGCCATGCCCGACTGGAGTCCGTGCAGGACGCCGGCCGCGAAGGCGTCGCCCGTGCCGATCCGGTCGACGGTGCCGGACAGCCGGTAGCTGCCGCCGGTCACGGACGCCGTGCGCGTGTGCAGCACGGCCGACAGCTCGTATTCGTCCGCCCGATGCGGCACGCGGCGGGTCCAGGCCAGCATCGCCAGGTCGGGAAATGCGGCGAACGCGCCTCGCACCGCATCCTGTTCGCGCGCGCAATCCGCCAGTTCGGGGCGGTCGAGCGCGAGCGCGATGTCGCGCGGACCGGCGAACAGCACGTCGGCCATGCGCATCGCCTCGAGCAGCGGCGGCTGCGCCGTGCCGTCGAACGCGACGCGCACGCCCGCGGCGCGCGCCGCCCGCATCGCCGCGAGCACGGCCTGGGCGGGACCGTCGTCGGCGGCCGGCGCGATACCCGACACGTGCAGCCACCCGGCCCCGTCCAGCAGCGCGGGCCAGTCGTACAGGCCGGGGTCGGCCAGCGCGTATGCGGAGCCGGCGCGGTCGTAGATGATCTCGGACGGGCGCGCGGCGGCGTCCGGCGTGATGAAGTACAGGCCCATGCGGCCGGGGCGCAGGCGGATGCCGGCCGTGTCGACGCCGTGCGCGCGCAGGCTGTCGAGCGCCGCGCGGCCGAGGGAGTTGTCGGGCAGGACGCTGACCATCGCGGTGCGGTGGCCGAGCAGCGCGAGCGCGACGGCGACGTTCGCCTCGGCGCCGCCCGCGCACGCATCCAGCGCCGGCGTCTGCAGCAGCATGCGGCCCGGCGGGGCGGCGAGGCGCAGCAGGATCTCGCCGAAGCAGACGATCCGGCCCGCCATGTCGGGACGGGCGCTCATCGGGCGAGCCAGCCGCCGTCCACCGGCAGGACGACGCCGTGGACGTAGTCGCTGGCCCGGCTGGCCAGGAACACGGCGGCGCCGGCCAGGTCGGCCGGCTGGCCCCAGCGGCCGGCGGGAATGCGCGCGAGGATGGCCGGTTCGCGCACCGGATCCGCGCGCAGGGCCGCCGTGTTGTTCGTGTCGAAGTAGCCGGGTGCGATCGCGTTGACGTTGATGCCTTGCGCGGCCCATTCGTTGGCGAGCGCGCGCGTCAGACCCGCAAGCGCGCTCTTGCTCGCCGCATAGGCCGGCACGCGGACGCCGCCCTGGAACGACAGCAGCGAGGCAATGTTGACGATCTTGCCGCCGCCATGTCGGGCCATGTGGCGCGCCGCGGCCTGGGACAGGAAGAACACGGATTTCAGGTTGGTGTCGATGACGGCGTCCCAGTCGGCCTCGTCGACGTCGAGGCTGTCGGCGCGGCGGATGATGCCGGCATTGTTGACGACGATGTCGAGCCGGCCGTTCAGGCCGACGGCGGCGGCGACGACGTCGCGCACGGGCGCCGTCGACGACAGGTCGGCGCGCACGTCGAGGAAGCGCCGGCCCAGCGCGCGGACTTGCGTGGCCGTGTCGTCGGCGGGGCTGCGCCCGGCCGCGACGACGTCGGCGCCGGCCGCGGCCAGCGCGAGGGCGATGCCCTGGCCGAGGCCCGTGTTGGCGCCCGTGACGAGCGCCGTGCGGCCGGCGAGGTTGAACAGGTCGAGCATGGGGTCCCCTTATTTCAGCTGGCAGATGTCGAGGACCTGCATGTCGGTGTAGTCCAGGTTCTCGCCGCCCATCGCCCAGATGAAGGCATAGTTGGCCGTGCCGGAGCCCATGTGGATCGACCAGGGCGGCGACACGACGGCCTGCTCGTTGGCCACGACGAGGTGGCGCGCCGAATCGGGGGCGCCCATGAAGTGGAACACGCGCTGGTCGTCCTGCAGGTCGAAATAGAAATACACCTCGGAGCGGCGCTCGTGCACGTGCGGCGGCATGGTGTTCCACACGCTGCCCGTCTTGAGGATCGTGAGGCCCAGCAGCAGCTGGGCGGACTTGCAAACGCCCGGGATGACGTACTGGTAGATCGTGCGTTCGTTCGACGTCGCGGCGCTGCCGCGCTCCAGCGGGATCGCCTGGGCGTGCGTGATCTTGACGAGTTCGCAGCGGACGTGCGCGGGCGTCGACGCGAGGTAGAAGCGGGCGGGGTTGGCCGCGTCCAGCGATTCGAAGACCACTTCAGCGCTGCCCATCGGGACATACAGGCCGTCGCGCGGGGCCAGCTCGACTGCCTGCCCGTCGACGGTGACACGGCCCGCGCCGCCCGCCACGTTGATGATGCCCAGCTCGCGCCGCGCCAGGAACGGCTGGCCGGCCGCGGAAGGCGGCTCCGTGTGGGTGGGCAGGGCCAGCGGGCCGGCGACGGGCGCCGCGCCGCCGATGACGAAGCGCTCGTCGTGGCAATAGTTCAGCTTGACGGCGTCCGGCGCGAACATCCGGTCGATGAGGTAGCGCTGGCGCAGCTGCTCGTTGCTGGCGCCCGCCATCATGTCGGGGTGGGTGGCGTAATACGTCTTGTCGAACACGGAGGTCTCCTCGCGATGAATATCGGTTATCGATAACAATCATATCAGGGTATTTCAAAAAGTAAAACCCCGCGGGAGGCGCGCCGGCACAAAAAAAATGACCCACCCCGACGAAGTCGAGGCGGGCCGAATACGGGACTGGAACGTACCCGCAAGGAGATCGCCATACCGGCACGAACCGGCCATGCCCGAGCGTACAGCGCAAGTTAACGATAACAAAACTTGTCGTCCAGATCAATAGATTTCGTCGAACCCCGGCTTTCCTCCTCGCCGCGGTGCATTTGTCATCGGCGCAACACATGGAGGTAACGATAACAAATTTTCATCCATTTCGTTGTGCTCGTGTTACGATCGCCAGCGCTATCGATAACACAACAGTCAAAGGAGGAGGCAGTGCCGTCGGTGGCATCCAATGAACTGGTTAGCAAACATATAAGGACAATCATGTATAACCATTCGCATCTGAGGTGGAATGCGTTGCGCGGCAACGCAAGCGGAAAGATGGTGGCATTGGCACTGGCGTCCGCGCTGGTGCTCGTGGGGAGCGGCGCCAGGGCCGTGACCTTCGTCGCCACGCCGATGGTCCAGCCGGTCGTGAGCGGTACCGGCTTTCGCCATCCGGGACTCGGCTTCACGCCGGAGCAGCTGGAGTACGTACGCCAGCAGATCCGCGCCGACGTCGAGCCTTATAAATCGTATTACGACATTCTCGCGACCGTGTGCTGCAACTACGCGAACATCAACCTGCAGCCCACGAACCGCGATGCGACGAAGGTCGATACGCCGAACACGCCGAACTACAACAGTACGACGGCGCAGACGCGCATGATCAACGATTCGCAGGGCGCGTTGACGCAGGCGATCCTGTACTACGTCACGGGCCGCAACGAATACCGGCGCAACGCGATGCGCATCCTGCGCACGTGGAGCAATATGAACCCGAACGGGTACGCCTATTTCCCCGACGCGCACATTCACAACGGGGTGCCGCTGTCGCGCATGCTGATGGCCGCGGAGATCATGCGCTATACGCCGGCCGATCCGACCTATACGGATTACCCGCTCGCGTGGACCGACACCGACACGCAGAAGCTCAAGGACAACCTGGTCGATCCGATGGAGCGCACCTTCTTCTCCAGTAACGAGCGGTTCAGGAACCAGCAACAGTATTCGCTCGTCGGCCGCATCGCCGGCGCGATCTTCACCGACAACCGTGCGCGCTACGACGAGTCGGTCGAATGGCTCACCGTGAACGCCACCTCGACGCGCCAGGACATCAACGGCGCGATCATGTCGGCGATCGCCCGCATCGACGCGGACGACCCGCTCAACAAGACGGGCAAGACGTTCTACGAAGTGCAGGAGATGTCGCGCGACGGCGCGCACGCGGGCGACAACGTCGACATCCTCGGCGGCCTGCTGCGGCTCGTGACCGCGCAGGGCACCAGGGTCGATCCGTTCACCGGCAAGCCCTCGTCCGGCGGCGACGCCGTGAGCGTCTACCGGTTCGGCGACGACCGCCTGCTGCGTGGCGCGAACGCCTACGCCGAATACATGCTCGGCTACGACACGCCGTGGGCCGACACGACGGGCGGCACGTCCGGCATCTCGCCCGCCTACCGCGGCCGCCTGTACGAGGTCGACGCGATCGCGGAGATCTACAACACCTATAAATACGTGGAAGGCGTGAACGTGGACGCCGAAGCGCCTTACCTGGCGACGGCGGCGGCCCATGCGAACGGCCCCGCCATCCCGTGGGGAGCGGCGACGCCCAACAACAAGGACATGGGCCCGACTGCCATCTTCACGTTGCCGCAGGCCCTCACCGGGGTGCCGCTGCCGGCCGGCACGGCGGGCATCCTGGAGACCGAACGTAAATCGGTCTTCCTCGACGGCGGCTGGACGATGCAGACCGAGGGCGAGCGCACCTACGGCCACGGAAGCGTGACGCCGGCCGGCGCCACCATCGTATTCCACGACGTGCAATATGCGGACCGCTCGAAGTACGCGCCGGTCGGCATCATGGTCCGTACCAATGCGCCGGTCACGCTGTCCGCGAGCGCCAGCCGCGACGCCAGTCCGTGGTCGCTGATGACGGTCCCCGACACGCACGGCGAATGGCGCTACATCGTGCCGGACACGTCGGCCGCCGCCATCGGCGGCCGCGCGCTCGGCGACAACATCATGTTCTTCAAGTTTTCCGGCCCCGAGGGCGCGACGGTGGACGTCGACTACGTGAACATGGCCGCGCCCACGCAACTGACGCCGCCGCGCTTTGCCATGCCCGTGTTCCCCGTCACGGAAATCGTCGTGCAGGGCATGCCGTATCGCGCGAGCTATGCCGCGCTTGACGCCAACACGGCGGACAGCGTCGCGTACGAGGCCGTCCGGCTGCCGGCCGGGGCGACGGTGAACGCGTCCAGCGGCGCATTCGACTGGACGCCGACGCCGGACCAGGTGGGCATGCACGACATCGTTGTCGCCGCGACCGACGGCGTCGCCGTCAGCACGATGACGGCGCGCCTGAACGTGCAGCCGGACCGCGCGTCCGCATTCCAGGCCGCGCTCGACGGCTACGATCCGTCCGCCGCCTACACGACGCCGTCGCTGGCCACGTTCAAGACGGAGCTGGCGCCGCTGCAGCAGCAGATGGCGACCGTGTCCGATGCGGATTTCCCGGCCCTGCTGAAGGCCGTGCAGGCGGCCGTGCGCAAGCTGGAGCTGGTCAATCCGAAGGTCGCCTCCGACGGCAGCCTCGACTGGAGCAAGAACATGGTGACGACGATCGGCTTCGGCGCGGACCGTCCGGCGCTGCTCGTCGACAATAACTACAACAGTTATTCGGGCGACCTGCGCGCGCCGATCACCATCGACTTCGGCGAGAACTACCGCGTGGCCGTCGGTGCCTTCGGTATCCAGGCCCGCTACATGTTCGGCAACCGTTCACAGGGCGCCAACGTGTACGGGTCGAACGACAACGTGAACTGGACCCTGCTCACGAGCCGCGAGACGACGGATACAAGCGGACGCAACTTCGAGATGGAAGTCATCCCCGTGCTGGCCGGCCTGGAGACACAGCCCTACCGTTACTTCATGGCGCGCGTCGACCATCCGGGCCCGCCGACGGATCCGGCGTATCCCGGCATTTCGTCGTATGGCGAGTTCCGCTTCTACGGCACCCGCTACGACCTGCTGGCGCCCGTCGACCTGACGGCCAATGTCAGGATCGCGCGTTCGGGCCTGACGATGAACCGCTTCACCCAGAAGTACACGGGCACGGTGACGTTCACGAACACGACCGGGACGGCGCTCGAGGGACCGCTGCAGTTCCGCCTCGCCGGTCTGACGAACGGCGTCACGCTCGACAACGCGACAGGCGTGAAGGACGGCGTTCCCTACGTCACGCTGAACGAAGCGGAACTTGCGCCGGGCCAGACGGCGACCGTGACCACGACGTTCTCGAATCCAGCGAAGGCCACCATCGCCTACACCCCACAACTGTTCAAGGTTAAATACTAGGAGACACATGATGCAGTCCATCACACGCCGCGCGGCCCGGCTGCTGGCCGCAACCTGGATGTGCCTGTGCGCCGGCGCGGCGCTGGCCGTGCCCGTCCACCACGTCGACATCGATACGTCGGCGCTCGGCACGGGTACCGCCTACCTGGGCATGTCCTTTCTCAGCGTCGGCGGCGCGACGCCGGCCAGCGCGTCGGTCACCAATCTCGCGGCCGACCTGCTGGGCGTGCCCGTCGGCACCGGTTCCGTGGCAGGCGGCCCGCCGGACGCGCTGACGTTCTCGAGCGAGGCGGGCGGCGGCGACTGGTTCCAGGCGATCCAGCTCGGCGGCCACGTCGGCTTCGACGTCAGCTTCCTGTTCGGCGACGGCACCGACGGCAGCACGTTCAGCTGGTCGCTGTTCGACGACACGCACTACCTCGGCATCGACGGCGACCTCGGCAGCATCGCCCTTCATCCGGACGCGGCGCCTGACGGGCGCCTGACCATCACGCCGGACAATGCGTTCACAGCCGTGCGCGCCGTGCCGGAGCCGTCCACGCTGCTGCTGGTGGCGCTGACCGGCTGCGTGCTGGCGGCAGTGCGGCGCCGGCCGGCCTGACGGTCCGCGGTGGCGCGCCGCCGGGCGCGGCCACCGCCTTCGGGCCCGGATCCGCGCGGGCCCGATGCGCCGCTACCGTCCGCCGGACTTGCCGCCGCTGCCGGCCGGCGTCGGCGGACTGCCGAGTACCTTGCGCAGGGCGTCGGCCTGGGCGTTGCTCTCCTTGCTGTCGATCGCCTGCAGCGCCGTCATCGGCTTGCCGTAGTAGGCCTCGGTCAGGCGCTGGTTGTAGCGGACGTCGTTGATGCCCACCGTGGCCGCGTTGCCGAACAGGCCCTTGCTCCCCGACCACGCGACGACGTCGCCCGCCGTGGAGCCCTGGGCCATGCGCGCGAAGTTGACGACCGTGAGGCCGGCGTCGGCGCTGAGCGAGAAGTTGTTACGGTTGCGGAAACTGTCGACGGCTTTCTGGTTCAACAGCACGAGGGCGATCGGCCCGCCTTCCACGCCGGCCTGGAGTCCGATGCTGAGGCCGCCGGTGTCGAAGAACACCGGGTTGCCCCAGGCCCCATCCGCTTGCCGGACCATCAGCACGCCCGCGCCGCCGGCACCCCCGACGCCGAGCGCGGCGCGGCCATAGGTGGGCACGATGAAGACGCCGCGGGCGCGGCCGAGCAGGGCCGGCATGCCCGTCTCGTTGCTCATCGTATGGACGACGCCCACGGCGTCGCTGACGTGCCTGACCGCGGCCTGCTGGCGCCGCGTGGCGGCGTCGTTGTCGGTGCCGTGCGCCGCCTGGCCCGCCGCCGCGGACCGGGACGCGTGGGAATCCTGCGCGGTCGCGGCGGGCACTGCGAAAGCGAGCATGAGCAGGGCGGCGGCACCCAGCAGGGCATGCCGCAGGACGGACCGGCGCCGGCCAGTGCGAGGCGGCGGCGGCGTGCGTGGCATCACGTGCATCATGATGTTCTCCTCGGTTCGGCCGAACGAATAGGCGATGAAGGTGGAGGATAGGATCGCCGCCGGATGCGGGTTTGACATGTATCAGTCGTGCGCCGGTGCGTATCATGGGCCATGGTCTACCAATTACTCGCCGTCATGGTGCTGCTCTTGCACCTGGGCTTCATGCTGTTCGTCGTCGCGGGTGCGGCGCTCGTCGCGCGCCGGCGCCGGCTGCTGCCGCTGCACCTGGCCGCCGTCGCCTGGGGCATCGCGATCGAGGCCACCGGGGCGGCCTGCCCCCTGACCGGGCTGGAGAATCACCTGCGCATGCTGGCCGGGGCCGGGGGCTATGCGGGCGGTTTCGTCGATCATTATCTTGTCGCGCTCATCTATCCGTCCGGTCTCACCCGCCCGATGCAATGGGGACTGGCCGCGGCCGTGCTGGCGCTGAACGTCGTGCTGTACGCGCGCATCGTGCGCGGCGGCCGGGACGACCGCGATTGATCCGGATCCGCGGCTGGCGTGGACGGGACGCACTTGCACGGGACCGGGCGGCATGAGATCGTAGGAGGCCACGACAGGAGAAGACATGCCGACAGCCATGAAGACACCGGGCCCCGACCATCCGATCACGATCACGCCTGCGCCCGGCCGCGTGACGGTGCGCGCCGGCGGCGCCGTGCTCGCCAGCAGCGACCGCGCGCTGGCGCTGCGCGAAGCCGATTATCCGCCCGTGCTGTACATCCCGCGCGAGGACGTGGCGATGGACCGCCTGCAGCGCACCGAACGGCACACCCATTGCCCGTACAAGGGCGATTGCGCCTATTTCTCGATCGTGGACGCGGGGCCGCGGGGCGAGAACGCGGTGTGGAGCTACGAAGCGCCGTATCCGGCCGTGGCCGCGATCCGGGACCACGTGGCGTTCTATCCGGACCGCGTCGATGCGATCGAGACCCGTTGAGCCCGGCGGTGCGGGGGCGGGCAGCGCGCCGTTCGACGAGTTCACGCTGACGGGGCGCGCGCGCACGCATGTCCAGCAGTACGGGCAGACGCCGGGACAGCCCCGTTTCGCGGCGCGGCCCGAGGTCGCGGCGGCCTTTCTCGCGATGCGCGCGGCGGCCGCGCAGGACGGTATCGACATGCTGCCGATCGCATCGTGGCGTCCGTTCGAGGCCCAGGCCCGCAACTGGAACCGCAAGTTTTCCGGGCAGGCGACACTGTACGATTGCGCGGGCAGGGCGCGCGACCACGGGGCGCTGGCGCCGGCGGACATCGTCCGTGCGATCCTCAACTGGACAGGGTTGCCGGGCGCGACGCGGCGCCATTGGGGCACGGACATCGATGTGTTCGACCGCGCCGCGCACCAGCCCGGCTACCGGACGAAGCTGTTGCCGGACGAGGCCCGGCCGGACGGCGTGTATGCAGGCCTGCATGCCTGGCTCGACGCGCACGCGGCGGGCTTCGGCTTCTTTCGTCCGTACCGTACCCGCCGCCGCGGGATGTGCCCGGAACCGTGGCACCTGAGCCATGCGCCGTCGGCACAGGCGGCGCTGGCGGCCATCGATATCGACATGGTCGCGCGCGCGGTCCGCGGTGCGGATCTGCTGGGCCGCGAACTCGTGCTCGACATGTTGCCGGACATCTTCCGCGACCACGTGCTGGACGTGGACGGCCCGGACCCGGGGCGCGGCGGCAGTTAACCGGCGTCCTGGCCGGCCGTGCGGGCGAGGCGGTGCACGCCGCCCGCGTCGGCGCGGTCCGCGCGCACGGGGGGCGGCGTCAGGTGCAGGGTGGTGCGGGCCAGCGCGTCCATGCGCACGCCGAGCGGACGCCGCATCGGGCCGGGTTCCAGGCGGGTGGCGAACATCCACAGCACGGGGTAGTCGAGGGTCGTCGGGACGACCACGTTCAGGACCATCGCGAGTTGCCAGTCGGCGCACTGCAGGTCGTCGATCGCGATGAGCAACGGCTGGTTCGCCGCGCGGTGCTGCACCAGCGCGCACAGGGCGGCGGTCTGCAGCAGTTGGGTGGCCGGCACGGGCCACTCCGGTGCGGCGTCGACGAGACCGACGCAGGCATCGACATGGACCGGCGACACGCCCAGCGCGGCGCAGCGGCTGCGCACGAGGTCGGCCAGCGGGACGGCGTCGCTACCGGGCGCGGTGCCGGCGTCGGCCGGCAGGCCGAGCAGGGCGAGCATCAGGTCGGCGGCCGTGTGGACCGCGGGGATGCGGGCGCTACCGCCGTCGAGCACGACGCAGGTGTAGCCGCGCGCCCGGGCGTCGCGGGCGCCGAAGGACAACAGGGGCGACTTGCCGGCGCCGGCGACACCCTGCACGTCGATGATCCGCCCGCGGCCGCCGACGTGGACCGCGTCGATGACGGCGCGGCATTGCAGGCGCTCGACGTCCCATATGTCCGCCAGGTCCGGCACGGCGCGCGCGGGCGGCGCCTGGCGGGTCGGCGCCGCGTCGATCAGGGTCTCGACGCCGATGCCGTAGAACGCGGCCAGGTGGCGCACCGTGCGGTAGGGCACGGGGCGGCCGGATTCGGCGCGCTTGATGGCGGCGTGGGTGAGGCACAGTCTTCGTTCCTGGAATTGCGCGGACAAGGCCTCGCGTCCGCCGCGGCGCTGGCGCAGGGCTTTCAGGCTGTGCACGTCGAGCATGACGCGGGCGTCAAAGGGCTGGATGGGCGAGGAAGCGAGGTTGAATGTCATGGCACGTCCGGGAAAAGGCACCGCCCCGATGGCGGCGTTACTCATATTGCAAACGCCGTGCCATGGCGAAATCCGGGGAGACAGCCCCGATTTCGGCCCATCGGATGTTTCTGCGTGTAAAATTGCCATGTTTTTTACATGTAAAGCGATAACGTTGACGTTCCGCGCATGCTTGACTCCACCGAATATACCCAGACGTTGCAGCTGTCCGCGCAGGGCATGCCCGGACGGCCGCTGCTGGCGCTGACGATCCTCTGGCATCCCGACCCGGCGCGCATCGGCGAACAGTTCGTCGGCGATCCCGGCACGCTGGAAGTGAACCGCTACGCGCCGCTGTTCTATCGCCCGGGCCAGGCCGGCCTGCCGCTGGGCCACGGCACGATCTCGCGCGACCCCGTGCGGATCGCGCGCGGCGGCGACGGCGATGGCGAGGGCGTCGTCGTGCATTTCCCGGCGACCCGCATGCCGGTCGAGCTGAACGGCCGGGCCGCGACCGGGCCGGTCCGGTTCGACGCGGCCGACGTCGCGCGCGGCCAGGTGTTGACGCTCGGCCGCGCCGTCGTCCTGTGCCTGCACTGGATGGACTGCCTACCCAAGCACAACCCGGTGCCGGGACTCGTGGGCGTGGGCGCCGCGGCGATCGCGCTGCGCGACCAGATCCGCATGGTGGCGCCGACCGACATCCCCGTGCTGCTGCTGGGCGAGACGGGCACCGGCAAGGAAATCGCGGCGCGCGCCATCCACGCGCTGGGCCAGCGCGCGCAGGCGCGGCTCGTCGCCGTCAACATGGCGGCGCTGAACGAATCGCTCGCGGCCGCCGAGTTGTTCGGCGCGGCGCGCGGCGCGTACACGGGCGCGCAGGAGCGCCGTGGCCTGTTCGCGGAAGCGGACGGCGGCACCCTGTTCCTCGACGAGATCGGCAATGCGCCGGCCAGCGTCCAGCCGATGCTGCTGCGCGTGCTGGAAGGCGGCGATTACCGTCCGCTGGGCGCGACCCAGGACCGCAAGACGACGGCGCGCCTGATCGCGGCGACGGACCAGGACCTCGATACGGCCGCGTTCAACCAGGCCCTGTTGCGCCGGCTGGAGGGATTCGCGCTGCAGCTGCCGCCGCTGCGCGCGCGGCGCGAAGACATCGGCGTGCTGATCGTGCACCTGCTGCAGGCGCACGGCGCGCTGCCGGTGCTGCCGCTGGAACTGGTGGTGGAGATCGCGTGCTACGACTGGCCGGGCAACATCCGCCAGTTAAGTCACACGTTGCGCCGCGCCGCGCTGCTGGTGCAGCACGGCGGCACGCCGCAGCTCGAACAACTGGTGCGCCTGACGCCGGCCCCGGCCGGCAGCGCGGCGCGGCTGGTGCCGGCTGCGGAAGCCATGCCGGCGCGCGCGCCTGCCGGACCGGAGACGCCGCGCCGCAAGCCGTCCGACATCAGCGACGCCGAGGTCCTGCGGGCGATGGCCGGCAACGAGTGGAATATCCAGGCCGCGGCGCGCGACCTGGGCATCTCGCGGCCGACGATGTACAAGCTGCTCGATGCCCACCGCGAGATCCGCTGGGCGGAGCGGATTCCCGCCGAGGAGATCGAACGCGCACTGGCCGCGTGCGCCGGCGACGTCGGGCGCTGCGCGGAGTTGCTCAGGACGCCGACGGAGTCGTTGCGGCGGGAAGTGCGGCGGTTGCGCGAGAGTGTCTGATTATTCGCAGGAGCGCGAGCCGACTTCCACTTCCGGGTCCGGAAGGTAGTAAAACGCGGTCGTGCCGTTGCCGTTGTGCGCGGAGAACGAGATCGTGAAGCCCCACGCGCCGAGGTTTTTCCCGACGGTCACCGTATTGTTCGCTTTCAGGTTGATGCGATTGCCTTCCGTGAACGGCGACGAACCATGGCAGGTCGTTTGCATCTGGCCGCTGATCAGTACGCACTCGGCGATGTCGCCCGGCCCATTGAACTGAAACACGATCTTGTCATTGGGTTCCAGCTGGATAATGTCGCCATCTTGGCGCTGCACGCCATTCAGGCCCCACGTGGCGAGGGTCTGATCCTGGACATAGCTGACCGTAAGCTGGTAGGTTTGCGGCATGATGATCCTTTCGGTTGAACAGCAGGTAAATGGAACGCGTCGGCCTCACTCAGAGTGGTAACCGGGGTCGCGCCGGAGTTCGACGAGGTCTGGCTCGGCCTCGACATATTTCTGCGGATAGCCCGCACGCAGCGCATTCAAGATCGCGGCGAGCGCTAGGGCGCGCTGCCCCAGCAGCTCATAGGTGAGCCCAGCGCGGAACTGCACGTCCGCACTCCCGGGCGCGAGCTCGACGGCATGACGTGCAAGCTTCACGGCGCTCGTTTCGTCGCCCGCCCGTGCGGAGTAAAGGCCCATGCGCGATACGAGCAGGACGTCGTCCGGCGCGCGCTCCAGGCGTGGGCCTAGCAGGTGGCGTGCTTTGTCGTAGGCGCGCCGTGCATCCTGGCGCCGCCCGGGAATCCACAGCAACGTGTCGCCGAGATTAGCCCACGCGAGGTAGGAACTTGGATCGCCGTGCCGGGACGACACGGCGTCCTCGAAGGCATCCGCTGCGCCGACGTAATCGCCGCGCAGAAAGAGCACGTTGCCGAGGTTGGAATAGAGTTTGGCGTTTGGACGCAACTGCAGGCCTTGTTGGAGTACGCGTGCCGCCTCGTCGAGACGGTTTTCACGTATTAGAGTGCCTGCCAGGTTGGCGTAGGCCGTCACGGCGTCGGGCTCGAGCCGGATGCTTCGCTGGAACAATTGCTCTGCTACTGCGAGATGGCCTTCCTCGTACTCGACGCTACCAAGTTCGTCGAGGAAGACGCGTGCGAGTGGGAAGCGCCGCGTCGCTTCGGCCAGCGTGGTGCGCGCGTCCTGGTAACGGCGCGCACGTCGCAGCGTCTCGGCCTTGATGTACCAGGCGAAATCGTTTGCCGGGTCGAGGCGCAGGGCCTGGTTGCAAGCGGCGACGGCATCGTCGAAGCGCCCCTGCCCCTCGCGCACCGCCGCCGTGGCCACGTGCGCGAGTGCGAGCTGGTCGTTCAGCCGCAGCGCCTGTTGCGCGCCCGCGTCCGCTTTCTGAAGCCAGGTTTCGTCCTGCCGCGAGCTGGCGTAGCGTGCGCTGTGCGCGAGTGAAATGCCGGCCGCGGCTGCCGCATTGTCCGGCGTGCGTGCCAGAATGCGCTCGAAGTGTCGCTGTGCGGTCTCGAGGGCGCCGGGCCGATCGAACAACCTGAGCGCGGCAAGGCCTTGCTCCATCTCGACGGCTTCCGAGTATGGCGTGAGCGCTTGGCGCATCGTGGCCCCGACCGCGGTCAGTTGGGGCTCGCCCTTCCACCAGAGGATGCCGCCAGTCGCCACGATCAACAATGCGGCAGCGCCGAGTTTCGCTCGTCGGGGCAGCGGACGCTTGTGCGCCGCGGGCACGGCTGTCCCTGGTTGCTGCGCCACCTTCCCACCCGAGAGTTCGGCCAAGCGCCGCAAGACGTCGTCCATGCTTTCGATACGCATCGGTACCCTGGCCGTCATCGCCCGGATTAATGCGATGACCGGTGCCTCGAGACGATCCGGGTAGTCCCATCCATCCGACGAGGTCTGGACGAGGGCCGCGGCCAGCGCCAGCCCATGCAATGTCGCAAACGGCCGCTTGGCGCACACGAGTTCATAAAGAATGACGCCGAGCGCGTAGGTGTCCGCGCCCGGGTCTGGCGTCGCGCCCTGCAGGCGCTCGGGCGCCATGTAGGCGATCGTACCCTGCGGATCGGTCTGGCCTGTCGCTGCGACCTCGCCCAGCGAGACGGTCTCGGTGGCCAGCGCGTCCTGGCGCAGCGCAAGGCCGAAGTCGAGGATGCGCACGCGCCCGTCCGGTTCGACCATCAGGTTCGACGGCTTGATGTCGCCATGCACGAGACCGGATGCGTGGGCATCGAGCATCGCTTCCGCCACCTGGCCGACCCAGTCGAGTGCGAGCGGCAGCGCGACTGTTTCCGACTGCAGGATTTCTTTCAGCGTGCGGCCATGCACCAGTTCCATGACGATGAACTGGCCTGCGGCATCCTCTTCGACCGCATGAACCTTGACGAACGCGGGATGACGCAGCGAAGCGGCCAGGCGCGCTTCGCGCACGAGGTCCGTGCCCGCCGTGCCGACATGGCGGATGGCCTTGATAGCGACGCTGCGGTGCAGGCGCGTGTCCCAGGCTTCGTGGACCTCGCCGAAGCCGCCTTCGCCGAGGCGGGCGCGCAGTTCGTAATGCCCGGACTGACCGCGCCGCGGCGCCTGGTCGGATGTCCAGCTCGCTTCAGGAAGAGTTGTTGCCGCCATGACCGTAAATATGTGATGTACGGCAACATTATATCGATAAAGCAACTACACGGCTGGAAAATCGTGACCAGCCCGATAAGACGTGACGCGAATGCAACTCACCCCCGCGGCGCCCGCTCCGGCGCCACGAATGCCAGTGCTTCCTCGAACGAGCGCAGCACGATATCGACATGTTCCTCGACCGCCGGCTGCGGCACGGTCGACTGGTCGAACGGCAGCTTGACGGTGGCGAGCAGCGCATCCGGCAGATGGGTGCGCAATTCCGTGACGGCGTTCAGCCAGTCCCCGAGCCGGTCTTCCACGGGGTAGGGCAGGATCACGGTGGAGATAAGCTCCGCCTTTTCCGGACCGGGCCGGTCGGCCGAGCCAAGCAATGTGCTGCGCGCGTCGATGTTCGCGTCGCGCAGCGCCGACACGAGCAGCTCGGCGAGCAGTTCGTCCCGCTCCACCGCGAGGGCGGCGCACAGCACGACGGAGTGCGCGGGCACGTCCAGCGAGCCCTGCCAGCGGCCCTGGCGGGTCTCGCGCATCTGGCGCAGGTAGGCGCCCAGGTTGGCGTCGAGCAGCGAGACGTCGCGGCGGCGCCGCGTGCGCGCGGGCGTGCGGCCTTCCGGGTTCAGGGTCGCCGCCACGCGGCCCATGGCGGCGCGCATGGTTTCCATCTGGCCCGCGTCGATGCGGCCCGCGCGCATGTCGGCGCCGGCCAGGGCAAGGCCCGGCAACAGCACCTTGTCGCAATAGCGCGCGAAACTGGCGCGGCGCAGGTAGGCGTGGGCGTCGCGCACGATCGTGTCGCTGTCGGCCGTCAGCAGGCGCTGGTACAGGCGCTGGGCGCCCGAGACGTTGGGGGCGTCGCCGAGCAGGATCGTCACCGGTTCCAGCCCGCGCACGTGGCGGCCGGCCACGACGAAGCACAGGGTCAGCGGCGTCGACAGCAACAGGCCCACCGGCCCCCACATCGCGCCCCAGAACACGGCCGAGACGATCACGGCGAGCGGCGACAGGCCCGAGCTGTGGCCGTAGACCTTCGGTTCGACGACGTTCGCGACGAACAGTTCCAGCGCGACGAACAGGGCGATGCAGGACAGGGCCAGCTGCCAGCCGGGGTCGATGGCGGCGACGAACACGGCGATGACGGCGCCAGCCGCCATCACGCCGATGTAGGGCACGAAGCGCAGCATGCCGGACAGGGCGCCCCACAGGCCCGCGTGCGGTACGCCGGCGAGCCACAGCAAGAGGCCGATCAGGGTGCCGAACGTCAGGTTGACGATGAACTGAGACAGGAAGAAGCGCGACACGCCCTGGGCCGCGTCGCCCAGGGTGCGGATCGTGCGGTTGATTTCCGTCTGGCCGGCGAGCCGGATCAGGCGGTCGCGCAGCGATTCGTGTTCGAGCGAGATGAAGACGAGCAGTACGAGCACGAGCCCCGCCTCGCCCAACGGACCGAAGGCCATTGCGAACAGGCGTGTGAGCGAGTCGCGCGTCGTCAGGCGCGGCTGGCGGATCTCGACCGGCAGCGGCTGCGTGGGGCTGACGGTCACGGTGCTCATGCCGCGCCGGCTGCTGACGGTGCCGCTCTGCTGCGCCTGGGGCTGCACGGCGCTGATCTCGGCCTCGATGCGGGCGAACGGCCGCTCGGTCATCTCGCGCACGGCCGCGACCTTGGTGCGGATCGCGGCGCGGTATTTCGGCAGGTCGCCCGTCACGGCGACGAGCTGGAACGCGAGGACGATGCCCAGGCCGACCACGCACGTGCCCACCATCAGCACGGACAGCATCGTCGCCGGCACCTGGCCCAGGCCGATGCGCCGCAGCGTGCGGATCAGCGGGGCGATCACGAGGCTGAGGATGACCGCCAGCGCGAGCGGTTCGAGGACGTCGCGCCCGAAATACAGCAGACCGAGCACGCAGCAGGCGGTGACGATCGCGCTGGAAGTCAGGTGCTTGAACAGAGTGGATTCGCGCATTCGCGGCCGCAAGCGGGGATGGCGGCCATCCCGTAGAGATAAAACCGCCAATGTAGCAAAAAATGTGGCCGGCAACCAAATTTCTATAAAGAAATTTTGAAGTCATTCCCCGGCGGGATATGTGACGAACGTTAAAACGCCAAGGGGCGATGGATCCGGGTGATGCCGTCAGCGCGACACGATCAGGCGCAGGCCGAGGGCGATGAAGATGGTGCCGGCGATACGGTCGAGCCATTGCCCGGCCTTGGGACGGCGCGCCAGCCACTGGCCGATGGCACCGGAAAAGAAGCCGAGCAGGCCGAACAGGACGATGGCCTGCAAGGTGAACGTGAGGCCCAGCAGCGCCGTCTGCAGGTTGGCGTCGCCGCGCTGCGCGACGACGAACTGGGGCAGGAACGACAGGAAGAACAGGGCCACCTTCGGATTGATGGCGTTCGCGACGAGGCCTTTGAAGAACAGCGTGCGGGCCGGGTCGGCGGCGGCATGCGCCGTGTCGACGCGGGCGCCGCCGCGGCTGCGGATCGCGTGCCAGCCCATCCACGCGAGATACAGGCCGCCGCATACCTTGAGCGTCGTGAACGCGAGCGGCGACGCGGCGATGAGGGCGGACACGCCCACGACGGCCAGCAGCGTGTGCGACAGGCACCCGAACGCGCACCCGAGCCCGAACGCGATACCCCGCACCCGGCCCTTGGCGACGCCCACGCTCAATACCATCATGTTGTCCGGCCCCGGCGACAGGGTCAGCAGGATGGCGGCGGCGAGGAAGGCGAAGAACTGGTCGGGTGTCAGCATGGTAGCCCTGGGCAAAAAGGCAATGTTACCTCACCGGGGGCGCAGTTGGTGTAAAGTGCGGGTCCTATGTCCAGTCACAAGCATGAGCAACCCTTGCGCAATGCGTTCGAACGCGTCCTGAATGCCGCCCTGCTGAAGGGCTTCGTGGCCGGGTTGAGCTACCGGCTCGGCGGCCTGGGCAAAGTGCGGGTGACCCGCCAGGAGGTGGAGCTGGACCCCGGACGCCGGCTGGCGCAGCCGCTGCGCATCGGTTTCGCGTCCGATTTCCATGCCGGCCCCACCACGCATCCCGCCATATTCGGCGACCTGCTGGCGGCGATCCGCGCGGAAGCGCCGGACGTGATGCTGCTGGGCGGCGACTACGTGTGTTTCGATGCGGAGAACGTGGCCGTCCTGGCGGACTTCATCGCGGGCGCACGGGCGCCGCTGGGCACCTATGCCGTCATCGGCAACCACGACATCTGGAATGGCCGCGGCATCATCGAGGACGCGCTGCGCGCCGGCGGCGCCGAGGTGCTCGTGAACCGCAACGTCGCGCTGCCGGCGCCGTTCGGCGACGTCAGCGTGTGCGGCATCGACGATCCGTGGACCGGCGCGCCGTCGGCCGGCGCCACGTTCGCCGGCGCGGGCGCTGTCCGGATCTACCTGACGCATTCCCCCGACGGGCTGTACCGCCTGGAGCGCCAGCGCTTCGACGTCGCCTTCGCCGGCCATACCCATGGCGGCCAGATCGCGCTCCCGGATGGTGCGCCGCTGTTCCATCCCAGCGGCCCGTGCTCGCGCGATTTCTGCTACGGCCGCTACGACGTGTCCGGCAACGGCCCCCTCATCGTCAGCCGCGGCGTCGGCTGTTCCGGCATCCCGCTGCGGCTGAACGCCGATCCGGAACTCCTCATTTGCACGCTGCGCTAAGCGTTTGTGGCCGGTTTTTGCGGTTTCCCAGCTTCTACGCCTTGAAATATTGAGTATTTCCTTTGATTCTGGATAACAGAATGGAGATAATGTGACGCCGCCAGGCTGGCGACCGGCATTGTTCTTGCATGTCAGTCCAGGCGGTCCGTGCCCAGGAGGAGACCCCCTTCGGCGGATGTACGTGCAGGTTACCGCCTGCCCGCCGCACATAACAATCAGGGACCGGGATTTATCTACTATCGATTGGAGAAAGCAGTGAGTCTTTTCAGAACCAAGAATCTCGACAACATGGTCGCAGCCTCCCGTACCCCGGGCGGGCTGAAGAAAGTGCTGGGGCCAACCGACCTCATCCTCATGGGCATCGGGGCGATCGTCGGCACCGGTATCTTCGTGCTGACCGGTACGGGCGCATTGACGGCCGGTCCGGCGTTGACGGTATCGTTCATCGTCGCCGCCATCGCGTGCGGCTTCGCGGCCATGTGCTACGCGGAGTTCGCGTCGACCGTGCCGATCGCCGGTTCGATCTATACCTACAGCTACGTCGTCCTCGGCGAACTCGTCGCCTGGATGATCGGCTGGGACCTCCTGCTCGAATATGGGCTGGCGACGTCGGCGGTGGCCGTCGGCTGGTCCGGCTATTTCCAGTCGCTGTTGAGCGGCTTCGGCATCACCATTCCTGAAATCCTGTCCGCCGCCCCGGGCGCGGTGCCGGGCGTGCACAGCGTGATGAACCTGCCGGCGCTGGTCATCATGCTCGTGCTGACCGCGATGCTGTCGTACGGCGTGCGCGAATCGGCGCGCGTGAACAACGTCATGGTCGTCATCAAGATGATCGTCGTGCTGCTGTTCATCGCCGTCGGCGTCAAGCACGTCACGCCGGCCAACTGGCATCCGTTCGCGCCGTTCGGCGGCACGGGCATCATGAGCGCCGCCGCCGTCGTGTTCTTCGCGTTCATCGGCTTCGACGCCGTCACGTCGGCCGCCGAGGAAGTCAAGCGTCCGGAACGCGACCTCCCGATCGGCATCATCGGCTCGCTGACCATCTGCACGATCCTGTACGTGATCGTCGCCGCCATCATGACCGGCATCGTCCCGTTCCAGATGTTCAAGGGCATCGACCACCCGGTGTCGCTGGCCCTGCAGCACGCCGGCGAAAACTGGTTCGCCGGCTGGATCGACCTGGGCGCGATCCTCGGCATGACCACCGTGATCCTGGTGATGGCGTATGGCCAGACCCGCATCATCTACGCGATGTCGCGCGACGGCCTGCTGCCGGCGAAGTTGTCCACCGTGCACCCGAAATTCGGCACCCCGTTCTTTGCGACGTGGGTGGTCGGCATCCTGTTCGGCCTGATCGCCGCGTTCGTGCCGCTGAACGTGCTGGCCGAACTCGTCAACATCGGCACGCTGGCCGCGTTCTGCCTCGTCTCCGTCGCCGTAATCGTCCTGCGCAAGAAGCGGCCGGACCTGAAGCGCGCGTTCCGCTGCCCGGGCGTGCCCATCGTGCCGGGCATCGCCGTCGTGTTCTGCCTGGCGCTGATGTCGTTCCTGTCCGCGATCACGTGGGTGGCGTTCCTCATCTGGCTGGTGCTGGGCCTGCTGGTGTATTTCGGTTATGCCCGTTCGCGTTCCTTGCTGAACGGCGCGACGCAGTCGTAATTTGCTGCCCGCGTTCTGAAAGTGGCGCTGCGGCGCCGCTTTTCTTTTGTGCGCCCAGCATGGGCGCACTCCTGCGGGTGCAAGTCCCGCCGCGAGCTGACCACAGCGAGCGAAGTGAAGCGCAACTGCGGAAGGGCGACCGACCGTGGGAAGGAAGCGTGGAGCGAAACTGCGAGCCGATGAACAAGAATCGGATAGAAGGCGCTGCCGAGCAGGGCGAGCGGGCAAATGACCGCGAAGCTCTTGTGGTCAAGGCGAGGTGGCGTAGATCCGGCGGTTGTGCAGTGAAGGAGTGCGTTCTTACCTGGGGAGATCTCGCCTTATGCCTGAAAGGGCGACGAAAAAAAAATCGGAGCGAGAAGTCAGCAGAGGCCGTAGTAGCCACAGTCTTGGCGAAGAGCCGAACGAGAAGGAGCGTCAAACGCTTTGTCGATGAATCGTGTACCGCATCAGATGCCCGCGTTGGCGGGGCGGGTCGCCAAGCGGCGGGGTGAAGCCTCGTCCAAGGTGGTCAGCGATGAAACACGTCTCACGCGCCAAGAGTCGAAAGGCGCAGGGCGAGGCTTGCTCGCGCAAGTCCTCGCGAGAGAGAACATGCAACGCGCGTGGAAGCGCGTGAAGGCGAACAAGGGAGCCGCGGGTGTCGATGGACTTAGCATTGTCCAGACCTAAGAACGCCTGAAACACGCTTGGCCCGACATCAGGAGGCGCCTGATGAATGGCACGTACAAGCCACAACCTGTACGGCGCGTGGGCATCCCGAAACCAGATGGAAGCGAACGTGAACTGGGGATTCCCACCGTGACTGACCGTTTGATTCAGCAGGCACTGCTGCAGGTGCTGCAACCGCTGATCGATCCCACCTTTAGTGAACACAGCTACGG